>NZ_RZRV01000137.1:0-372 GCF_004023085.1 Mesorhizobium sp. M7A.F.Ca.US.010.02.1.1 | reverse complement strand
GCCATGTCGTTGATTGTGTCGGGCAAATCGTTGCGATGCGAATGGTCGAGATGACGGAACAGGCTGGTCAGCGCCGCCATCTGCCGGTGGATCACCACCAATTGCCGGCGTGCATCGACCAGAGCCTGCCGCTCACTGTGCCATGCATCGCAGACGATGCGGTCCTCGATGCCGTCGAGCGCATCGCCAAGGCTACCGAGCTCCGTCGCCATGCCGTCGAGCGACTGGCCCATGACAGCCTCGATGAGTTCGGCAGGAGAGCGGAACTTGCGCGAGCCGTTGTCAATCGCCTTGCGGACATTGTCGACCGACCGGAGCGGCTGCTTGCGGCCGCCGATCAGCATCGTGTCGTTGAAAGCGAAGCGGAAATGG
>NZ_RZRV01000136.1:0-437 GCF_004023085.1 Mesorhizobium sp. M7A.F.Ca.US.010.02.1.1 | reverse complement strand
TGTCAGTACATTATTTTTATTTGAAGCACAGATGAGCTGATGAACGGGCAAGCCCAATTTTTTAGCATAATAAGCCGCTAAGATATTTCCAAAATTCCCTGTTGGAACTGAAAAATTAATTTCTTCTCCGTCAGTAATTTGACCAGTTTTGACAAGTTGTGCGTAAGCATAAATATAATAAGCAACTTGGGGAATCAAACGTCCAATATTCATTGAATTTGCTGACGAAAATTGTTTATTATTTTTCAAAAGTTGATCATGTAAAACTTTGTTATTAAACATTTCTTTTACTGCTGTTTGAGCTTGGTCAAAGTTTCCATCAATTCCAACAACATGAACATTTTCCCCTTTCTGAGTCAGCATTTGTTGCTCTTGAATATGGCTGACACCACCTTTGGGATAAAAAACAATAATTTTTGTTTGGGGCACATCAGCAA
>NZ_RZRV01000135.1:0-442 GCF_004023085.1 Mesorhizobium sp. M7A.F.Ca.US.010.02.1.1 | reverse complement strand
GTATTCAGTTGCCGACGGCATGACCAGTCCCACGCCAGGGTCGGCATGCCCCCGGAAGGCGCGATCAACGAGCGTTTTCTGGTCGATCGCATAGCCGATAGCGTCGCGAAACGCGGGGTCCTGCAGGGCCCTAGTATTGCCCGCGCCTTTTCCGGAGACGGTGTTGAACGCCAAATAATTCCGTTGCTCAGTGCGCGATTCTATACAAACTATATGAGGATCTTTCGAGAGGTCATCCCACTGGGCAACTGTGAGGCCAAAGCCAAAGTTGAGATTGCCGCTTTTGAGACCCTGTGCGATAGGATCGGCCGTACTGAAGAAATTGAAAACCATGCCGCTCATAGCCGGTTTGCCTGAGCGGAAGTGCGGGTTAGGCGAGAGGCGGACAAACTGGCCCTGTTGAAACTCCTGGATTATCATCGGCCCCGAGCCCACGAGACTA
>NZ_RZRV01000134.1:0-385 GCF_004023085.1 Mesorhizobium sp. M7A.F.Ca.US.010.02.1.1 | reverse complement strand
GGCAAGTCGACCATCGCCAACCTCTTCGAGAAGAAGCTGTTCGCCACCGGCCGCCACACCTACATCCTGGATGGCGATAATGTTCGCCACGGCCTCAATCGCGATCTTGGCTTCACCGACGCCGACCGCGTCGAAAACATTCGCCGCGTTGCGGAAGTGGCGCGCCTGATGGCCGATGCCGGGCTGATCGTCATTGTTTCCTTCATTTCGCCCTTCAGCGCGGAGCGGCGCATGGCCAGGGAGTTGATGGCCAACGGTGAATTCGTCGAGGTGTTTGTCGATACACCCTTTGAGGAATGCGCCAGACGCGATCCGAAGGGTCTCTATGCGCGGGCGTTGAATGGCGAAATCAAGAATTTCACCGGCGTCGATTCCCCGTATGAGG
>NZ_RZRV01000133.1:0-398 GCF_004023085.1 Mesorhizobium sp. M7A.F.Ca.US.010.02.1.1 | reverse complement strand
GGGTGCAGATACTCCCGCTGATTGCCGGCGCCGGCATCTTCGGCATCGCCATCGGCTTCGGCTCGCAGACCCTGGTCAAGGACGTGCTGAGCGGCGTGTTCTACATGATGGACGACGCCTTCCGGGTCGGTGAATACATCCAGAGCGGCAGCTACAAAGGCACGGTCGAATCCTTCAGCCTGCGTTCGGTGCGTCTGCGTCATCATCGCGGCCCCATCTATACCGTCCCGTTCGGTGAGCTCGGGGCGGTCCAGAACATGAGCAGGGACTGGGTGATCGACAAGATCACGATCGGCGTGACCTATGATTCCGACGTGGACCTGGCGCGCAAGCTCATCAAGAAGATAGGCCAGGAACTGGCAGCCGATCCTGAATTTGCGGCCGACACGATCGAGCCG
>NZ_RZRV01000132.1:0-404 GCF_004023085.1 Mesorhizobium sp. M7A.F.Ca.US.010.02.1.1 | reverse complement strand
TAGTCCGTGGGCTCGGGCCTGCATCCATCGGTACGCTTGGTGGCGCTGGCGGGTCAAACGGTCGTTGCCTCGGACGTCGAGCAATGGCGCCATCACTTCGCGACGTCCTGTGCCTTGCGCCATCGCTTCTCTTCCACCGAAGCCGGTCACATCGCGGTGGCTTCGGTAGCTCCGGGCGAGTTGCTCGCGCCAGGCACGGTACCGGCGCCGCGACCAGTCGCGGACAAGTCTCTCCTGGTCGTCGATGAAGATGGCCAGCCGGTCGAACAGGGAGGCGTCGGCGAACTCGTCGTCCGCAGCGCTTTCCTGGCAGACGGTTATTGGCGGCAGGCGTCCGAAACGGCAAAGCATTTCGGCACCGACCTCAATTTTCCCGACCAGCGTGTGTTTCACACCGGCGATAT
>NZ_RZRV01000131.1:0-421 GCF_004023085.1 Mesorhizobium sp. M7A.F.Ca.US.010.02.1.1 | reverse complement strand
AAGCCATTGCCGTGGCTTCGAGCGCAGTAATGACCGTGCGCGGATTGTCTGTGCCGTCGCGATTAATATGCGTAGAATTGGCCGCAGAACCAAAGATGTCCTCCTTGGCTTGTGTCAACAACTCAGCAAGCTGCCTCTCCGACACGGCGAGCACCTCGGCCGCCTCCACGACACTGAAGCCCTCGAACTCAACGAGAAGGAGCGCTTGGCGGTGAACGAGCGGCGTACGCATGATGTCGAAGTGGGGGAGCCCATCAGCCGGGTTCGGGTCCCAATCGCGCATCTTTACTGTCGCTGAGGACGTGAATTTTGTGAAAACGTTATAAAGCGCCACGCGAGCGCTCGATGCTGGTGGGAAGATACTAACGTCCGCAATGATCGCCTCCAGCAGTGCGCAAATCTGTGCGTCACCGCTTTCCTG
>NZ_RZRV01000130.1:0-473 GCF_004023085.1 Mesorhizobium sp. M7A.F.Ca.US.010.02.1.1 | reverse complement strand
CATCTCGTTCTCCGAGGTTGGGACGATAGCCATCCCAATGGCGGTGCCGATTGACTCTTCGCGTTGTTGGAGGCGCGGAAAGCAAGCGCAAGACTACCCGGTTGCGTCGCGACGTCAACTTTCCGCCCGTTACTGGGTGGATTCCGCCTTCGCGACGACGAGCTTGCCTTTGGCGCGCGAGATTTCGAGCGTCTGGCCGGGTTTTGCCAACTCGCCCGGGACCGAGATCACCATCGCCTGGCCTTCGGTGAGGGTCGCGACGAAGCGCACGGGCAGGTTTTCTTCGCCCGCCGCCATCGTGGTGACCACCCGATAGCCGTCATCGGCCTCGGTGTAGTAGACGACGCCGTGAAAGTTGCCGAGATCGACGGTCCCACCCTGACGGGCCGTGAGTTCGCCGGCAGAAGCGGAACTTGCCGCAACGCAAAGCGCTGCAAGAGCTGTGTATCTGAACATCGTTTTTCTCTCCATTT
>NZ_RZRV01000129.1:0-474 GCF_004023085.1 Mesorhizobium sp. M7A.F.Ca.US.010.02.1.1 | reverse complement strand
GGACAAGATCATGCTAAAACAAGAACCTATTTCTTCAGCGCCAGGCCGACTGCAATGAAGGCCCAGCCCTGGAAGATCAGGTCGATAGCGAGAAACAGTCCCAGCACCCATACGCTGTTGACTGGCCAGCCCATGGCGATGACCAGGCCTGCCAGCGCGCTGATGATGCCCGCCGCAACGAGCCAGCCCCAACCCTTGGCCGGTCTGTGCTTGTACCCGACCCAGGCCCTGAGCACGCCTGAAGCGAGAAGGGCGACCGCCAGCAGGAAGGTCAGCACCGCCGAGGCCAGCAGCGGATTATAGAAGGCGAAGAACCCGGCGACTGCATAGAGAAGACCGCTGAGCAGCCAATAGAAGAACCGGCTCCATGTCTTCACACCGAAGGCATGCATGATCTCGATGACACCGGCCATCAGCATCAGCCAGCCGACGACGTAGACCGAGGCGACCGTGGCAATGAACAGATTGCCGAAG
>NZ_RZRV01000012.1:139165-171490 GCF_004023085.1 Mesorhizobium sp. M7A.F.Ca.US.010.02.1.1 | reverse complement strand
TTGTCGAGCTGCGCGTCACCATTGCGGCCTGGGCGCTGGCGCGGGTCTCGGCGCCAGCGACAGCACCTGCGGCAATGGCGAAGACGTTCTTCAAGGCGCCGCCGATCTCGACGCCGATCAGGTCGTCGTTCGAATAGCAGCGTAGGTTTTCGGCGGAAAAGCGGGCGGCGAGATCGGCGGCCAATGCCTCGTCGCGGGCAGCGACCACAACGGCCGTCGGCAGGCCGCGGGCGACGTCGGTGGCGAAGCTCGGACCCGACAGAGCGGCAACCGGATTTAGCGGCAGGATTTCTTCGACGATCGCCGACAGCAAGGCGCCGGTCTCGCTTTCGATGCCCTTGGCACACAGAACCAGCGGGACACCGGCCGGCATCTGGTCCTTCGCTGCCGCCAGCGTAGTCCGCAGCGACTGGGCCGGCGTCACCGCCAGCACGCAGTCGGCACCGTCGAGCGCGGCCTGGATGTTGCTCGTCGCCACGATGCCGGGCTGGAGCGCAATGCCCGGCAGATAGCGTGGATTTTCGCCGCGGTCGATCGCGGCGACGGTCTCCGGGTCGCGCGCGTAAAGGCGGACGAAATGGCCGGCGCGCAGCATGGCCAAGGCCAAGGCAGTGCCCCAGGCCCCGCCGCCGAGCACGGCAACGCGCCAGCCGGTTGGCGCGGTGTCGTTGCCGCTTGCCAGCTCGTTCATGCCTTGGCTCCGCGCCGGCCGGAGCCGACCATCGGCGCCGAGATGCTGTCCAGCGGCCAGCGCGAGCGCGGCACGAAATCGAAGCCGTTCTCCTGCGCCATGCCGGCGCGCAGCCGCTCGATGCCGGCCCAGGCGATCATCGCCGCATTGTCGGTGCAAAGCTTCAGCGGTGGCGCAATGAAGGTGAAGCCGGTCTCGGCACAGAGCCGCTCCAGCATGATCTTGATCGTGCGGTTGGCGGCGACACCACCGGCAACGACGAGGGCCGGGTTTTTCGTGCCGGGAAATGTCTCGCGAAAGCGCGTCAGCGCGCGGGAGACACGGTCGGCCAGCGCATCGGCCACCGCTGCCTGGAACGACGCGCAGATGTCGGCGACGTCCTGGTCGCTCAGCGGCGCAATGGCGCTCGCCGCCTGGCGCACGGCGGTCTTGAGGCCGGAGAAGGAGAAGTCGGGCTGGGCCGAGCCCTTCATCGGGCGCGGAAAGGCAAAGCGCGAGGCATTGCCGGCCTGTGCCGCCTTCTCGACATTCGGTCCGCCGGGATAGGCCAGGCCGAGCATCTTGGCCGTCTTGTCGAAGGCTTCGCCGAGCGCGTCGTCGATGGTCGTTGCCCAGCGCTGGTAGTCGCCGACGCCGCGCACGGCGACGATTTGCGTATGGCCGCCGGAGACCAGCAGCAAGAGATAGGGAAAGTCGAGCCCGTCGGTCAGCCTTGCGGTCAGCGCATGGCCTTCGAGGTGGTTGATGGCGATCAGCGGCTTGTTCGCCGCCGCGGCGATTGCCTTGGCGGTCATCAGCCCGACGATCAGCCCGCCGACCAGGCCGGGACCGGCGGTGGCGGCAATCGCGTCGATATCGGCGAGCGCCGTGCCCGAATCGGCAAGCGCTGCCTCGATGATGCCGTCCAGCGCCTCGACATGGGCACGCGCGGCGATTTCCGGCACGACACCGCCGAACGCGGCATGTTCCTCGATCTGGCTGAGCACGATGTTGGACAGGATTTTTGGCGCGGCGTCGCCGTCGATGGCCACCACGCTGGCGGCGGTCTCGTCACAACTCGTCTCTATGCCCAGCACGCGGATCAATTCGTCGCTGTCCCTAAAGATTGTATCATTGGGCTTTCCCCGTTAGGAGAACCCCGGAAAAGCCTCGCTTGCCGGGGGGTTATCACGGACTGCGCGCCATGCAAACAATCTTGAGAATCGGAACACGCGGCAGCCCGCTGGCGCTGGCACAGGCGCATGAAGCACAGGCGCGGCTGATGGCCGCGCATGGCATGCCGGCGGAGGCGTTCGAGGTGGTCGTCATCTCGACCAGCGGCGACCGCATCCAGGACCGGCCGCTGTCGGAAGCCGGCGGCAAGGGCCTGTTCACCAAGGAGATCGAGGAGGCGCTGCTGGCGGGCCGGATCGATATCGCCGTGCATTCGTCGAAGGACATGCCGACGCAACTGCCCGACGGTCTCGAACTCTCGGCCTTCCTGCCGCGCGAGGATGCACGCGACGCCTTTGTCGGCAAGGCGGCGAAGACGATCGCCGAACTGCCGCGCGGGGCGAAAGTCGGCTCGTCGTCGCTGCGGCGGCAAGCGCTGATCCGCCGGATGCGGCCGGATCTCGACGTGGTGATGTTCCGCGGCAATGTGCAGACGCGGCTGCGCAAGCTCGAAGAAGGCGTCGCCGCGGGCACGATCCTGGCCTATGCCGGGCTGAAGCGGCTTGGGCTCGAGCATGTCGTCACCGATCTGATACCGCTCGATGTCTTCCCGCCGGCGCCGGGGCAAGGCGCGATCGGCATCGAAACCCGTATCGGCGACCGCGATGTCGAAAAGATGCTGGCAGCCGTCCATGATGTGCCGACCGGCCAGGCGCTGGCCTGCGAGCGTGCCTTCCTGGCGGCGCTGGATGGCTCCTGCCGCACGCCGATCGCCGGCTATGCGGCGATCGCGGCCGGAAAGCTGTCTTTTGCCGGGCTGATCATCTCGCCCGACGGGACGCAGTCGCACACGGTCGAGCTGCAGGGGGCAGCGCAAGACGCCGCCCGCATCGGCGGTGAAGCGGCCCGGAGCGTGCGTGCCAAGGCCGGCGAAAAGTTCTTCGACGGCTGGCTCTGAAATGCTTCGCGTCCTGGTGACCAGGCCGGAACCGGGTGCTTCGCGCACTGCGCGTCGGCTTGAGGAGACGGGCTTTCAGCCGGTTCTTTTGCCCCTGACCGAAACAAAGGCGTTGCCTGTCGCCGCCGGACTGATCCCGGACAATGCCGTCGCGGTGGCCGTCACCAGCGCCAATGCCGTGCGCCATGCGCCGGAAGAAATCATCGCGACGCTCGCCGCCTTGCCTTGCCATGCGGTCGGCAAAAGGACGGCGCAAGCGGCGCGTCGAGCGGGGTTTTTGTCGGTCAGTGAAGGCCCGGGCGATGCGGAGGCGTTGGCCGACAGTCTCGCCGCCGATTTTTCTGGAAAGACGATTGTCTATCTCTGCGGGCGCGTGCGTTTTCCGGCGTTCGAACAGAGGCTCGTGACGGCGGGCGTTCGGGTCCACGCCGTCGAGACGTATGACACGCTGACAATGGGCTATCCGGACGAAGTCATCCTCGAACGCCTGTCCGGGCAACCTGCCGACGCGGTGTTGCTTTATTCAGCCAAGGCGGCGGCGGCGATGCAAATCCTGGCAAGACGGCCCGCTCTGCGCGGACTCTTCGAAAAAACATGGGTTTTTGCGCTTTCCACTCGCATCGCGGCAGCCTTCGACGGTGTCGCCAGCGAAAGGATCCGCATTGCCGCGCAGCCCGACGAGGATGTGCTGCTGGCGCTTTTGCAGGCGCCGCGCTGAGCCGCGTCATCACACCGCCCCTTTTCACCGCTTGGTGATGTGCTAGACCCTTTCTGAACCATCATGCGCCGCCAGGCGTTGAGACGAAGCGAATTGTGCGGAGCCCAGGCATGGTCAAGACGCCGAAGATGCGACACTCGAAAGGCCGCCGCGAGCCGGTGACCATCGATCTCGAGCCGGGCGCCGTCTCACGCATCGCCGACGAGGATGCCGCCAGGCAGGGGGCCCAGACAGACGAGGCGAAGGCCGAGGAAGCAGCGAATGCTTCGCAGCCCGAGGTTCCCGAAGAGCCGGTTCATGCCGACCAGACCGATCTCGAGCCCTGGGAGCATGCCGACGCCCGGGCCGAACCGGAGCAGCCCCCGGCAGCAGCAACAAAGACCGCCAGCGAGGCTGAGCTCCCCTATCCCGGATCGTCCGACGAGGCCGGATCGTCCCACGGTCCCGGATCATCCGATGCGCCGGCCGGAAAAACCAAAGCCTACGACTACAGTTTCGACGATGCATCGGCGAAGCGCACGCAGACCGACGGCAACAAGGCAAAACCCGAGACACGGGACGAGAAAATGGCGCCACCCCCTGAAAAGCGCGGCGGCCTCAACGGCGTCGCCGCCGGCATCATCGGCGGCGTCATCGCGCTGGTCGGCGCCGGCGGGCTGCAATTTGCCGGCCTGCTCGGCGCGCCGGGTTCCGGTGCCGGCGTCTCGCTCGATAGCGTCAACGGCGACATCGCCTCGTTGAAGACCGAAATCGCCGGTTTGAAGGACGCCGGCGGCAACGGCGATGGAGCGGCCAAGATGGTCGGCCTGTCCTCGGGCCTTGAACAGGTCAAGGCCGATGTGGCGGCGCTGAAATCGGCTGTCGAGAAAGGTGGAGCAGGCGACGCGGCCGGGGTCGCCGCACTGGGCGACAAGGTCGCGCAGATCGAGACGGCGGTCGCCGCGCTCGGCAAGGCCGGCAGCTCGGCGCCGGTCGATCTCGGTCCGCTCAACGAGAAACTGGCAGGCCTCGACGCGCTGGTGAAGTCGGCCGGCGAGGCTACGACGGCGCAGGAGGGCCGGCTGACGGCGCTGGAGCAGTCTGTGTCGCAGCTGTCCGGCAAGGTCGAAGCGGCGGCGGGACAGCCGAAGATCGCGCTTGCCATCGCGGCGTCGGCCTTGAAGGCGGCGCTTGAGCGTGGCGGGCCGTTTTCGGCCGAACTCGAAACCCTCGCTGCGATTTCGCCCGATGCGCCGCAGCTTGCGGCACTGCGCGCCTATGCTGAAAAGGGCGTTCCGACCCGCGCCGAGATCGCGTCGCAGGCTGATGCCGCCGCCAATGCCATGGTCACAGCCGCGACGCCTGTCGATGAGAATGCCGGCTTCGTTCAGAGCCTTCTGTCGAGCGCCGAATCGCTGGTCAAGGTCAGGCCGATCGGTGCCGTCGAAGGCGCCGGCGCACCGGAAACCGTCGCGCGCATGGAGGCGGCGGTCAACCAGGGCGATTACGCCAAGGCACTCAGCGAGTATGAAACGCTGCCCGAGGCCGCCAAGGCCGCTGGCGCGGACTTTGCCGGCAAGCTGAAGGCACGCATCGAGGTCGAAACCCAGGTCGATGCGCTGATCTCGGGCGCGATGAAGGCATGAGGGCAACACAATGATCCGCCTGCTCGCCTTCCTCATCGTCGTTTTCGCGCTCGGGCTGGGCTTTGCCTGGCTGGCCGACCGGCCGGGCGACATGGTCGTCACTTTCAACGGCTATCAATACCAGGTCAGCCTAATGGTGGCGGCGGTGGCCGTCGTTGCCGTGGTCGCCGCGGTGATGATCCTGTGGTGGCTGCTTAAGTCGCTGTGGAACAGCCCCTACACCATCTCGCGCTATTTCCGTGTCCGTCGCCGCGACCGTGGCTATCAGGCGCTGTCGACCGGCATGATTGCCGCCGGCGCCGGTGATGGCGCGCTGGCCCGCAAGAAGACCAAGGAAGCCGCCAAGCTGATCCGTTCCGACCAGGAGCCGCTAATCCACCTGCTGGAAGCACAGGCGTCGCTGCTCGAAGGCGATCATGAAGGCGCGCGACAGAAGTTCGAGAGCATGCTCGACGATCCCGAGATGCGGCTGCTGGGCTTGCGCGGGCTTTATCTGGAAGCCGAACGGCTCGGCGACCGCAACGCTGCCAGGCATTATGCCGGCCGCGCCGCGGTGATGGCGCCGCAGCTGGCCTGGGCAGCGGAATCGACGCTGGAAGAGCTGACCGCGCGCGGCGACTGGGACGGCGCCCTGAAACTGGTCGACGCGCAGAAATCGACACGGCAGATCGAACGCGATGCCGCCAACCGCCGCCGCGCCGTGCTGCTGACCGCCAAGGCGCAGGCGCTTGCCGACAGCGATCCCGCCGCTGCCAGGGCGGCGGCGATCGAGGCCAACAAGCTCAGGCCCGACTTCGCGCCCGCTGCCGTTGCCGCCGCGGCCGCATTGTTCAAGCAGAACGATGTGCGCAAGGGCTCGAAGATCCTCGAGGCGGCGTGGAAGGCGGAGCCGCATCCGGAAGTTGCCGAGCTCTATACCCACGCCAGGCCGGGCGACGCCGTGCTCGACCGCCTCAACCGGGCGAAGAAGCTGCAGGAAATGAAGAAGAACCACGCCGAGTCCTCGATGACGGTGGCGCGCGCCGCGCTCGACGCGCAGGATTATTCGACCGCCCGCCGCGAGGCCGAGGCGGCGATCCGGATGGACCGCCGCGAGGGCGCCTATCTGCTGCTCGCAGACATCGAGGAGGCCGAGACCGGCGATCAGGGCAAGGTGCGGCAGCTGCTGTCCAGGGCGGTGCGGGCGCCGCGCGATCCGGCCTGGGTCGCAGACGGCGTGGTTTCGGAACGCTGGGCGCCGGTGTCGCCGATCACCGGCCGGCTCGACGCCTTCGAGTGGCGTGCGCCGATGGAGCGTCTTGGCCAGTTGATCGACAGCCATGATGAGATGCCAGCCGGTGCGGCGCCGGTCATCGAAGCATTGGCAAAGCCGACGAGCGAAAAAAGGCCGATCGAGGTGATCGATGATGCCGGTGGCGAGACGTCGGCGGGCAAGCAAGCTGAAAGTCGCGAAGAAGATCATGTCAGGCCGATCACGGCAGCGGCCTTCGCCGCGGTGCCGAGCGATGCCGAGGGTGTCGAGCCGGCCGAGGAGCTTGCGCGGTTGCCGGACGATCCCGGCGTCGATCCGGACGAGGAAGCGCAGAAATCGCCGCGCCGGTTTCGGTTGTTTTGAGTTGGGCCGGCCGTCAGGCCGTTGGGGTATGGATCTATGTTTGAACGCGTTCTGTCGTTTCTCAGGGATTTGCCTGCCGGTGCCGGCACGCGTGCCAGCACGGACGATCCGCGCATCGCCGCCTCGGCGCTGCTCTACCATGTGATGAATGCCGATGGCGTGCGCCAGGATGTCGAGTGGGAGCGGTTCAAGGCGGTGCTGGCGGAGAGCTATTCGATCAGCGGCGCCGAACTCGAAGCGCTTGCCGCCGCCGGCGAGCGGGCCGACAATGAGGCGATCGATCTCTATGCCTTCACCAGCGTCCTGAAGCGCCATCTCGATGCCGATGCGCGCAAGGCCTTCATCGGCCTGATGTGGGAAATCGTCTATGCCGACGGCGAGTTGCACGAGCTCGAGGACAACACCGTCTGGCGCGTCGCCGAGCTGATCGGCGTCGAACGCCATGATCGCGTCGAGGCGCGCCGCAAGGCGGCGGCGCACGCGCCGGGCGCCACCGGAACATCGAGCGACGAATAGGATGTTCGCTTCCCATGCCGCGCCAAACGAGTTCGAAGCCAAAGATCCTGATCGTGCTGCATCAGGAGAGTTCGAGCCCGGGACGTGTCGGACACATGTTGCTGGAAGAAGGGTTCGATCTCGATATCCGCCGGCCGCCGCTTGGCGACGCCTTGCCCGAAACACTGGACGACCACGCCGGCACGGTGGTGTTCGGCGGCCCGATGAGCGCCAATGACGAGGACGAGTTCGTTCGCCGCGAGACCAACTGGCTGGAAATACCGCTGAGGGAGAACCGGCCATGTCTCGGCATCTGTCTCGGCGCACAGATGCTGGTCAACTACCTCGGCGGCAAGGTCGAAGGACACGGTGAAGGGCTGGTCGAGGTTGGCTGGTATCCCCTGAAGGCGACCGAAGCCGGCAAGCAACTGATGCACTGGCCGGAGATGGTCTACCAGTTCCACCGCGAGGGTTTTTCGCTGCCCAGGGACGCGACGCTGCTGGCGACGGCCGAAACCTATCCCAACCAGGCCTTCCGTTACGGCGACAATGCCTGGGGCATCCAGTTCCATGGCGAACTGACCAGAGTGATGATGCAGCGCTGGGTGGTGCGCGGCGCGCATCGCTTCGAATTGCCCGGTGCCCAGCCCGGTCGCGATCATCTCGGCGGCCGGCTGATCTGGGACATGCATCTCAAGCGCTGGCTGGACGAGTTCCTGCGGATGATTTTCGGCAAGCCGAGCAATGGCTAAAGCGCGTCGCGTTTGAACGGATTCAGGCGCCGCGCTTTAGGTCTTTGTCTTTATGCATGTAGGTCTCCCAAAACCGGGGCCACTTTGCGACATGCATCAAGGTTCGAGCACCGGCCGCAGGAAGCTGCGCTCGTAACTGAGAATGCTGCGATTGCGTTTTTCCATTTCAAACACTTCCTGGCATTCCGGGTCGGCAGCCATCCGTTTGCGATAATCCTCGTAGTCGGCAAGGCTCGGAAAGCTGAACATGGCATAGGCGATATTGCTCGCCCCCTCGCTCGGAAGGAAATAGCCGTGGTGGTTTCCGCCGAGGCGATTGACCAAAGCTATCCAGCGACGGCCATAATCTTCGAACTCGGCAAGCTTGTAGGGGTCAATGACATATTTCAGGTAGCAAGTGATCATGAGAGCTCCTGTGGCATGGGCGAGGCATGTCGGCTGTCAAGCGTAGGAAGATCAGTTGCGTCCGTTGAGGTGGCGCACCTTGCGCAGTTGCGGGAACAGCACCGTCCACAGGCCCGCGACGGCGATTGCGCCGATGCCGCCGATCACCACGGCCGGCACCGTGCCGATCAGTGCGGCCATCGTGCCGGCGCGGAATTCGCCGACCTCGTTGGAGGCGCCGACAAAGACCTGGTTGACGGCGTTGACGCGGCCGCGCACCTCGTCGGGCGTCCACAGCTGGATCAGCGTTTCCCTGATGTAGACGCTGAACATGTCGGTGGCGCCGAGGCCAGCGAGGGCGACGATCGACAGCCAGGTGATGGTCGAAAGGCCGAACAGCACGGTGAAGGCGCCGAAAGCGGCGACGAAGCCGAGCATGATCTTGCCGGCATTGTCCCGCAGCGGATGCCCGGCCAGCCAGATGGCGACGCAAATGGCGCCGATGCTGGGCGCCGATCGCAGCAGGCCGAGACCCCAGGGGCCGAGCTGGAGGATGTCGCGCGCATAGACCGGCAGCAGCGCCGAGGCGCCGGACAGGAGCACGGCAAACAGATCGAGCGAGATGGCGCCGAGCACGATCTTCTCGCTCCAGATGTAGCTGAACCCGCCGAGCAGGTGCTGCATCGTCGGCTTTTCCGACTCGGTGCGCTGCGACGGCTTGGGGATGGTGAAGATCAGCAGCCCGGACACGAGCATCAGGACAGCGGCGGTTCCGTAGGCCGCTTCCGGCGACACGCCGTAGAGCAGGCCGCCGGCCACCGGGCCGACGATGGTCGCCGTCTGCCAGGCCGATGAATTCCAGGCGATGGCGTTGGCGAAATCCTGAGGCGGCACCAGATTGGCGAACAGCGAGGCGGAGGCCGGACCGAAAAAGGCGCGGGCGACGCCGAACATGGCCAGCACGCAGAAGATCGGCAGCGGTCCGCTGATGCCGCGCAGCGTCAGGAACAGCAGCGCCAGCGCGCACATCGCCTCCACCACGACCGCCAGCGCCATGATCAGGCGGCGGCCGAAGCGATCAGCGACGACGCCGGTGACCAGCACCAGAAGCAGCGACGGCAGGAACTGGACGATGCCGACAAGGCCGAGATCGAGCGGGTCGCGGGTCAAATCGTACATCTGCCAGCCGACCGCGACAGACACGATCATGGTGGCGAATGTGGTGAGGAAACGCGCCGCCCAATAGCTCAGGAAGGAGCGATGGCGAAACGCGGCATAGCGCTGGTCCGGCGATATCTGTTCTGCTGTCATGATTTAAGAGGCCCCGTTGCAGTGACGTCAGCTGGCGGGGCACTTCCACGATGGGCGCTGGTCCGGCTGGCGGAACTTTTTAGCTCAGTTCGCAGCGGATATGCGTCAAAATCAGTGCTGGATCAAGGAATTTTCAGCCCGTTTCATCGCCGGCACGTGGTAGTTACTGCCGCAGCGCGGCGGAGATGGCATCAAGGCCGCCGCGCAATTCGGCTTCCGTCGGCCAGCCAAAGCCGACGCGGAAGAAGCGCTTCTCCATCTCGAACCAGTGGCCGGGCCCGACATAGGTGCCATGGTTTTCCAGCAGGTTCACATAGAACCGGTCGAGGTCGAAGCCAGGTTTGACATCGAGGCGCGGGAAGCCGACGACGCCACCTTCGGGCCGCACCCAGTCGACCAGCGGTTCGCGATCGATCCAGGCCTGGACGATGTCGCGGCGCCCCGCCATTTCGGGCAGCAATGTCGCCAGGAAGACGTCCCGGCGTTCGAGCATGCCGCGGGCGATGCCTTCGTCGATGACGCTGCCGCAGATGCCGATCTGCTCCTTGGCGGCGAGGAATTTTTCCTGAAGCTCAGCGTCCCTGGTGATCAGCCAACCGATGCGGATACCGGGAATGCCGAAGGCCTTGGACAATGACGAGACGCTGATCGCCTTCGGGCTCAGCGAGGCAGCCGTCGGCAGCCGCCGGCCGTAGGAAAGGTCGCGATAGGTCTCGTCGACCAGCAGACGGCAGTTGCTGCTTTCGGCAAGCGCCACCAGGGCATCGAGTTCAGCTCGGCTCATCATCGTGCCGGTCGGGTTGTGCGGGCAGGTGACGCTGATCAGCTTCGTGTCCGGCCGCATCGCCGCCTTGACGCGCTCGACATCAATGGCGAAGCCTTCCTCGAAGGCCAGGTCGACAAAGCTGATGGCGCAGCCGATCGCCCTTGGGGTTTCGATGTTGGTGGCGTAGTTGGGCCTGATGACGACGAGATGGTCATTGGCCGACAAAAGCGAGGTCGAGATGATGAACAGCGCACCCGCGGCACCGGCGGTGACCAGGACATCATCCGGCGAAATGCCGGCATCCTGCGCCGATATTAGTGCACGCAACTGCTTGTCGCCGCGATGCTCGCCATAGAAAAGCGTGAGATCAGGCAGCGACAGGCCGATGTCGGAGAGCTTCTGGTCGGCGATCGAACTTTCCGAAAGATTGTAGCGGATACGGTCGTAGCCGTATTCTTCCGGCGCTTCTTTCTCGATCACCATCCTGGTGTAGTTCATGGCTCGCTCCCCAAGGCCCCGTCCGTCCATCCAAGCCATAAAAACATCAAGCCTGCCAAGGCGGATTCGCCGGCAGGCTTCTGTTCCAGTCGTCCTAACTGTTGGCTCAGGACTGAACTAGATCTCTGCTTTAGGCAGGTCGTCGTCCCAAAACCGCTGCGCACTTTTGGGCGACATGCCTCAGGCCGAGGCCTTGGCCTTCCTGCCCTTGGCGGGTGCCTTCACCGGGGCCGCCTTGCGGCCGAGGCCGATCGATTTCGCCAGCAGCGAACGCGAGGCCGCGTAGTTGGGAGCGACCATCGGATAGTCCGACGGCAAGCCCCATTTGGCGCGATAGGCGTCCGGCGTCAGGCCGAAATGCACGCCCAGGTGACGCTTCAGCGATTTGAACTTCTTGCCGTCTTCGAGGCAGATGATGAAATCGGGCGTCACCGACTTCTTGGGGTTGACCGCCGGGACCAGGGGGGCAGCCACCGGGACCGCAGGCTTGCCGAGCCCGTTTATCGAGGCGCTGACGCTGGCGATGAGGTCGGCCAGGCCGGAGGCGGGCAAGCGGTTCTTCTCGACGTAAGCGGACACGATGTGAGCGGTCAGCTCGAGCAGATCGATGTCTTTACGGGCACTGTTGCTATCGTCGGTCACTCTATTTCTCCGTCTACAGCGAATGACCTGAAAATCGGATTCGACTTCCGGAAAGGATCATGCGCGAAATCAAAATGCTATGGCGTCCTTCGTGCGTCCACGGGACGAATGGCGTTGGTGTAGCGCGGAATTCCTAGTCGGCAAATCTGCGTATTGCAACGACTTGATGGCATATCACACGTTATTTTGAACAACTATATTAAACAATAACAGCATCAGACTATCAGCGCCTTGTCGCGCCACAAACGAAACCCGCCTTCGAAGGCGCGTGTGTTGTCGCCGCGCCTCGAGTCGGCGGGCAATTCATCGAGCTTGTCGACGTTGCCGCCGCCAATCACGACATAGTCCGGCTGCATGGCGGCACGGAGCCGGTCGACGACGTCGAAGACGTATTTGCGCCATTTCTTCTTGCCGCGCTTTTCCAGGCCGCGTTCGCCGACATAATCCTCGAAACTCTTGCCCTTCTTGTAGGGCAGATGCGCGAGTTCCATCGGTTGGGCGACGTTGTCGGCAATCATCGCCGCACCGAGCCCGGTGCCGAGCCCGAGGAACAGCATGCGCCCGCCCTCGTAGCTGCCGATGGCCTGCATCAGCGCGTCATTGACCACTTTCACCGGTTTGCCGAACGCACCCGCAAAGTCGAATCCAGCCCAGCCCGTGCCGAGATTGGCGGGGTCGGCGAGCGGCCTGTTGTGATTGACCGGGCCGGGATAGCCCATCGAGACGACGTCGTAGGACAGGCCTTCGGCGAGCTTGTTGACCGTATCGATCATCTGCCGCGGCGTCAGGCCCGGCCCCGAATCGGCGCGGCGCTCCTCGTCCCCGGCGCTGGTGAGGATCTTGACGTGCGAGCCGCCGATGTCGATCGTGAGCACGATTTTTTCAGTGTCCGGCTTCTCGGTGCCCGATGCTGGTTGCTTCACTTTCTTGGCCATCGTGTGATCCTCTCACTTCACCGGATCGATCCAGCCATTGGGCGGTCCGAACCCGGCCATGACGTCCGCGGGTCCCCATGTGAGCGGCTCGTAGAGGTGCGGCGGCGTGGTGTCGCCAAGCACCGGGCCGACGATGCGCCAGGCCAGTTCGCTGGCGTCCTGGCGGGTGAACAGCTGGCCGTTGCCGTTCATGGCATCACCGATCAGCCGCTCGTAGGGCGGCATGTCGCTTTTGCTGTCGTCGAGCGCCGTCAATTCGACCTGCTCGCCGATCATGTCGTCGCCCGGCGCCTTGCGCTGTGCTCCGATGGCGATCACCACCTGCGGGTCGATGCGGAAGCGGACGTAGTTCTGGTCGGCGGGCTTGATCGGATCGAAGACATCGAGCGGCGGCCGCTTCAGCCGCACCACCACTTCGGTGACGTGCACCGGCATGTTCTTGCCGGCGCGGATGAAAAACGGCACGTCCTGCCAGCGCCAGGTGTCGACGAAGAAACGCACCGCCGCGAAGGTCTCGACGGGCGAGTTCGGCGCTACGCCGGGTTCGGCGAGATAGCCGGTGAACTGGCCACGCACGACATCGTCTTTTGTCAGCGTCCTGATCGCGCGCAGCACCTGCACCTTCTCGTCGATCAGGTCATCGGCGGAACGGCCGACAGGCGGCTCCATGGCAAGCAGCAACAGGATGTTGAGCAGATGGTTCTCGATGACGTCCCTGATGCAGCCGACATCGTCATAGAAACGGCCACGTCCCTCGACGCCGAAATCCTCGGCCATGGTGATCTGCACGCTCTCGACGTAGTTGCGGTTCCAGATCGGCTCGAGGAAGGAATTGGCGAAGCGGAAATAGAGCAGGTTCTGGATCGCTTCCTTGCCCAGATAATGGTCGATACGGAAGATCGACTGTTCGTCGAACACCAGATGCAGGACGCGGTTCAGCCAGCGCGCCGATTGCAGGTCGTGACCGAAGGGCTTTTCCACCATCAGCCGCGCGCCATGCGCGGTGCCTGATTGCTCCAGCCCCTGGACGACGGTCTCGAACATGGTCGGCGGCACCGCCATGTAGTGCAGCGGCCGCTGTGCGGTGCCGAGCGCGCTCTTCAGTTTCTCGAACGTCGCTCCATCGCGGTAGTCACCGCTGACGTAGCGCAGCAGCGAGGCGAATTTGGCGAACGCTTTCTCGTCGATCTTGCCGAGCGCATTGACGATGCCGTCACGGGCGCGCGCCTGCAACTGCTTGAGGTCCCAGGCATCGAAGGCGACGCCGATCACCGGTTCGGTGAGCGTGCCCTTGGCGACCATCTGGTAAAGGGCTGGAAATATCTTCTTGTGGGCGAGGTCGCCGGTTGCCCCGAAGAGCACCAGCGTGTCGGATCGTTCCTGGCTCATGCGCGTGTCTTTCCCCGTGTCGTCACTTGCCGGCCTTCGGCTTCTCGACATGGCCGCCAAAGGCATAGCGCATGGCGGAGAGCAGCTTGTCGGCGAATTCGGATTCGCCCTGCGAGGAGAAGCGGTCGAACAGCGCCGAGGACAGCACCGGAGCCGGCACGCCGGTGTCGATAGCCGCCTTCAGGGTCCAGCGGCCTTCGCCGGAATCCGAGACGCGGCCGCCGAAATTCACCAGGCCCGGATCGCTTTTCAAGGCGCCGGCCGTCAGGTCGAGCAGCCAGGAGCCGATAACGCTGCCATGCCGCCAGACCTCGGCCACCTGGGGAAGGTCGATGTCGAACTGGTAGTATTGCGGGTTTTCCAGCGGACTGGTCTCGGCGTCCGCCGTCCGTTGCCGCTTGCCGGCATTGGCCGACTTCAGGATGTTCATGCCTTCGGCATAGGCGGCCATGACGCCATATTCGATGCCGTTGTGCACCATCTTGACGAAGTGGCCGGCGCCGCTCGGTCCGCAATGCAGATAGCCGAAGGGTGCAGTCCCGGCATCCCTGGGCGGATTGGAGCCGGCATCGGCGCCCGGTGCCAGCGTGGCGAAGATCGAATCGAGGTGCTGCACCGCCACGTCTGGACCGCCGATCATCAGGCAGTAGCCACGTTCCAGGCCCCAGACGCCGCCACTGGTGCCGACATCGACAAGATGGATACCCTTGCCGGCCAGTTTCGCGGCCTGGTCGACGGCGTCGTGGTAATAGGAATTGCCGCCGTCGATGACGATGTCGCCGGGCTCCATCAGGGCCGCCACCTGGTCGATGATCCTGCCGGTGATCGCCGCCGGCAGCATCAGCCACACACAGCGCGGCTTGGCCAGCTTGCCGACGAATTCTTCCATCGAGGCCGCCCCTGACGCGCCGTCGGTCACCAAGGCGGCGACGCTCGCCGGGTTGATGTCGTAGACGACGCATTCGTGGCCGTCGCGCATCAGGCGCCGGACCATGTTGGCGCCCATCCGGCCCAGTCCCATCATTCCGATCTGCATGGTTTCGTCCCTGTTTCCTAAGAGATTTGCGGGGTTTATCGAGGGAAGGTCTACTGGCTATGATCTACTGGCCATCTTGGTCGCCCGATATGACGGAGAAGTCGACATTCTCCCAATCGCCGGTTGCGGGCCAGAAAAAAGTGAAGATCAGCGTGCTTCCCTCGGAGAGGCTTGCCGCGGGCAGATCGGCAAGATGGATGCCGAAGGCGTTCTCCACCGTCTGGCTGTCATGGGCGGTTGCCCAGTTGTCAGTGCTCCAGTGGACTGTAGCCGGGTCCAACAATTCGACACGCAGCGTCTTGCCCTCCGGCATGGTGCGGATCTTGTTGTTGAACCGCCAGGTTCTGAACGGCGATACGGTCTTGTCCTCGATATAGCGCTGGACGCCTTGCGGCGGCATGTCGAAGACCGCGCTGTCGCGCAGCGAGCGCAACAGCTTGATATGCTCCGAATGCGCCCAGACCAGCGGCATGGCGCTGCCCGAGGGGCGGCCATGCAGCAGTTCGCGTTCCGGCAGATCGGCGCCGTCCCAGACCTGCTCCGGCAACAGGCCGACTGGGCCTGCGGACCTTTCAAGCGTCGCCAGCAGGCTGACCGCGATTTCCTTGCGCCCCGCTGCCAGCTCATAGTGGGCGCGTTCGCCGGCCAACAGCGGCCAGGGGCGACCCTGGCCGGTGCCATCGAAAGCTGCGCCGTCTTCGTGCTCGCCATAGCCATCGCCATTGTAGCGATACCAGAGCGGCCCTTGCGGCAGATCGCAGCGCAATTGCGCGTCGATGACCTTGACCGTGTCTGTCATGCGCGGGTCGTCAGCCGCCCGCAGACCGAAGCGCACCAGCGCCAGCGCATCCGGGCTGACGATCTCCTTGGCGGGCCGATCCGTGTCGCCGGGCGGCCGGTTCTTGATTGGGACATAGCCGTCCTTCGGTGAACTGGCCTCGGCGCTGTCGGGTGATGCTATGCGGACATAGTAGCCTTCGACGCCGACTTGATTGCAGGTCGCCGTGCCGGTGACGTAGGTCCAGCGCTCGACCTGGTCGTTCCAGACGTCTGATGTCTCGCGCAGGTAGGTCGCGGCGTCTGTCTTGCCGCAGGCGTCGAGCAGGTCTGCCGCGGCAAGCAGTGCGGCGATTTCGACGGCGAGCGTGAACGGGCTGTAGCCGGCATCCTCTTCCCAGCGGTCTTCGCCGGTGACGGGTCCGTTGCACACGACATAGCCGGCGGCGCGCTCGATCATCGGCAGGAAGGTCATGAGCCTGGCGCGCGGCAAATGGCCGGTGCGGCGCAAAGCATCGGCCAGCAGCAGCGGAAAGGCGCATTCGTCCATCTGGATGCCGGGCCAATAGGCCGATCCGTCGAGCCAGGCGTTCTGCGGCCAATGGCCGTCCGGCTGCTGGATGGAACTGAGGTAATCGAGGATTTGCAGGGCCGAGGCAGCATCGCCGGCAGCAAGAAAGCCGCCCGCCGTCTCGACCAGATCGCGCGGCCAGACCAGATGGTAGCCGCCGAGGTCGTCGTCACCCTTGTTGAAGCCCCACGGGATCGACAGGCTGGCGACCGCGGCGCCCGGTGTCGCGATCGACCGGTGCGTCGCCAGTACCGCCGTCGAGACACGATAGAAGTTGATCCCGGGCACCGCGTGCCGGTCGTCGAGCGGCAGCAAACCCTTTTGCCAATTGCGCCAGTTCTGGAGGTAGGATTTCGCCGCGGGTTCAAAACCCTGCTTCAGGCTGGCGAAAGCATGTTCCGTGGCCTCGTCTGATGTCGCGCCAAACCCAAGCGCCAGCAAGGCCTTGGTCTCTGTGGCGGAAAAGCCGATCTCGCCCGTCAGCGCGACATTGCCGTCCTCGGCCCGCTGGCAAGCTGGATCGAGTTCTCCGGTGTTGTGGAGTTGCTGCCAGCCGTCGGAAAAGCCGACATAGCCGGCCGAACCGGTTTTCCAGGGCAGCGACGAAGCCAGCGCCAGGAAAGAGCCGCGCCCCGAGGCGAACAGCACGGGCTTTCCCTCGTGCTCGCCGACCCATGCGGTGTTGCCCATGCCGGCATTGACCAGATGCGGCGCCAGAAGCGCGTAGACGCGGTAGTCACCGGGCACTCCTTTCAGCGCCGTGTAGGTGATTTCCTGCAGCAGCGCCGGGCGCGCCGGGTCGGCGAGGATGCGCTTTTCGATCCGCCAGGCGCCGTCGCTCGCCGTATTGACCAGCCGGTAGGCGGGCACGCCATCCTCGAACGGTTCGATCGTATGCACGGCATCGCGTTTCTCTTCCGAAAAATAGCCGCCGGGACCGGTGACGATCAAGCCGAGGTCGCGGGTGCAGGCGCTGTCGACACGCGGATAGTAGACTTCGTTGAGGATGCCGTGGCTGATCGTGAACCAGATCCGGCCGACCGGCGAAAGCGACGTTCCGACGCCACTCTTGGCGCTTGATGTCCAGCGCGCCGGGATTCCCGGGGCGCCCGGAGCAACGTTTTGCGTCACTGGCATTCTGTTCGGTCTCCTGGCCTCCTCCCTAGACCAGGACGCGAACCCTTTACAATCATTGCACCGCAAGTTGATCGGGCGGGGCCAATGGCAGGGCAACGAATTCGGGCTGACGGGTTTCTTCGGAGCCTTCGCCCGCGCATTGGCTGACGGAGCATCAAACGAAAAACCCGCCTGTGCGGCGGGTCATAGGCGCAAATCAGCACCATAGGCAAAAATGTACCATAGCTGAGGGCACCGAGTCAAGAAAAAATTCCTATTGCCGCCACAAGGCTGCCGACACCGCCGAGCTGTCGTCAGCTCTTTTGTCAAGCTGAGTGCGGGGCCCTATCGCCAACGGCGCCGTCGTTGACAGCGGCGGCGGCATGCGTCCACTATTTCGCGGCACGGGAGGATCGTGAAAACAATGGCGGAAGTGTCCCTGGTCCTGATCGACCGGCTGCTGGCGATATCGCGGGCGCTTGCCGGCCATATCGATCCCGGCACGGCGTTCCGCGCGACCGCCATCGAGATCGGCTCGCTCATTCCGCACGACCACATGGATCTGGCGGTGCTGTCGCATGACGGGCGCCGGCACGCCTGTTACGAAGCCGGCTTCCACACCAGCTGGAGCGAGCTTGCCCAGCATCCGCTGCCGACCGAAGTCAGCCCGATCCGCTCGGTGCTGTGGGGCGAAGTCCCCTATCTGCTCGCCGACGACGCGTTGAGCGACGAGCGGTTCCATTTCGCCACCGCTATCGACGGCCCGATCTTCGCCGCCAGGCTGCGCAGCCGCATCGTCGTGCCGCTCAGGGCGCGGGGCGGCATCATCGGCGCGCTCAACATCAGCCGGCACGAGGTCGACTGCTACACGCTTGCCGATGTCGCGGTCGCCCAGCAATGCGCCGACCTGATCGCGCCCTACATCTTCGCGCTGATCCAGACCGAGGAGGCGCGCCGCGCCATGCTGGCCGAGAGCGAGGCGCGCAACCGCGTCGAGCTGCTGCGCGTCGGCGCCTCGCAATTGACCGAAGGCATGGAGCGCGAACGCCGGCGCATGGCCATGGACCTGCATGACCAGACGCTTGCCGATCTCGCCCGCATCGCGCGCCAGCTTTCGGCGCTTCGCGGCCAGGGCGTGGCGCGGGCGGCACAGCTTGCCGATCTCGAAAAGGAGGTCGCCGGCTGCCTGACGGAACTGCGCCACATCGTCGACGACATGCGGCCGAGTGTGCTCGAACTGTTCGGCCTGCGCGACGCGGTCGAGGCGCATCTCAACCGCAGCGTCGCCAGGGCCAAGCCGCCGATCGCCGTGCGCATCGCCGACACCAGCGACGGTGGCGCCGACAGCCTGTCCGAGCCAGTGCGGACCGCGCTCTACCGGATCGTGCAGGAAGCGATCAACAATGCCGTGCGCCATGCCGCGCCGCACCGCATCGACGTGCTGCTGGCGTCGACCGCGAGCGTGCTGCGGGTGATCGTGACGGATGACGGCCAGGGCTGCGGCGCTGTTGATCCGGCCGCGTATGGCGGCATCGGCCATATGCACACGCGGGCAGCCCTTATCGGGGCGCGGCTGCGTATCGGCCAGGCCGGCCGCAAGAACGGCGGCACCCGTGTCGTCGTCGAGATCGACCGCCAGCCGTCGCGAGAATTGGCGGCGGCTGCAGCGGTGCCTGGCGAGTTCGCCGTATCGGAGGCCATGTGATGCTTGTGATGATAGCCGAGAATGACGGGCTGCACCGTAGCTTCGCGCGGCGAACGGTGGAGCAGCTGTGGCCCGGCGACGTCGAGGTGATCGAAGCGAGCGACGGCGAGGACGCCATCAACCTGGCGGCCGAACGCGAGCCGCTGCATGTCGTGCTCGATTTGCAGATGCCCAAGGCGACGGGAATCGAAGTTGCCAAGGCGATCTGGAACCGTCGCGCCGGCACGCACATCCTGTTCTGGTCGAATTTCGCCGACGAAGCCTATGTGCGCGGCGTGGCGCGCATCGTGCCGCCGGGCTCGGTCTATGGCTATGTGCTCAAATCGGCGACGGAGGAGGGCATGCGGTCCGCCCTGCGCGGGGTTTTCCGCGAAGGCCACTGCATCATCGACCGCGAGATCCGCGGCATCCAGCACCGCGTGCAGGACAAGTTCGAGGGCATCACCGACGGCGAATATGAGAGCCTGATCGACATCGCGCTCGGCCTGACCGACCGCGCCATCGCGGCACGCCGCGGCCTGTCGATCCGTGGCGCACAGAGCCGTATCAAGCATGTCTACGACAAGCTCGGCATCCTGCCGGCGGAGGACGGCGCCGGCGATGCTTCCGTGTTCAACTCGCGGACGCGGGCGATCTATCTCGCCATGGCGCGCGGCCTGATCAACATCGACGCACTGCGCCGCGAACAGGACCGGCTCGATGCCTGGCTGGCGGAGCACTGAAACAGCGGCGGCCACGCCCCGGAACATCGGAAGGTCCGGCGCATTGCTAGTAAACGCCAACTCAATGCCTGCGGACTCGAAGTGCGACCCTCAATCACAGATTCATGGCACCTGGTGCGTGAAAGCATAGTCGGCTTCATCAACGACAATGCGCTTAGCCATGGTGCGGCGATGGCCTTTTATGCCGCCACGTCGCTGGCGCCGATCTTGCTGATCGTGGTTGCGATCGCTGGTCTCGTCTTCGGCCACGATGCCGCACAATTGGCCTTGTCCGCGCAGATATCAGGGCTGATGGGACCGGAAAGCGCCGATCTCCTGAAGACTGCCTTGGAAAGTGCATCCGGCAGCCTATACGGCACCTGGGCCGCGATCATAGGGCTGGTCACCTTGCTGGTGGCCGCGTCTGGCGTTTTCGGCGAGATGCAGCAGTCGTTGAACACAATCTGGAAGATCGAACCGCAAGGCAACTCCCTGTCGCGTCTGGTGCGGGCGCGGGCCGCCAGTCTGGGATTGGTGGCCGCACTCGGGTTCCTGTTGCTGGTCTCTCTCATCGCAAGCGCCGCGATCTCGGCACTGGGCGCTTTCATCAACGCCCATCTGCCGTTCGGAACGATCATACTCAGCGGGATCAATGGCGTCGTTTCGTTTGCGCTTATCTCCGTGATGTTTGCCGCCATCTACAAGGTTTTACCCGATCGAACCCTGGAATGGCGCGATGTGGCAATTGGCGCTGTCGGGACCGCGGCCCTGTTCACACTGGGGAAATCGCTTATCGGCTGGTATATCGGCACCAGCGCGATTGCGTCTTCGTATGGCGCCGCCGGCGGACTGCTCGTCATACTGCTCTGGGTTTACTACTCGTCGGAAATTTTCCTTCTCGGTGCCGAGTTCACGCGGGCCTATTCCGTTCGGCACGGCAGCCGGTCCGATCTGAACACCTTGGTTCACAGCCCTCAACCCACGCAGCAAGACCCATTTCGCGCAGGGCAAAAATCCAACGCTGCCGGCGTGGTCGTGCTTGTGGCCGTAGCTTGCGCGAGCGCAACCCTGACCGCGCTTTTGCGGCGTGTTCGCCGGCCCTGATCTGGCGTCGCCCTATTCTATGCTCGATAGGCAGGGCCGACTGTGCAAACGCACACTCGGCCGTGCGCTTTGACCTGTATCGGCTCGTCGGTACCGCGCCTACGCTCTGCCCCAACAAGAAGACTGTATCGGGAAGCGTTCATGCCATTCGTCACCATGCGGAGCAGCACGGCTGTTCGCGCCGGGAGCCGATGATGTCGGTGTCGGCGCGTGCGCGCCATTCCGGCTTCGACGACGTCGTCGGCGATGCGACGATCGAAACGCTCGCGAGCGGCTTCGGCTTCCTCGAAGGGCCGGTCTGGCACCCCTACGAAAAATGGCTGGTCTTCTCCGACATTCCGGAAAGCCGGATGTATCGCCGCAATGCCGAGGGCGAGATCGAGCTGTTCCGCGCGCCGAGCCACAAGGCCAATGGCAACACGCTGGACCGCCAGGGGCGGCTGGTCACCTGCGAGCATGCGACGAGCCGGGTGACCCGCGCCGAGCCCAACGGCAGCGCGACGGTGCTTGCCACGCACCATCAGGGCAAGCAGCTCAACAGCCCGAACGACATCGTCGTCGCCACCGGCGGATCTATCTACTTCACCGATCCGGGCTATGGCCGGAAGGAATTCTATGGCGTGCCACGCCCGCAGGACCTGCCGTTCCAGGGCGTCTACCGCATCGATGGCGACGGCGCCCGGCTGACATTGCTGGCCGACGATTTCGGGCAGCCGAACGGGCTGTGCTTTTCGCTGGACGAGTCGCGGCTGTTCATCAACGACACCGAACGCGGGCACATCAGGGTGTTCGGCGTGGAAGCCAATGGCGACCTCAATGGCGGCGCGGTGTGGGCAGTGACCGAGGGCGAGGGGCCGGGAGCGCCCGACGGCATGAAGATCGACAGCCGCGGCAATCTTTACTGCACCGGTCCCGGCGGCATCCACATTTTCGACGCGTCGGGCGCCATTCTTGGCGTCATCCGGACGCCGGAAGATTGCGCGAATTTCACCTTCGGTGACGACGATTTGCAAAGCCTCTACATCACGGCGTCGACGTCGCTGTACCGGCTCAGGGTGCGCGTGCCGGGATTGAGACTGTTTTGAGCTCGCGACAATCCGTGCTCAAATCAGAGTTGAGGCCGGGGTCAAAGCCGGTGGGAATGCAGCAGTCAACACATCTGGGAGGATAACGACATGAAGAAACTGTTCGTTCTGGGCGCTCTGGCGGCAATGCTCGCCTCGGGCACGGCGCTGGCCGACACCAGTGGCAAGAAAATCGCTTTTTCCAACAATTATGCCGGCAATTCCTGGCGGCAGGCGATGCTCGACAGCTATGGCATCGTCACCAAGAAGGCGGTCGCCGACAAGATCGTCGGCGCGGCCGACATCTTCACCACCGCCGACAAGGAGGTGCCGACGCAGGCAGCACAGGTGCAGAACCTGATCCTGCAGGGCTATGACGCGATCGTCATCAACGCCGCCTCGCCGGATGCGCTCAACGGCGCCATCAAACAGGCTTGCGATGCCGGCATCGTCGTCGTCTCCTTCGACGGCACCGTGACCGAACCTTGCGCCTACCGTGTCGTCGTCGACTTCAAGGACATGGGCAAGCAGGAAATCGAGCAGATGGCCAAGTTCCAGCCCAAGGGCGGCAATCTTCTGGAAATCCGTGGGCTTGCCGGGACCTCGATCGACGATGCCATCCATGCCGGCATCCTCGAAGGCGTCGCCGCCCATCCCGAGTTCAAGATCGTCGGTTCGGTGACCGGCGACTGGGACCAGACGACGGCGCAAAAGGCGGTGGCGACCATCCTGCCGTCGCTGCCCGACATCGTCGGCGTCGTCGACCAGGGCGGTGACGGTTACGGTGCGGCCCAGGCCTTCGCCGCCGCCGGCAAGCCGCGTCCGACCATCATCATGGGCAACCGCCAGGACGAGCTGCAGTGGTGGAAGGAACAGAAGGACAAGGACGGCTACCAGACCTGGTCGGCCTCGATCGCGCCCGGCGTCTCGTCGCTCGCCTTCTGGGTGGCGCAGCAGGTGCTCGACGGCCGCACCGACATTCCGCACGATCTGCTGGTGCCGTACCTGGCCTTCACACAGGACGATTTCGAGGCCGAGCTGCCGAAGATCCCCAAGGGCGGCGTCGCCAGCCACGAATACACGCAGGAAGACGCGATCGCGGCCATTAAAGCCAACATCAAGTGAGCATAACGGCAGCGTTGCCGTCCGTATCGCCGAGCGGATATCGTTGAGCATGCCTGAAGGGAACGCTGACATCATCAGACTGAACGGCGCCGAAAAGCATTTCGGCGCCGTTCGCGCACTGGGCGGCGTCGATTTTCACGTCGGTCCCGGCGAGTGCGTCGGTCTTGTCGGCCATAATGGCGCCGGCAAATCGACGCTGATGCACATGGTGGCGGGCACGCTGGTGCCCGACAGCGGGCAGATCGGCGTGCATGGCGACACCGAGGACAATTACTCGGTGGCACGGGCGCAGCAACTCGGCATACGCTGCGTGTTCCAGGAATTGTCGCTGTGCCCCAATCTCAGTGTCGCCGAGAACACGCGCATCAACCATGCTTCGCTGCGCGGGGTTGGCTGGCGGCGCAAGGCCGCCGAGCTGATCGCCGCCAAGCTCGACGAGATCTTTCCGGGTCACAGCATTTCGGCGTCGGACATCGTCGGCGACCTGTCGATCGGCCGGCGCCAGATGGTCGAGGTGGCGCGCGCCTTCACCGCCACTCAGGACCGGCTCGACCTCGTCATCCTCGACGAGCCGACCTCGTCGCTCGACGCGCATACGGCGGGCCAATTGCTGGCCTTCGTGCGCCGCTTCGTCGCCGGCGGCAAAAGCTGCATCCTGATCTCGCATGTGCTGGGCGAGGTGCTGCGCAACGCCGACCGCATCGTGGTGATGCGCGACGGCAAGGTGGTTGTCGCCGACGCCGCCAGCGCCTTCGACCGCGACCGGCTGGTGACGGCGATGGGCGGCGCGGAAGCGCGCCAGAAGATCGCGGCGCAAATCGCTGCCGCCAAGCCCGCCGCCAGTCCGCTGCGGGTCCGGGCGCGGCCCGCTGCGCAGAAGGACGGCACCGACCTTGTCGCCTGTGCCGGGGAGATCATCGGCCTTGCCGGGCTGGCTGGCCACGGCCAGACTGACCTGCTGCTGACGATCTTCGCTGCGGCGTCGCGGGCCCGAACCGGCATCGAGGTGACGGCACCGGTGGCGCTGGTCGCCGGCGACCGCCAGTCGGACGGCATTTTCCCGCAATGGTCGATTGCTGAGAATATCGGCATCCGCTCGCTGGCGCGGCTGCGCAGCGGGCTGTTGATCTCGCCGCAGCGCGAGGCGGAGCTTGCTGCATTCTGGCAAAAGAAGATCGGCATCCGCACGCCGGATATGAACAACAACATCTTTTCACTGTCGGGCGGCAACCAGCAGAAGGCGCTGTTTGCGCGTGCGCTCGGCTCGGACGCGCAGATCGTACTGATGGACGACCCGATGCGCGGCGTCGATATCGGCACCAAGCTGGAGGTCTATGACCTCGTGCGCGAAGAGGCTGCCCGAGGCCGCACCTTCCTCTGGTACACCACGGAAACCGAAGAGCTCGACAATTGCGATCACATCTATGTCTTCAAGAACGGCCGCATCGTCGCCAATCTGCGCCGCGACGAGTTGACCGAAGAGAAGATCATCCAGTCCTCCTTCGGCGACGCGGCCTGAGATGACGACCGCCAGCCTCGACACCGCCGCCGGGACATCCGCCGAACGTGGCGCGCTGGCCCGTGCCCGCCTGCTGAGCGGGCTGCTGCCGGCGCTGTCGCTGGCGCTGGTGCTGCTCGCCATCGCCTGGCTCAACCCGCGCGCCATCAGCTATTTCGGCTTCAGCCTGATGCTGAACCTGGCAATCCCGATCGCGCTGGCGACGATCGCGCAGATGTTCGTCATTGCCGGCAATGAGCTCGACCTGTCGATCGGCACCTTCGTCGGCTTCGTCGGCTGCGTCACGGCGACCTGGCTGAAGGACGCGCCGCTCATCGGTGCCGTCATCCTGCTCGGGTCGATTGGCGTCTATGCGCTGCTCGGCGCGCTGATCCATCTGCGCAATTTGCCTTCCATCGTGGTGACGCTCGGCATGAGCTTCGTCTGGCAGGGCCTCGCCATTCTCGTTTTGCCCAAACCCGGCGGCAAGGCGCCGGACTGGCTGCTCGGGCTGATGGCGTTCAAGCCGCCTTTCGTGCCGTTCCCGATCATTGCCGCGCTGCTCATCGGCCTCATCGTCCATTTCGGCCTGATGCGCACCTCCTATGGCGTGATCTTGCGCGGCTCCGGCGGCAATCCGGCGGCACTCGGGCGCGCCGGCTGGTCGCTGCTCAAGACCAAGATCGTGCTGTTTGCGCTCGCGGGTCTGTTCGGCGTGCTGTCCGGCATGGCGCTGATCGGCATCACCACCTCGGCCGATGCCAATATCGGCAATGGCTACACGCTGCTGGCGATCGCCGGCGTCATCCTCGGCGGCGGCGAATTCGTCGGCGGCCGGGTATCGCCGATAGGTGCTGTGATCGGCGCGCTGACGCTGGCGCTGGCCGCATCGCCATTGCTCACCTTCATGCACATCCCGCCCGACTGGCAGGTGGCCGCCAACGGCGCCATCCTGATCATCGTGCTGGCGGCGCGGGTGCTGATCAGCCGCAAGGAGAGGTGAGCGATGACATCGGTGAAATCGCTGCTCACCAAACCCTGGATCTGGTCGTTCATTGGCGCGCTTCTGGTGTGGCTGGCGACGATCGCCTTCACCGGCGGTTATGGCGCCGGCGGCATGGTCACTGCGGCCCTGTCGCTTGCGGTGTTCACCGTCATTGTCGGCGTCGGCCAGATGTTCGTCATCACGCTGGGTCCGGGCAATGTCGACCTGTCGCTGCCGGCCAATATCGGCCTTGCCAGCGCCGTCGCGATGAAAGTGATGGACGGCAACGATTCCATGATCGCGGTCGGGCTGCTGGCGGCGCTTGCCTGCGGGGCGGCGATCGGCGCCGCCAACTATCTGCTGATCTGGGCGCTGCGCATCCCGCCGATCATCGCCACTTTGTCGGCCAGCTTCATCATCCAGTCGATCGACATCAGCTACGGACGCGGCTTGCAGATCAAGCCGCCGCCGGGCTTCGCCGATTTCGCCAACCGGCAGGTGCTGGGCATTCCGGTGCTGGCGATCCTCACCGTGCTGTTCACCATCGGTGCGGCCGTCGCCCTGCAGCGTATGATCTATGGCCGCTCGGTGCTGGCGATCGGCCAGAACATTCGGGCGGCGTGGCTCGCCGGCGTCAATGTCGGCCGCATCCGCTTCCTCACCTACACGCTGTCGGGCGCGCTCGGCGGCATCGACGGTGCGCTGCTCGCCGGTTATTTCCGGGGCGCCAATGTCGATATCGGCAATGAATATCTGCTGGCCTCGATCGCCGTCGTGGTCATCGGCGGCACGTCGGTCGCCGGCGGCAAGGCCAATGTGCCTGGCGTGTGGGGCGCGGCGCTGTTCCTGGTGCTGCTTTTGACCATGCTCAACACGTTTGGGGTGAGTGCCGGGGTGCGATTGCTGCTCACGGGGCTGATCATTGTCGGGGTGATCACGGCGGCGGGCGGGCAGAAGGCGCCGCGGTAGCGGGAGCAGACGCCGACGCTGGCGGGACAGCACCCCCCTCTGGCCTGCCGGCCATCTCCCCCGCAAGGAGGGAGATCGGCAGCTTCGCCGTTTCGTCCGCCTTTCAACGTTGAAAATTGGGAAGGCCGTCGTGACGTCCGATCTCCCCCCTTGCGGGGGAGATGCCCGGCAGGGCAGAGGGGGGTGTGAAGGATCTCTACTTCGGCGATGATGGCAGCCGGGCACCTCGAGCCGCTAATCATTGTGCCAGGCCTCCCTCTGGTTTCCATCCACGTCATAGCGCTGTAAATCCAATCGCGCGGCTGCAGGCCGTTCACCATTGTCCGGAGGTTTGCGTGTCCGATTTTGTGAAGGTCAGCCGCGACGGCGACGTCGCCGTCGTCACTATCGACAACCCGCCGGTCAACGCGCTGAGCTTTCATGTCCGCGAACCGCTGATGCAGGCGCTGGTTGAGCTGCGGGATGATGCTTCGGTTGCCGCCATCGTCATTGCATGCGCCGGCCGGACCTTTGTCGCCGGCGCCGACATCACCGAATTCGGCAAGCCGATGCAGCAGCCCGAGCTGCGCGCCATCGTGGCGACGCTGGAGACCATCGCCAAGCCGACGGTCGCCGCCATCCACGGCACCGCGCTCGGCGGCGGGCTGGAGCTGGCGCTCGGCTGCCATTTCCGCGTCGCCGATGCCGGCGCCAAGCTCGGCCTGCCGGAGGTCAAGCTCGGCCTGCTGCCGGGCGGTGGCGGCACGGTGCGGTTGCCGCGCCTGGTCGGCGCGCTGAAGGCCTTGAAGATGGTCGTTTCCGGTTCACCGGTCGGTGCGACCGAGGCGCATGCCGCCGGTCTCGTCGACGCCGTCTTTGAAGGCGATCTGGCCACCCATGCCGTGAACTTTGCCAGGGAAATAGCCCGCAAGGGTGGTCCCTTCACGTCGGTGCGCGATCGCAATGAGGGGCTTAAGGAGACCGACCTCGCGGCTTTCGACGCCGAGGCTGCGGATCTTGCCAGGAAAGCGCGCGGGCTCGAGGCGCCGATCGCCTGTGCGCTGTCGGTGCGCAATGCCGTCACACTGCCCTTCGACGCGGCGCTGGCGGCGGAGCGTGCGCTGTTCGTCAAACTGGTCGCCGGCGACCAGTCGCGAGCGCAGCGGCATTTGTTCTTCGCCGAACGTGAGGCGGCAAAGCTTGCGGGCAAGGACACCGTCAAGCGCCGGATCGCCCGCGTCGGCGTCATCGGTGCCGGCACGATGGGCGGCGGCATCGCCATGGCTTTCGCCAATGGCGGCTATCCCGTAACCTTGCTGGAAACCAGCCACGAGGCCCTGCAGCGCGGCCTGGCGACGATCGACAGGAACTACTCGGTGTCCGTCACGCGCGGTTCGCTAAGCGAAGTCGCCAAGCGCGAGCGGCTCGCCCAGTTCAAGGGCTCCACCGACTATGCCGATCTCGCCGATTGCGACCTGATCGTCGAGGCGGTGTTCGAAGACATGGCGGTCAAGAAGGAGGTGTTCGGCAAGCTCGATGCCGTGGCCAAACCGGGCGCGATCCTCGCCACCAACACCTCCTATCTCGACATCAACGAAATCGCCGCCTCGACCTCGCGGCCGCAGGATGTGCTCGGCCTGCATTTCTTCTCGCCGGCCAATGTCATGAAGCTCTTGGAGATCGTGCGCGCCGACAAGACCGCGCCCGATGCGCTTGCGACCGTCGTCGACCTAGCGCGGCGGATCGGCAAGGTGGCCGTTGTGGTTGGCGTCTGCCACGGCTTCGTCGGCAACCGCATGCTGGCCGCGCGCGGCTCGGAATCGGAAGCGCTTCTTCTGGAAGGCGCGACGCCCAGCCAGATCGACCAGGTCTTCACCGATTTCGGCTGGCCGATGGGGCCTTTCCAGATGGGCGATCTCGCCGGTCTCGACATTGGCTGGCGCAACCGCAAGGCGCGTGGCCTGTCGGCCGTGATCGCCGACACGCTGTGCGAACAAGGACGTTTCGGCCAGAAGACCGGCCGGGGGTTCTATCTCTACGAGAACGGTTCGCGTACCCCGGCCCCGGATCCGGAGGTCGAGGTGCTGATCCGCGACAAGGCCGCCGAGAGGGGCATCGCGCCGCGCGCGATCAGTGCGGAAGAAATCATCGAGCGCACGCTTTACCCCCTGATCAACGAGGGCGCCAAGATCCTGGAGGAAGGCATAGCGGCCCGTGCGTCCGACATCGATGTCGTCTGGGTCAATGGCTACGGCTTTCCCATGGGCAAGGGCGGACCGCTGTTCTGGGCTGGCCTTGAAGGCCCGGGCAAGATTATCGAGCGGCTCGAGTACTGGCATCAGCGGACGGGCAAGGATGTGTTCAAGCCAGCGCCGTTGCTGAAGCGGATGGCCGAGACCGGATCGTGGGAAGCCGGCGCAACAGCCTGATCAAACGGCGGACTGAGGGGTGGTAGGAATTATCGTATCCGCGCGTCGATGATCTCGACGAAACGTGCGAACAGGCCAGCCTGCGACTTGATCTTGAGCTTGCGATAGATGTTGCGTCGATGGACCTTCACGGTGCCCGGCACGATGCGCATGGCCCTGGCGATCGATTCCGTCGAATGCCCCTGCAGCACCAGGTCAACGACATGTTTTTCGCGCGGCGTCAGCGACAGGCTTTGCCAGATATGGGCGCGGTCGAACTCGTTGACTGGAGCGGTCGTCTCGTCCTGCTGCGCCTCTGCCGGTTCGTCGGCCGGAAGGGCGGGCCAGCGTAGCCTGGCGAAGCTGATCACCGCCGGCGCCATGTCGCGCAGCAACCTGGCATCGGCGGTGCCGAACGGGCCTGAAGCGCGCAGCCGCATCAGCGACAACACCAGCGCATCCTTGCCCGGCAGCGGCACGAAGAAGCCGACCTCCTCGGCCAGCCTGGTCTGGCTGTAGTAGGAGCGGAAATACTCGCTGGCATAGAAGCGGTCCGGCGCCAGTTCGCGCATGCGCCAGAACCCTTCCTTGCGCTCGACCGCAGCGTGGTGGAACGGGTCGAGCAGATACGGCCCCTCCTGATAGAGCGCGACGAAGACGTGGCTTTCGGCCGGCGAGAAGGTTTCGAACAGCAGCGGCGGGCGCGCCGCGCCGCGATAGCCGAACACCACGCAGTGGTCGAAGCTGACATGGAGCCGCAGCCAATCGACCAGCGCATTGCCGAACAGGTCGCCGCTGGTCTCCCGCGTCCCCGCGACGAGCGTGGCGAGCTGGCTGTATTCGTCGCTGCGGGACAATCCATACCCCCTTAAACGAGAAAATAGATCAGATATACCACCTGAGAGGTATATACTAGCCGCCATTGGCTCTGGTAGCGTCCCGATATTGCCCTGTTGCTGGAGCCATCAGCCTTGACCGCAGTGCCCGACATCGAGTTTCGCGGCGTCACCAAGCGCTATGGCGCGGTGACCGCGGTCAGCGGCATCGATCTCGCTGTCCCGCCCTCCGCCTTTGTCGCCTTGCTTGGACCATCCGGCTGCGGCAAGACGACCTGCCTGCGCATGATCGGCGGTTTCGAACAGCCGAGCGAAGGCCAGGTGTTCATTCGCGGCCAGGACATGGCCGGCACGCCGCCCTACCGGCGGCCGGTCAACATGGTGTTCCAGCAATACGCGCTGTTTCCGCATCTCGATGTCGAGGACAACGTCGCCTACGGGCTGCGTCAGGCGCGGCCAAGGCTGTCGTCGCGCGAGATCGCCTCAAGAGCGGGGGAAGCGCTGGAAATGGTGCGGCTCGCCGGCTATGGCCGCCGCAAGATCCACGAACTGTCGGGCGGCCAGCAGCAGCGTGTGGCGCTTGCCCGCGCCCTGGTCAACAAACCGGCGGTGCTCTTGCTCGACGAGCCGCTGGCGGCGCTCGACAAGAAGCTTCGCACCGACATGCAGATCGAGCTGCAGAACCTGCAGCGCGAGATCGGCATCACCTTCGTGCTGGTCACGCACGACCAGGAGGAAGCGCTGTCGATGAGCGATTTCGTCTGCGTCATGAATGGCGGCCGCATCGTCCAGCTCGGACAGCCAAGCGAGATCTATGACGAACCGGCCGATTTGTTCGTCGCCGATTTCGTCGGCAAGACCAATCTCTTGAGCGGTACCGTCGCCGGACATTCGGGCGATCTGGTGGAGGTGGCGCTCGCGAATGGCACCGTCATTGCAGCGCGCAAACGAACCGCCCTGCAGCAAGGCGAGGCCGTTTCGGTCAGCCTGCGTCCTGAATCGCTCAGTCTCGGCGCTCAGACAGGCGGCCCATTCAAGGGCGTCGTCCGCAACCGGATCTTCCTGGGCTCGACGGCGGAATACGCGATCGAGGTCCAGGGCATCGGAACGCTGCTGGCCAAGGCCGATCACCTGATCGGCCACGGCAATCTCTTCAAGCCGGGTGAACCCGTCGCCATCGGCTTTGCCTCCGGAACGCCGCTGGTGTTTGCGGAGACCAAGAACAACGGGGCCAACCAGAGGGTAGATAAACATGTCGAAATCATATCGTGACGGACTGCCGATAAGCCCCAAGAATTTTGTCGATCAGCTGATGCGTTTGAAGCGCGGCTCGATCGGCCGACGCGACTTTCTTGGCCTCACCGGCCTTGGCATTGCCACGGCGGTGATGGCGCGCGAGATCGGCATCATGCCGACACCGGCCTTTGCCGCCGAAAGCCTTGGCGACCGCATGTCGATCGCCACCTGGCCGAACTACCATGACCCGGCGACGTTCGAGAATTTCAAGAAGGACACCGGCGTCGCCGTCGAGGTCAACGTGTTCGGCTCCAACGAGGAGATGCTGGCCAAATTGCAGGCCGGCGCCTCGGGCTGGAGCCTGTTCGTACCGACCAACTACACGATCTCGACTTACAAGAAACTCGGCATCATCGAGCCGCTGGAGATGGCGAAGCTGCCGAATTTCGATGGCTCGCAGGAGGATCCGCGCTTCACCGGGGAAGGCACGATCGAAGGGGTGACCTACGCGGTGCCGAAGAACTGGGGCACCACCGGCTTTGCCGTCAACACCAAGAAGCTGACCAAGCCGATGACGAGCTGGAAGGAGTTCTGGGACACCGCCATGGCCGAAGGCGACAGCCGCACCATGGTGCACGACTACCAGCTGACCACGATCGGCAATGCGCTGAAATATTACGGCTACTCGTTCAACTCGCTCAAGCAGGACGAACTGGCCAAGGCGGAGGAACTGCTGCTGAAGGTCAAGCCGCATCTGTTCGCGGTCTCCTCCGACTACCAGCCGGGCATGCGCGCCGGCGACGCCTGGATGACGATGTGCTGGACGAATGACGGCGCGCAGCTGCATCGCGACATTCCCGAGATCGCCTATGTGCTGGGCAAGGAAGGCGGCGAGATCTGGACCGACTTCTACGCCATTCCGAAGGATGCGCCGAACAAGCCGGCCGGCTATGCCCTGCTCAACTATCTGATGAATCCGCAGGTGGCGGTGAAGGAGCACCTGGCCAATGGCGCGCCGTCGACCGATGCGCGGGTCAACAAGCTGCTGCCCAAGGAAGTGCTCGACAATCCGATCCTCTATCCGGCGGCCGACCTGTTGACGCCGCTGGAATTCGGCGCGGCGGCAACGCTGACGGATCCCGGCCGCGCCGAATTGATGGCGCGCTTCAAGTCGGCCTGAGCGACGGCCTCAAATTCTTTTCGGATAAGTTGACCGGCGGGGTCATACCCGCCCGCACGGGGCAAATCTCTCCCTTCACCGCAGCCGTCTTTGCAGGGATTTTT
>NZ_RZRV01000012.1:79961-139155 GCF_004023085.1 Mesorhizobium sp. M7A.F.Ca.US.010.02.1.1 | reverse complement strand
TCGACCGGCGGTTTCACACCCGCCGGCACGGGGCAAATCTCTCCATGCACGGCAGCCGTCTTCGCAGGAATTTTCTGACCGCCATGCTGCTCGGTCCGGCGACCGCGTGGCTGGTGGTGTTTCTGGTGCTGCCATTCATCGCCATCGCGGTGTTCAGCGTCGGTGAGCGGGCGCCGGAAGGCGGCTATCAGGCGGCTTTCACGTTCGCGCAATATGCCAACCTTCCGGCGCGGGCGACCGCCTTCTGGAACACGATGGTGCTGGCGCCGGTGGGAGCGCTCGCCTGCCTGCTCGTCGCATACCCGGTTGCCTACTACCTCGCTCTGCGCGCACCGCAGCGCTGGCGGCTGATCCTGCTGGCGCTGGTCGTCATCCCGTTCTGGACCAGCCTCCTGATGCGGACCTATGCCTGGATGTATGTGCTGGGCGGGCGCGGCATCCCGGCTCTGCTGTCCTATATCGGTTTCGAGGATATCAGGCTGATCAACACGCCGGGCGCGGTGCTGCTCGGCATCGTCTATGGCTACCTGCCGCTGATGATCCTGCCGATCTATGTCAGCCTTGAGCGGCTCGACCGCAGGCTGCTGGAAGCCTCCGCCGATCTCGGCGCGACGCCGCTCTCGACCTTCCTCGGTGTGACCCTGAAACTGTCGCTGCCGGGCGTGATGACCGGCTTCTCGCTGGTCATGATCCTGCTGCTCGGCGAATATCTGATCCCGACGCTGCTTGGCGGCGGCAAGGTGTTCTTCATCGGCAACGCACTAGTCGACCTGTTCCTGCAATCGCGCAACTGGCCGTTCGGTTCGGCCATCGCGATCACGCTGGTGCTGGTTTCGGTGGTGGTGCTGATTGCCGCCAATCGCATTTCGACCCGGGTTTCGGGCGCCCGCCGGGTGGATCTGATCTGATGCGCACCTTCGTCATTGCCGTCTTCGCCTTCCTCTATCTGCCGATCGCCCTGGTCGTGCTGTTCTCCTTCAACGCCGGCCACCATGCCAGCGAGTTCACCGGCTTTTCGGTGCAATGGTACGGCAAGGCGCTGGCGAACCCGTTCCTGGTCGAAGCGCTGAAGAACAGCCTGTTCATCGCCACCACCAGCGCCTTGCTGGCGGCGTTCTGCGGCACTGCGGCGGCACTCGGCCTGGCGCGTGTCGGCATCAGAACACGCGCGGTCTTCGATGCGCTTCTGGGCGCCGCGATCGTCGTTCCGGGCGTCGTCATCGGCATTTCGACACTGGTCGCGCTCGTCCAGCTGTTCACGGTCGTCAATCCGTTCCTCGCCTCGATCTGGCCCGACGACCAGCCGCCGCGCCTGGCGCTCGGCTACGGCTCGATCATCGCAGCGCACGGCCTGTTCTCCATGGCGCTGGTGACGATGATCGTCGGCACGCGGCTAGGCAGCCTCGACCGCAATCTGGTCGAGGCGTCGAGCGATCTCTACGCCACGCCGTTGACGACGTTCCGCTCGATCGTGCTGCCGCAGATCATGCCGGCCATCGTTGCCGGCTTCCTGCTCGCCTTCACCTTTTCCTTCGACGATTTCATCATCGCCTTCTTCGTCGCCGGCGCGCAGACGACGCTGCCGATCTATGTCTTCGCGTCGATCCGGCGCGGCGTGACGCCGGAGATCAATGCCATCGCGACGATCGTGCTCGTCGCCTCCGTGCTGCTCGTGGTGCTTGCCCAATGGCAATTGCGCCGGCGCAAGCCGTCGAACTGAAAGTCGCATCATGATCCTCAAAGACCGCATCGCCGTGGTGACAGGCGCCGGCTCCGGCATCGGGCGCGCCGGCGCCATGATCATGGGCAGGGAAGGCGCGGTGGTCGTCATCGCCGACAGGGATGAGGCCGCCGGCGAAGCAACGGCTTTGGAGATGCGGGCAATGGGCGGGCAGGCCGAGGCGATCGCGACCGATGTCGCGGACGATGGGGCGCTGGAAAAGCTCATTGCCGGCACGATCGAGAGGCACGGGCGCATCGACATCCTGCACAATCACGCCGGCATCCAGGTAGGGGGAACGCTGACCGAGGTCGAGGTCGGCGGCATGGACGCGTCATGGCGGGTCAATGTGCGGGCGCAGTTCCTGGCGGCCAGGATGGTCATGCCGTCGATGATCGCACGAGGCAACGGCGTCATCCTGAACACCGCCTCCAATTCGGGTGTGTTCTACGACCGCGAGATGATCGCCTACGCCACCTCCAAACACGCGGTGGTGGCAATGACGCGGCAGATGTCGCTCGACTATGCCCGGCACAATGTCCGCGTCAACGCGCTCTGTCCGGGCTGGGTCGACACGCCGTTCAACGAACCGTTCATCGCCCAGATGGGCGGACGCCAGGCGATCGAAACCTATGTCCGCACCAAGATTCCGATGGGGCGCTGGGCCAGCGCCGATGAGATCGCCGAAGCGATCCTGTTCCTCGTCTCCGACCGCTCTTCCTTCATGACCGGCCAGGCGCTGGTGATCGACGGCGGTGAAAGTATCGGCTGAGACTTGTGCTTTCGTCACCAACCTCCTTTAGTTCAGCGCCTTTCCAATACACTGCTCTACGACCTTCCTGGTGCCGCTGGTCGGCTGATAGGACTATGGTCCGGCCGGCATGGGACTTCAGTGCCATGGCCGATCAAGAGCGTTGATTTGTGTTTAATATCAAATGGTTATGGTGACGGCGGGTTGTCAGATCGCGTATTGAGACAACATTTGTCTAAAGTTTACTCTGTACAATTAGTAATTCCTCATACGACGGTCGCCTAGCGGTTGGGCGAAGGGCGGCGATTCCCCGAGGAGATTACCATGACAAACCGAAAAACTCTGTTCGCGGCGCTTGCCGCATTGGCGCTTCTGGCATCTCCGGCGATAGCCGGCGGCAACGGCAACGGCCACGGCGGCGGCAATGGCGGTGGCAATGCCGGCGGCAACGGCAACGGCGGGGGAAATGCCGGCGGTAACGGCGGCAATAGCAATGGCAAGAGCGGCGCTTCGCACGGCAAGTCTTCCTCGGCTCGGGGGCAGGTGGCAAAGGCCAAAACGGATGACACCACGGTCGACAAGACCACAAAGGTCTCGTCGGTTCCCAAGGAGAAGAACATCCACGCCAAGCTCGGCCGGCTGAACTCGCTTCAGCGCAACATCAACGCCTATATGAACTCGAAGAGCAAGAAGTTCGCCGCCATCCAGGCTTTCGTGACGCAGTCCGCGAAAGCCAAGGTCGCCGAGGCCGCCGCTGAGGCGGCCCAGGAGAAGCTGGATGCGCTGAATTCCCAGTTGACCGCGCTGACGTCGCTGACGCCCGAGCAGATTGCGGCCATGACGCCCGAGGATCAGGCGGCCTTACCTGGGAAGATAACGGATCTGCAGGCCGAAATCACTGCCCAGGAGGCAGAGGTGACCGCCGCCAATGAGGCGGCTGCCGCGGCAACGGAGGGCACCGATGACGCCTCGCTCGATGCGGCGCTGACGGACATGGCCAACAAGCCGGTCGACGACGACGTCACGGCCTGGGCCCAAGGGGTCCTTGCCGGCAAGATCGACCAGACGGCGGCCGCGATGGAAGCAGAAACGACGCCGTAACGATCGTCGCCGAAACGGCAGTAGCCAATCGAAGAAAGATGCCGCCGGGCCCGCCCGGCGGCATCTTTCTTTTTCCCAGCCATGGACTGGCATCCGGAGCTGGCGAGGTTCGAAACACTCAGACGTGCTTGCGGCCGCCGGTCTCACGGAACCAGCTGTCGGGGTAGGGATACCACCAGTCCTGGATTGCAGGCTTGTGGTCGATGATCACCATTTTGGAGCGGCGGAAGGCGTCGAGCCCCTGGCGTCCGAGCTCGCGGCCGAGGCCCGAGGCCTTCCAGCCGCCGAAGGGCAGGGCATCATTGTCGATCAGCGGGTTGTTGACCCAGACCATTCCGGCTTCGAGCCGTTCAGCCGCCTCGTGCGCTTCGGCCAGATCTGATGTGAACACCGAGGCGCCGAGCCCGAACGGGCTGTCATTGGCGAGCCGGATCGCCTCGTCGAAATCCCTGACCCGGCAGATGGCGGCGACGGGTCCAAAGCACTCCTCGCGCACGATGGCCATGTTGGGGGTGACGCCCATCAGGATCGTCGGCTCGTAGAACCAGCCGGTGTTGTGTGCCGGCGGGATGCGCCCGCCGGTGACTGCGATGGCGCCATGAGCGATCGCATCGTCGACCAGGCGCATCACCTTGGTCCTCGCCGCTTCGCTGACCAGCGGGCCGATCTCGGTCTTGTCCATGCCATTGCCGATGCGCAACGCGCGTGTCCTTTCGGCGAACAGTTCGACGAAGCGATCGTGCACGGCATCGACGACGAAGAAGCGCTCGGCCGAAGTGCAGACCTGGCCGGTGAGGTGGAAGGCCGCGGTGACGCTGCCGGCTGCCGCTACATCGAGCGGCGCGTGTTGGCTGATGATAAGCGGATCGCTGCCGCCGGCCTCGATGACGCAAGGCTTCATGCGTTCGGCGCAGGCTACCGCCACCGCCTTGCCGGCGGCGACCGAGCCGGTGAAGGCAACCGCATGGGTGCGTTCGGAGGCGATCAGCGCCTGCGCCGTGGTCGCTCCACCAGGCAGGCAGGAGACCAGCCCCTCCGGCAGCGAGCGGAACACGGTCATGTAGTCCAGCGTCGACAGCGTCGTCGCCTCGGCCGGCTTGATGATGCAGGCATTGCCGGCGGCGAGTGATGCGGCGACCGTCCAGCACATCAGCAGGATCGGAAAATTGTAGGGCATGATGTGGACGGAGACGCCATAGGGCTCGTAGCGCGCATACTGGAACGAACCGGCTTGTGTCGTGCCGGCGATCTTGCCGGCATCGTCGCGCGCCATCTCGGCGTAGTAGCGGAAGATCGGCGCGCAGTTGGCGATCTCGCCGATCGCTTCGGGGTAGGGCTTGCCCATCTCGCGCACCATCAGCTCGGCGCAGCGGGTGAAGTCCGCCGCCTCGATGGCGTTGGCGACGGCATGCAGGTGCTTGGCGCGGCTCTTGGCGTCGAACTTTTTCCAGGCGGCCTGCGCCCTGGTCGCCGCCGTGAGCGCGGCATCGATCTCGCCGTCGGTGGCCGCAGCGATCGCCCCGACGGTTTCCAGCGTCGCCGGATCGATCACCGGTTTGCTCGCGCCGGCCATCGGCTGGTAATCCGGATTGACGAAGAAGGTCGGCCGGTCAGGGGAGAAATCCATGGACATCCTCTCGGATCCGCTCAGCGGATCATGTAGACCTTCTTGATCGTCTCATGGACGGTGCAGACGCCCTTCCAGTCCTGCGGGAAGAAGGCCGCCGTGTCCGGTTCGATCTCGATGACTTCGCCGGATTCATGCACATAGGTGCAGCGCCCTTCGAGGAAGTGGCAGAACTCGTCGCGGGTGACATGGCAATGCCATTTGCCTGGTGTGCAGACCCAAAGCCCGCATTCGGAGCGGCCCTCCGGCCCCTTGTGCAGCAGCTTGCCCGAGGTGTGGGACTCACCCTCGATCATGGTCGGGATGACACCCCAGTCGACGAGGTCGGTAATAGTGAGCGGGGATTTCATGATGGGTGTGGTCATATCGATTTCCTTGAAAAGGGGGCTCACCGGCACATGAAGGCCTTGGTCAGCGTTTGCGTGATGATGGAGATGCCGGTCCAGCCGGCGGGAAAGAACACAAGCGTGCCGGCCTCGACCGGAATCTCTTCGCCGTCGTCATGGATATAGCTGCCACGGCCTGAGAGGAAATGGCAGAACTCGTCGGCGCCAAACGTGACCTTGCGCGTGCCCGGCGTGCACGACCACAGGCCGCATTCGCTCGATCCGTCCGGGTTCTGCGACAGGATCCTGCCCGAGGCGCGTGGCGAACCGGCGAGCGTGTCAGAACCCGCGCCCCAATCCTCCAGTTCCACGGTCGAGGCCTTCGGCCAGTGCGGTGTCGGCATGTCGTTAAGCTCCGTGGTCAGGCCAGCATGTAGACGTTGCGCATGGTCTCATGCACGGTGCATTCGCCTGTCCAGCCAGCCGGGAACATGACCACAGTCCCGGCGGAGATTTCTATCAGCTCACCGGCATCTGACCGGTAGGTCGCGCGGCCGGTGACGAAATGGCACAATTCGTCGCGCGGGATATTGAGGCGCCAGCGCCCCGGCGTGCACACCCAAATGCCGGATTCCGGCTGGTTGTTCGGGCCCTTGTGCACGAGCCTGCCGGTCGAGTGCGAAGTGCCTGACAATGCGTCGGGTTGGGCGCCCCAGTCGACGAGATCGGTTCGGGTGGAGGCGTGGTGGAGGTGTGGTGCGGAGGAGGTCATGCGGAGGCTTCTGCGCGATGGTTGCTATTCATATGCTGCGCCAGGGCACCCCCCTCTGGCCTGCCGGCCATCTCCCCCGCAGGGGTGGAGATCGGATGTCGTCTCGACTTTCGCCAATCACCGGGATTGCAGAGTGAGACCCTGTGGCGAAGCTGCCAATCTCCCCCCTTGCGGGGGAGATGGCCGGCAGGCCAGAGGGGGGTGCTCAGGCTCGGCGTATCAACGACTTCAATCACAGCAGCGCCTCCAACAAACCCGCCGCTTTCTCCGGCCCATTCTGCCCCTGCATCTGTGCCGAGGTCTTTGCCAGCTTGGCCTTCATCTTGGGATCGGACAGGCAGGTTTCGACCCTGGCAGCCAGCTCGGCATCGGTCCAGTCGTAGCGCGGCATGCCGAAGCCGTGGCCGGTTTCCTCGACGCGGGTGGCGTTGTCGTGGCCGTCCCAGACATAGGGCATGATGATCGCCGGCTTGCCGAAATAGAGGCACTCGGTGAACGAGTTGTTCCCGCCATGGTGGATCACCGCCTCGACCTGCGGGATGACCGAAGGCTGCGGGAACCAGCTCTCGACGATGACATTGCCGGGCACGTCCGTGTACTGGTCCTTGTAGCCGCCGACATTGACCAGCGCCCGGTAGCGCGTCATGCCCAGCGTCGCGATGATGCGCTTCAACAGCTCGACATCGCCGGCGCCGAGGCTGCCGAAGGAGACATAGAGCAGCGGCCCGTCATTGTTTTCAGCGAATGTCGGCACCGTGTAGGGTTTCTCCTGCCGCACGCAGCCTTCCAGATACTGGAACTTTGCCGGGTCGAGCGGATGGCGGCGCTTGAACTTTGCCGCTTCGGGATAGAGCAGCAGGTTCAAATAGGGCGACGCCTCGAAGAACTGGCCGATCGGATAAGGCGCCTCGTTGTTGGCGGCGAGGAAGGCGTTGAAGTCGTCATGGATCGGCTCGATCACCGCGTTGAAATGATCGCGGTAGCGCTGGTGACCGGCATGGTCGTTCTCGCCGCAGCCGGAGAGATGCGGCGGGATGTCCTCGTCGTCGATCTCGTTTTCCGAGCAGGAGATGACGCGCACCCAGGGTTTGCCGAACTGCTTGATCGCCGGGAACAGGATGACGTTGTCGACGCAGATCACATCCGGCTTGATAGCTGAGAGAACGCGCGGCAGATCCTTCTGCGCCCATTTTGCGCTGTCGACGATCGCCGTCCAGCAATCCTTGACGTAGTTGTCGACCTGGTCGTAGGGCGATTTGCGGAAGTTCGGGATGTGGCCGTTGATGAAATCCTCCCAGAATTTCGCCATCTGCTCGGGCGGCATCGGCTCGGACAGGTTCACCGGATGGGCCTCGAAGCCGTAGCCCTTGTAGACGTCGACGAAGCCGGGATCTGACAGGAACACCGCTTTATGGCCGCGCGCCTCGACCGCCTGGGCGATGCCGACGGAATTGAGCGCCGGGCCGTAGGCCGCTTCTGGAAAAAACGCGATCGTCTTCTGCGCCATCAGGCTTCTCCTTTATTCTGCGAAAACTCTGACATCGGCGGCGTCCCAGCCGAGTTCGACCTGATCTCCCGACGCGACCGGCCGGCGGTCGGCGGCATCAGCGGTGACGCGCACCAGGAACGGCTTTGGCGACAGGGGTGTGCGGACATGCAGCTGCAGGTCGAGCCCCTGATAGGCCAGCGCCTCGACCGTGCCGGTGGTGCGGTTGGCGGTCTGAGCTTCCGGGAACAGTCGGATGCGCTCCGGCCGCACCGAAGCGACAGCGGATGCGCCGGGCGAGAGCGTTGCTGGAACCTTGCCGGATATTCGCGCGCCATTCGCGGCGACAACCCCATCGGTGGCGGCCTTGCCCGGCACAAAATTCATCACGCCGATGAAGTCGGCGACGAAACGGTCGGCCGGATGCTCATAGATCGCGTGCGGCGTGTCGCATTGCAGCAGCTTGCCGTCCTTGAGCACCGCCATGCGATCGGCCATCACAAGCGATTCTTCCTGGTCATGGGTGACGATGACGAAGGTGATGCCGACCTCATGCTGCAGGCGCTTCAATTCCAGCTGCATGGCGCCGCGCAGTTTCTTGTCGAGCGCGCCAAGCGGCTCGTCGAGCAGCAGCAGGCGCGGCCGCTTGACCAGCGCGCGGGCGAGCGCGACGCGCTGCTTCTGGCCGCCCGACAGCTGCTCCGGCTTGCGGTCGGCGAAGGGGACCAGCTCGGTTGTCGCCAGGATGGCGTCGACGCGGGAGCGGATTTCAGCCGCCGGCAAACGCTCCATCTCCAGGCCGTAGGAGACATTGGCGCGGACGCTCATATGAGGAAAAAGCGCATAGGATTGGAACATCAGATTGACTGGCCGCTTGTTGGGCGGGGTTTTGGCAATGTCGCGGCCGTCGAGCAGGATGCGCCCGTCATTGGGCGTCTCGAAGCCGGCCAGCATGCGCAGCAGCGTGGTCTTGCCGCAGCCCGACGGGCCGAGCAGTGCGAAGAACTCATTCTCGCGGATGTCGAGCGAGATGCCGTCGACAGCCGTCACCCGGCCGAAATTCTTCGACACCTTGTCGATGGCCAGCAGCGTGCGCGGTTCGCTCATTGGCCTATGATCCCACGGTTGAGCCGCTGCGACAGGGTCAGCGCGGTGATCGAGACCGCCATGACGATGGTCGCCAGTGCGTTGATCTCCGGCGTGATGCCGAAGCGGATCATCGCGTAGATCTGCATCGGCAGCGTCGTCGAGGTGCGGCCGGCGCCGGCGGTGAAGAAAGCGATGATGAACTCGTCGACCGAGAGCGTGAAGGCGAGCAGCGCGCCTGCGATCACCGCCGGCGCGATGACCGGCAATGTCACCCGCCGAAAGGTGGTGAGCGCGGAGGCGCCGAGATCGGCCGAGGCCTCGACGATCGACCAGTCGAAACTCTTCAGCCTGGCGCGCACCACCGAGCAGACAAAGGCAAGGTTGAAGACGACATGGGCGAGGATGATGGTGTGCAGGCCCATGGTCAGGTTGAGCATGGAGAAGAACGAAAGCAGCGCGATCGCCAGGACGATGTCGGGAATGATCATCGGTGCGAAGATCAGCGCTTCGAGTCCCTTGCCATATTGCCGGCGCATCTCGATGCCGATCGCCAGCAGCGTGCCGAGCAGAGTGGCGATCGCGGTCGAGACCAGCGCCACGATCAGCGTGTTGAGCGCAGCGGACAGGATCGCCGAATTGCCGGCCAGCGAGGCATACCATTTCAGCGAAAAGCCCGACCATGCCGTCGGCAGGCCGCCTTCGTTGAAGGACAGCGTCACCAGCACGGCGATCGGGATGTAAAGGAAAGCGAAGACGAGGCTGAGCACGAGCCAGAGCATACGCCGCGTCGCTGGGGATCGCTCAGCCATCGGTGCCTCCGCCGGCTTGCGCGGTGTGCCCCGAGGCGCGATTGGCGGCGAGCGCCTGCGCCATCAGCACCAGAAGCATGATGGCGATCAGCGCCATCGCGAGCGCGGCGCCGAACGGCCAGTCGTTGGCGGTCAGGAACTGGTCGTAGACGAGGTTGCCGATCATCTGGAAGCGGCCGCCGCCGAGCAGCGCGGGCGTGACGAAATTGCCGATCGACAGCACGAAGACGAACACCGCGCCGGCAGCAATGCCGGGCACGGTCAGCGGCAGGATGACACGGCGGAATGTGGTCATGGCGGAGGCGCCGAGGTCGCGCGAGGCCTCGGCGAGTTCCGGGTTGAGGCGAGACAGTGGCGCGTAGCAGGCGAGGATGACAAAGGGCAAATAGTTGTAGATCAGGCCGGCGATAACGGCGCCTTCGGTGTAGAGCATCGACGGTGGCTCGCCGGTGTAGCCGAACCAGCGCAGCAACTGGGTGATCAATCCTTCGCGGTTGAGCAGCACGATCCAGGCGTAGGTGCGGATCAGGTAGTTGGACCAGAAGGGCAACACGGCGAAGAACAGGAACACCGGCTGCAGCCGGCGGGGTGCCGCTGATATCGCATAGGCGGCGGCGTAGCCGATCACCACCGCGATCAGCGTCGCGGTGCCGGCGATGCGCGCCGAGTTGAGGAAGATGCCGGCATAGAGCGGGTCGAAGACCAGCCCGAAATTCTCCAGCGTAAAGGTGTATTCGATGCCGCCATAGATACCGCGCCGGAAGAAGGCGAGCGCCAGCACCAGCGCGCACGGCACCACCATCAGTGCGGTCAGCCAGACCAGCGCCGGGGCCATCAGCAAGGAGGAGCGAGAGGGTAGGTGCTTCACGAAGTGCCCCCCTCTGCCCTGCCGGACCCGGCCTTTCGCTTTCGCTTCGGGCGTTCGTCGTTCGGAAAGCCAAGCAATTGGCTTTCCGTCCGTTGCGCGGACCACTTCTCACCCCCTTCAAGGGAGGAGATCGGCAGTTCCAACCTTTCGCTTACTTTGAAAAATCGAAGATTGGCGAAAGCAATGCCACAGCCAATCTCCCCCCTTGAGGGGGAGATGGCCGGCAGGCCAGAGAGGGGCGACACGGAACGCAAGCTTGATTCCAAGATGCTGCTGGAACAGTCCCTACTGCGCCGCCTTGATCTCGCTGACGATCTTCGAATAGTCGCGCTGGGCGTCGCCGACGTCACGCAATTGCTCGAACTTGACGAGGTCGGCCACCGGCATCGCCATGTTGGGGAATTTGGCCAGGAAATCGGCAGGCAGGCTTTCCATGGCCGGCTTGTTCGGCACCTTGTAGTCGATGTTCTGCGCTGCCCAGGCGTGGTTCTTGGCGTCGAGCATGAAGTTGATGAACTGGAAGGCGGCGTCCTTGTTGGCGGAGGCCTTCATCACCACCATCGTGTCGACCCAGAGGTCCGAACCTTCCTTGGGAATGACGTATTTGATCTCGGGTTTTTCGGCGATGCCGTAATTGCACCAGCCGTCCCAGGCCTGCACCATCAGCGCCTCGCCGGACACCAGCTTGGAATAGAAGGTGGTGTCGTCATAGGCGAGCAGGGTCTTCTTGGCCGAGATCAGCAGATCCTTGACCTCAGCCATCTTGGCCGGGTCGGTTTCGTTGACCGAATAGCCCTTGTCGAGCTGGCCGGCGGCCAGCAGCCAACGGTCGGTCGCCAGCATGGTGGTCTTGCCCTTCAATTCGTCGGAGGGCGCGAGCAGGTCGCTCCAACTGGTTGGTGCGACCTTCATCAGGTCCGAGCGATAGCAGAGGCCGGTGGTGCCCCAGGTGTAGGGCACCGAGAATGCATTGCCGGCATCGTGAGGCAGCTTGGTTGCTTCCGGATAGAGGTTGGCGAGGTTCGGTATCTTGGTGTGGTCGATCGGTTCGGTCAGGCCGAGCTTGTTCAGCACCTCGGCGAAGGGCGAGGAGACAAAGACCACGTCATAGCCCTTGCCGCCGGCGGCGATCAGCTTGCCCATGATCTCTTCATTGGTGGCGTGCACCACCACTTCACCCGAAACGCCGGTCGCGGTCTCGAAGGCGGCCATCGCGTCGGGCGCCATGTAGCCATCCCAGTTGGAAATGACGAGATCAGCAGCCATCGCCGGCGCGGACAGCGCCAAGGCCAGGCCAAGTGCGAGCGAAGATGTTTTCAGCGCACGGCGCCGCAGGCTGGTAGCGGTCATGACAGACTCCCATTCCGGTTGATCGTCAAATTTCATTCGCCGGACCAACGCCTGCGACCTTGCCGCTGCCTCGATCCTGTTCCCTCGGTCTTTTTCTCGCCGATTGTCCTGACAGTACTATTGCAGAAAAAAGTACGTCAATCCATAATTTGTCAAGCGACCGAGGAATCTGGCCGATTGCGTCCGTGCGGGCGATCGGTCAGATCAATGCGGTCATGTCGTTTTCCACTGGACCAGTCATGCAAGCCGTAGCCAGACGACCTCGCACCAACCATCTCGATCTGGCGCAGCGCATCCTGGATGTGGCGCGGCAGCGCGGCTTTGGGCCCGGCGCACGCTTGCCGGAGCAGCAGATCGCCTCGCTGTGCAATGTTTCCCGCACACCGGTGCGGGCAGCGCTCGGCCTGCTTGCGGAGCGAGGTGTCGTACGCTGGGAGGCGGATTCCGGGTATCATCTGGCCATCGACCTCACCGCGCAGGCTTCGGTCGCCACGGAATTGCCCGCTGCCGAGGAGGACGAGCTGGCCGAGGCGATCCTGCGCGACCGGTCGGCGCGGCGGCTGGACCAGACAGTGACCGTTGCGGGGTTGATGCGGCGCTACAGTTCCGACCGAAAGACGGTACTAAAAGCGCTCAACAAACTGACCGAAGAGAATTTGTTGGACCGTGCGCCCGGCCAGTCCTGGCTGTTTCGACGCACGCCAGACGATCCGGAGGCGCAAGGCGACAGTTATGAATTCCGTCTGCTGCTAGAGCCCGCGGCCATCCTGACGCCGGGTTTCCGGCTGGATGGCGCGCGGGCGGCGACGTTGCGCCAGGGCATGGAAGCGCTGGTGGCGCTGCCGGACGCCGCCTTCGACACACGCGAGTTCCAGCGGCTGGACATCGATTTTCATGGCATGCTCGCCGAAGGCTGCGCCAACCGCTTCGTGGCCGACGCACTCGCCGATCACCTCAGGCTGCGCCGGCTGCCGGGCATCTATGCCGGCGTCAACGTCTTCCGGTTGCGGCAATCGCTGCGCGAACACCTTGTTATACTCGACCATCTTGAAAGCCTGCAGTATGAGGTGGCTGCCGATCTACTGCGCATCCACCTGCGGCTCTCCCGCAACCAGCGACCGCAAGCGGCCAGTCGCGGGGCGCCTGCCCTGTTCGGCATGATCAGCCGGCCGGATTGACGAGGATTAATTGACGCGTAAAGCCAGCCCGACCATCGCGCTGTTCCCCGAAGCAAGCTTCGGCGCGGCGTTGAATTGCGTCGGCATCGCGCAGGCGTTGCGCGCGAGAGGCGCCCGGCCCGTCTTCATCTGCCATGCCGGCTTTTCCGGCGTCTTTGCCGACTATGGTTTCCAGGAATACCAGTTGCCGACAGAAGAGCCGCTGAGCGACAGCGAACGCCAGAGCTACTGGCAGGCTTTCGTGCGCCGGCACCTGCCGCATTTCCGGCTGAGCCCGATCGACCAGCTGGAAACCTATGTCGCGCCGACCTGGCAGGCCATCGTCGACACCGCGGTCAATGCCGAGGCGCCGCTGCGCCAATTGCTGGCGCGGCTGAAGCCGGACGCGGTGGTGCTCGACAATGTCATCATGTTCCCGGCGATCGCCGCCGCCGGCTGCCCCTGGGTGCGCGTCGTCTCCTGCGCCGAGACCGAGCTTCCGGATGCCAATGTGCCACCCTATCTGTCGGGACTTGGCGCCGACGACCCGCAACGCGCGGCGTTCGAGGCCCGCTATCTCACGGCTTCGGCACCGGCGCATGACCGCTTCAACCGCTTTCGGATGGATGCCGGCCTGGCGCCGCTGCCGAAGGGCCTGTTCCTGGAGACGTCGCCCGACCTCAATTTGCTGCTGACCCCGACGATCGTGCGCCGCGAGCGCGCCGAGCCGCTCGACCCGGCCCGCTTCGTCTATCTCGAAGGCTGTGTGCGTTCGGAAGGGCCGTTCGAGGTGCCGGTTTTTCCGCGCAATGGCGGGCCGCTGGTCTATGTCAGCTTCGGCAGCCTCGGCGCCATGGATGTCGGGTTGATCGAGCGCATGCTGGCGGTGTTCGACAGGCTGCCGGCCCGCTTCATCGTCAATGCCGGCGGCCTGCGCGACGCCTATCGCGCGGTGCCCGACAATGTCTATCTCGACGCCTGGTTTCCGCAGCCCTCGGTCGTGGCGAAGTCGGATCTGTTCATTCATCATGGCGGCAACAACAGCTTTTGCGAGGCGCTGCGCTTCGGCGTGCCGTCGCTGATCATGCCCTATTGCTGGGACGGACACGACAATGCGCGCCGCGCCGGAGAAGCCGGCGTCGGTGACCATATCGGCCGCGACGCCTGGACCGAAGGAGTGTTGGAGAGAGCTATTCTCGGCCTGCTGGCCGACGATGCAATGCGCACCCGCCTCAAGGACAATGCAGCCCAAATGGCGCTGAAACCTGGAACGGATGTGGCCGCGCAAGCCATACTCTCTCTGATACGGACATGAACGAAATGCCTGACAAAATCACGAATACCTCGCTCTCCAGCAGCGACAATCCCAAGGCCTGGCTGGCCCAGCACGGCATCAACGAGGTCGAATGCCTGGTGCCCGACATGAACGGCGTCCTGCGCGGCAAGGCCTTGCCGACAGCCAAATTCCTCCAGGCGCTTGAAGACCGCGCGCTCTACCTGCCGAGCAGCGCTTTCCTGGTCAGCATCGATGGCCGCTACTCCGGCTCGATCGACGAAGGCTTTGCCTATTCGGATCCGGACATGCGCATGGTGCCTGATGTATCGACGCTCTGCCTGGCGCCGGGTGCCGCTCCCGGCAAGGCCTATGTCTTTGCCGATGCCTTCCATATGGACGACCGGCCTTGGATGGCCTCGCCGCGCCATGTGCTGCGCGCCGTGCTCGATCTCTACGCCAAGCGTGGCTGGCGGGCGGTGGTGGCGCCCGAGCTGGAATTCTATCTCACCGCCCCCAATCCCGATCCGGACCGTCCGCTGACCGCCCCGGTCGGCGCCAATGGCCGGACCGAAACCGTGCAGCATCCCTACGATATGGCCGCGCTCGAGGAGTTCGAGCCGGTGGTCCGGCGCGTCTATGACTATGCGGCGGCGGCCGGCCTGCCGCTCGACACGCTGATCCACGAATCGGGTACGGCGCAGCTGGAGATCAACTTCCTGCATGGCGATGCGCTGCCGCTGGCCGACAAGGTGCTGCTGTTCAAGCGGCTGACGCGCCAGGCCGCGCAACAAAGCGGCATGCACGCCACCTTCATGGCCAAGCCGATCGCCGCACAGGCCGGCAGCTCGATGCATCTGCACATGTCGGTCATCGACGAGGCCGGCAGGACGTTGTTTGCCGGCAGCGACGATGCCGACACCGCAATGTTCGGCCATTTCATCGGCGGCCTGCAGAAATATGTCCCGGAAATCATGCCGCTGTTTGCGCCCAATGTGAACTCGTTCCGCCGCATAAGACCCAACCACAGCGCGCCGGCCAACATCGAATGGTCGCATGACAACCGTTCCTGCGGCCTGCGCGTGCCGGCCGGCGGCCGCTCCGCGCGGCGGGTGGAGAACCGGTTGCCGGGTGCTGATTCCAATCCTTACCTTGCGATCGCCGGCTCGCTTCTCGCCGGCTACCTCGGTGTCGAACAAAAGCTCGCACGGTCGCCCGAGGCGTCGGGCAACGCCTACAAGATCAAGAGCACGCTGCCGAAAACCATGGAGGAGGCGCTGGACCGCTTCGCTGCTTGCGATCCGGTGCGGGAATTGCTCGGCGAGGATTTCTTCCAGACCTATCTGCGCGTCAAGAGCGTCGAACTCGACCTGTTCCAAGGCGTGGTGACGAGCTGGGAACGCGACCACCTGCTGCTGAAGGTGTGATCATGGCTTCCAGTTCAACGGGTTTCAATTCGGGCCTCGATATCGGTAAATCCTATTATGTCGCCACGGCCAATCGGGCGCCGGACCATCCGGCGCTGGTCGGCGATGTCGATGCTGACCTGGTGGTTGTCGGCGGCGGCTGCACCGGCCTGTCGGCCGCCCTTCATGCCGCCGAGCGTGGGTTGAAGGTGGTGCTGCTCGAAGGCGGCAAGATCGGCTGGGGCGCATCGGGCCGCAATGGCGGCCAGATGATCCCCGGCCTGCGCAAGGGCGCCAAGGGGCTGGTTAAGCTCTACGGGCCCGAGCGGGCAAAGGCGCTGTTCGATCTTGCCTTCGAGGCACGCGGGCTGGTGCTCGATATCATCGAGCGCCATGCCATCGACTGCGATCTCAGGCTGACCGGCCATCTGGTCGGCGCGGTCAACGGCTCCGACCTTAGGGATATCGAGGAAGAGGCCAAGTGCCTTGAAAGCGTGATGAAGTTTGGTGACGTCGAGATCCTGTCGGCGGCTGAAGCCCGAGCCAAGGTCGACACATCATATCATGGCGCGATGTACGAGCCGCTCGGCGGCCACATGCACCCGCTCAACTACACGCTCGGCCTCGCCCGCGCCGCGGTTGCTGCGGGCGTCACCATCCATGAGAATTCGGTCGCCGTGCGGCTGGAGCGCGAGCCTTCGGTCCGGGTCTCGACATCAAAGGGTTCGGTGCGTGCCAGACATGTCGTGCTGGCGGGTGACGCGCTGCTCAACGGGCTGGAGCCGCGCGTCAACAGCCGCATCATGCCGGTTGGCAACTACATCGTCGCCACCGAGCCACTGGAGGGCAAACGCAATGTCATCCCGGCCAATGTCGCGGTGTCCGACACCCGCTTCGTCGTCAACTACTACCGCATGTCGGCGGATGGACGGCTGCTGTTCGGCGGCGGCGAGCGCTACACGCCGTCACCGCCGGCCGACATCGCCGGCTTCGTGCGGTCGCACATGGAAGCCACCTTTCCGCAGCTCAAGGGCTGCCGCATCGATCACGCCTGGGGCGGCTTGGTGTCGGTGACGACATCCAGGCTGCCGCACATCGGGCACTATGGCGAGGTCTATTTCGCGCATGGCTATTCCGGCAAAGGCGTCATCCTGTCGACGCTTTCCGGCAAGCTGCTGGCCGAAGCGATCACCGGCGATGCCTCGCGGCTCGATCTGTTCTCGACGCTGACCCCGATGCCGTTCCCTGGCGGCACGGCGCTACGTGGGCCGCTCTATGTGCTCGGCATGCTGTGGTACGCGATGCGGGATCGGATCAAGCATTGAGGGGACGTTGCTGCAACGGCACAAATAGTACCGTAGCGATCCTTCACACCCCCCTCTGTCCTGCCGGACATCTCCCCCGCAAGGGGGGAGATTGGCAGGTTCAGCGCTGCGCTCACCCTACAACGGTGTAGATTTGGCGAAAGCCGCGATAACAGCTGATCTCCCTCCTTGCGGGGGAGATGGCCGGCAGGCCAGAGGGGGGTGCTGTCCCGCCGACGTCGAAGGTTGGATGAAGCTTCTTAAACCACAAAAAAATCCTCAATCCGCTGCTTGGCCTCCAGTAGTGCCGGCAGTATCTCCCGCTCCATCTCCGCGACCGAAAACCGCGCCGACTGGGTCGAGACGTTGATGGCCGCGACCGTGCGCTCTGCCCGGTCGCGGATCGGCACGGCGATCGAGCGCAGGCCGAGTTCCAGTTCCTCATCGACGATGGCAAAGCCGTCCGCTTTCGCCTTGCCGATGGCGCCGGCCAGCAGCCTGACATCGATGATCGTCTTCGGCGTCCGTCTCTCGATGGTCGCCTGGTCGAGGAATGCGTCCAATTCCTGAGGCGTCAGGCCCGCGAGCAGGATGCGCCCCATCGAGGTGCAATAGGCAGGCAGCCTGGTGCCGACATCGAGTGACACGCTGAGGATGCGGCGGCCGGGAATGCGGGCGACATAGACGACATCCTCACCCGACAGGATGGCTGCCGAGCAGGCCTCGTTCAGCTGAGCGGCGACCGCGCGCATGATGGGGGCGGCGAAGGCCCATAGCGAGGCGCCGCCGAGCCAGGTGCGGGCAACCGTCAGCAGGCGCGGCGACAGCGAGAACACGCGGCCGGCCTGTGTTGCATAGCCGGTGGCGGTGAGCGTCAGCAGGAAGCGGCGGGCGCCGGCGCGGGTCAGGCCCGCTTCCTCGGCCATTTCAGTCAACGTCATGCCCGAGGGATGGCGGGCCAGGATCTCCATGACGGCAAGGCCGCGTTCAAGCGAGCCGACATGATCACGGGAAACAGCCTCTTCGTCCATCTTGTCTCCGCAGAACGACATCAGCGTCAGGATTGACTCTACGCCTCTGCTCAGCATAGAAAGTATCGCATATAAAACATATGTTCGCAATACGAACTTTCTCAGCCTGGAGCCGATGCGATGGTCAAGTTCCTGCCGCTCAAACAGGCCGTGGCCGAGAATTTGAAAGATGGTGACACGGCTGCCTTCGAGGGCTTCACCCATCTGATCCCGACGGCAGCGGCGCATGAGGCGATCCGCCAGGGTTTTCGCGACCTGACCTTGATCCGCATGACGCCGGACCTGATCTACGACCAGATGATCGGCATGGGCATGGCGAAGAAGATCGTCTTCTCCTATGTCGGCAATCCCGGCGTCGGCCTGCTGCGCCGCGCCCGCGATGCCATCGAAAACGGTTTCCCGCGCTCACTTGAAATCGAGGAGCACAGCCATGCCGGCATGGCCAACGCCTATGAAGCGGGTGCTGCCGGCCTGCCCTGCGCGGTGTTTCGCGGCTATCGCGGTGCTGGCCTCGCGGCGGTCAACCCGAACATCAAGTCTGTCACCTGTCCGTTCACCGGCGAGGTGCTGGCCGCTGTTCCTTCGATCCGGCCTGACGTCACCTTCATCCATGCGCAGAAGGCCGACAAGAAAGGCAATGTGCTGGTCGAAGGCATCATCGGCATCCAGAAGGAAGCGGTGCTGGCGGCCAAACGCGCGGTGGTGACGGTCGAGGAAGTGGTCGACAATTTCGACGATCTGCACCCCAACCTGACCGTGCTGCCGCGCTGGACGATTGCCGCGATATCGGTCGTGCCCGGAGGCTCGCATCCGTCCTACGCGCATGGCTATTATGCGCGCGACAATTCCGCCTATCTCGAATGGGACGAAATCGCCGCCGACCGCGAGAAATTCCAGGCGTGGATGCGGGCCAACGTCATCGAGAAGAGTGCCGGCGATTTCGAGGCCCGGGTCGAGCATCTGAGGAAAGCGGCATGAGCGACAATCAGGGCTTCACCCCCAACGAGATGATGACGATCGCCGCCAGCCGCGCGCTGCGCAATGACGATGTCTGTTTCGTCGGCATCGGCGCGCCATCCGCCGCTTGCAATGTGGCGCGGCTGACGCATGCGCCCGACATCACCTTGATTTACGAGAGCGGCACGATCGGCACCGCGCCCGACGTGCTGCCACTGTCAATCGGCGATGGCGAATTGTGCGAAACCGCCGTCACCACCGTCGCGGTGCCGGAGATGTTCCGCTACTGGCTGCAGGGTGGGCGCATCTCGATCGGCTTCCTCGGTGCGGCGCAGCTCGACAAGTTTGGCAACATCAACACCACGGTCATCGGCGATTATTTTCACCCAAAGACCAGGCTGCCCGGCGGCGGCGGCGCGCCGGAGATCGCGACGTCGTCGAAGGAGATCTACATCACCATGGCGCAGACCAAGCGCGGCATGGTCGAGAAGATCGATTTCTTCACCTCCTTCGGCCATGGCGAGGGCGGCGATCATCGAAAGCGTCTGGGCATCGACACCGCCGGCCCGACCTTGCTGATCACCGATCTCGCCATCTGGAAGCCGGATCCGGTGAGCAAGGAATTCACCGTCGTGTCGCTGCATCCAGGCGTCACCCGCCAGCAGGTGCAGGAGAGCTGTGGCTGGGTGGTTAAGTTCGGCGAGGCGCTTGACGAAACGCCGGCGCCAAGCGAACTCGAACTCAAGACATTGCGCGACCTGCAAGCCCGCACCAAGGCGGCGCATGAGGGAACCGGAAAAACAAAGGCTGCATGACATGGCCGAGGCCTATATCTGCGACTACATCCGCACGCCGATCGGCCGCTTCGGCGGCTCGCTGTCTTCCGTGCGTGCCGACGATCTCGGCGCGATACCCCTAAGAGCATTGGTCGAGCGCAATCCCGGCATCGACTGGCTGGCGGTCGACGACGTCGTCTATGGCTGCGCCAACCAGGCTGGCGAGGACAACCGCAACGTGGCGCGCATGGCGCTGCTGCTGGCCGGCTTGCCGAAGGAGGTACCGGGCTCCACCGTCAACCGCCTGTGCGGCTCCGGCATGGATGCGCTGACCATCGCAGCCAGAGCTGTCAAGGCTGGCGAAGCGGAGTTGATGATCGCGGGCGGCGTCGAATCGATGAGCCGGGCACCCTTCGTCATGCCCAAGGCCGACACGGCGTTTTCGCGCAATGCCGAGATTTACGACACCACCATCGGCTGGAGGTTCGTCAACCCGCTGATGAAGAAGCAGTATGGCGTCGATTCGATGCCGGAAACTGGCGAGAACGTCGCCGAGGATTTTGCGGTGTCGCGGGCCGACCAGGACGCCTTTGCCGTGCGCAGCCAGGACAAGGCGATCGCTGCACAAGCCAATGGCCGGCTGGCGAAGGAAATCACAGAGGTGACCATCCCGCAGCGCAAGGGCGATCCGATCGTCGTCGCGAAGGACGAGCATCCGCGCGCGGGCTCAACGGTCGAGGCGCTGGCCAAGCTGCCGACACCGTTCCGCCAGGGCGGCACGGTGACGGCCGGCAATGCCTCCGGCGTCAATGACGGGGCGGCGGCCCTGATCGTTGCCTCCGAGGCAGCCGTGAAAAAGTATGGCCTGACGCCGATCGCCCGCATCCTCGGCGGCGCTGCCGCCGGTATTGCGCCGCGCATCATGGGCATCGGCCCGGTGCCGGCGACGCAAAAACTCTGCGCGCGGCTTGGCCTGACACCAAAACAGTTCGATGTCATCGAGCTCAACGAAGCCTTTGCCTCGCAAGGCATCGCCGTGCTGCGCCAGCTCGGCATTGCCGAGGATGCACCGCACGTCAACCCGAATGGTGGCGCCATCGCGCTTGGCCATCCCCTGGGCATGTCGGGTGCCCGCATCTCCGGCACGGCGGCGCTGGAGCTTCGCGAACGTGGCGGCCGTTATGCGCTTGCCACGATGTGCATCGGTGTCGGCCAGGGCATCGCGGTCGCGCTGGAACGGGTTTGATCGGCGGCCCTTGCTTGGCCGGCTAAGATCAAGAATCCGGTGCGCGGTTCAAATTTGACCACGTGGACAAAAGTCTGGCGTCGTTCCATACTTCCCCGTCTGACATTTTCACGAACAGCCGGCTCGACACGGCTGTCGAACAGAGGGGAATGCAATGGAAAACCGGAACAATAAATCGCAGATAAAACGCGAAGGGCTTTCGCGACGCAATGTACTGGAGCTGGGCGCGCTTAGTTTGGCGGCAACGATGCTGCCGGGCGCCGCCTTCGCGGCGGACAAGAAGCTGAAGGTGGCGGCGATCTTCGCCACGCCGATCGAGGAGCCATGGGACAACCAGATCCATGTCGCCCTGCAGAAGGCCGAGAAGGAACTCGGCATCGAATACAAATGGTCGGAGAAGGTGCAGACCGCCGATTTCAGCCGCGTCATGCGCGAATATGCGCAAGGCGGCTACCAACTGGTGCTGGGCGACGCCTTCGCCGCCGAGCGCGAATCGCGCCGCACCGCCAAGCAGTTCCCGAAGACCGCCTGGCTGTTCGGCTCCGGCGCCGGCCCGGCGGAACCCAATTTCGGGGTGTTCGACAACTGGATCCACGAGCCCGCCTATCTCTCGGGCATGATCGCTGGCAAGATGTCGAAGTCGGGTACGATCGGCGCCGTCGCGGCGATGGGCATTCCGGAGGTGAACCGGCTGGTCAACGCCTTCTTCGCCGGCGCCAGGGAGGTCAATCCCAACATCAAGAAGAAGGTCGCCTTCATCGGCTCGTTCTTCGATCCGCCCAAGGCCAAGGAAGCGGCGGTCGCGCAGATCGACGCCGGCGTCGACGTCATCTACGCCGAGCGCTTCGGTGTCATCGAAGCCGCGGTGGACAAGAAGATCCTCGCCATCTCCAACATGTCCGACCAGTCGAGTCTCGGCCCCGACACGGTCATCACCGGTCCGGTCTGGGACATGTATCCGACGGTCGAGCAGGCGATCAAACTGGTCAGGGCCGGCGTCTTCACCGCGCAGGACTATGGCGATTTCTCGCGCATGGCCAAGGGCGGCTCGCATTTGGCGCCCTACCACAAGTTCGACAAGACGCTGCCGGCGGACGTCAAGGAGCTGGTCGAAAAGAAGAAGGCGGAGATTCTGGAAGGCAATTTCCGGGTGGATGTGGACGAGAATACGCCGGTTTCGGATTGATTTCTTTACCCTCCCCCTTGTGGGGAGGGTCGATCCGCGAAGCGGAGCGGGGTGGGGGTCCTCGTAGGGCGCATCCCCACCCCGTCTCGCAATCTCCGCTTCGCTCCGACTGCGAGCCGACCCTCCCCACAAGGGGGAGGGTGAAGCAGAGCCTCTCTCCGCAGGAGCATCCTTGTCCGCCCCACTCATCGAAATGCGCGGCATCACCAAGAGCTTTGGCGCCGTCAAGGCGAACGAGGCCGTCGATCTCAGCGTCGCGCCCGGCGAGATCCTCGGGCTACTGGGCGAAAACGGCGCCGGCAAGACGACGCTGATGAATGTGCTGTTCGGCGCCTATGCGCCCGACGCCGGCGAGATTCTCATCCAGGGCCAGACGGTGCGGATCACCAGTTCCGCCGATGCGCTGGCCGCCGGCATCGGCATGGTGCACCAGCATTTTCACCTCGCGCCGCGGCTGACGGTGCTGGAAAACCTGCTCATCGGCATTCCCGGCAAGACAGGACGGATCGACCGCGCCGGCGGGCTGGCGCGGCTGGCCGAGATCGGCCGCCAGCATGGGCTGGTGCTTGACCCGGACCTGCCGGTCTCGGCGCTGTCGGTCGGCGAGCAGCAGCGGCTCGAAATCGTCAAGGCGCTGTTTCGTGGCGCCAGGCTGCTGATCCTCGACGAGCCGACGGCGGTGCTGGCGCCAAGCGAGGTCGACGGGCTGTTTTCGGCGTTGCGTTCTATGGCGGCGCAAGGTCTCGGCATCATCTTCATCTCGCACAAGCTCAACGAGGTGCGGGCGCTGACGCATCGCTGCACGGTGCTGCGGCATGGCCGCGTTGCCGGCCGCGTCGATGACCCGGCCAACACGACATCCTCGGAGATGGCAACACTGATGTGCGGCCATGAGATCGTGCCGCCGGCGCGGGGACCATCGGCGCCGGGTGCTGATGTGCTGACGCTCGACGGTATCTCAACCTCGCATCATTCGGGCACGGCGCTGCGCGACGTATCGCTTGCCGTCCGTGCCGGCGAAATCCTCGGCATTGCCGGGGTGTCGGGCAATGGCCAGCGGGCGCTGGCGGAGGTGATCTCCGGCGTGCGGGCGCCCGATGCCGGCCGGATGACGATTGCCGGCCAAAAGGTCTCGCGGTTCTCGCCGCGCGAGGTGCAGGCGCTCGGACTTGGCCGTATCCCGGAAGACCGCATGACGACCGGACTGGTGACCAATCTGCCGCTGGCCGATTCGATGGTGCTGCCGCGCATCGGCACCACAGCGTTCAGCAGCAGGGGCCTGCTCAAGCCCGATGCGATCCGCGCCTTCACTGAGGCGCAGATCAAGGCCTATGATATCAGGTGCCCCGGGCCGATGACCCGCGCCGGGGCGCTGTCCGGCGGCAATCTGCAGAAGGCGTTGTTGGCACGCGAGCTTGCCTTCGATCCGAAGGTGCTTGTTGTCTCGCAGCCGACGCGCGGCCTCGACATCGGAGCCGCCCGCTTCATCCACGAAAAATTCCTCGACATGCGCGCCAAGGGCTGCGGCATCGTCGTCATTGGCGAGGATCTCGAAGAACTGCTGGTGCTCTGCGACCGCATCGCGGTGATGTATGAGGGCCGCATCGTCGGCACGCTCGACAGCGCCGATGCAACGATCGCACGGCTCGGCCTGATGATGACCGGGGCGGAGGGCCACAGCTGATGTTTCGCCTGGAGGTCCGCAGCTCGACGCCGACCTGGTTCAACCTCGCTCTGCCATTGCTCGCGATCGGAGCAACGCTCATCTTGTGCAGCGGCCTTATTGCGCTGGCCGGCCCCGGCGTGCTCGAAGCTTATGGCGTGATGTTCACGGCGTCGCTGGGCGACAGCTATGCGATCACCGAAACGATGGTGCGTGCAACACCCATGATCTTCACCGGACTGGCGGTCGCGGTCGCCTTCCGAGCAAAATTCTGGAACATCGGCGCCGAAGGGCAATTGCTTGCCGGCGCGGTGGCCAGCTGCTTTGTCGGCGCCATTCCAATGCCGGGGCCGCTCGCCATGGTCTTGATGGCGGTGGCGGGCGCCGCAGCGGGAGCCGCAGTCGCGTTGGTGCCGGCGACGCTCAGAGTAAAATTCAAGGTCGATGATGTCGTCAGTTCGCTGTTGCTCAACTCGGTCATCTATTACGCCTTGATGGCGCTGATCGAGGGGCCGTGGAAGGACAGTTTCAGCGGCTATCCGATCTCGCCGCCGATCGAGGATTCGGCCAATTTCCCGGTGCTGCTCGAAGGCACGCGGCTGCATCTCGGCGTCGTCGCGGCACTGATCGCGGCGCCGCTGATCTGGTTCCTGATCGTGCGCACGACGCTCGGCTTCAGGATCAGGGTCACCGGCGAAAACCCGGAAGCCGCCAGATATGGCGGCATCCACGTCGAGCGGGTGCTGATCTCGACGGCGCTGCTGTCCGGCGCGCTGGCCGGATTGGCCGGCGTCGGCGAGGTCGGCGGCGTGCATTTCCAGGTGATGAGCGACATCTCGCCGGGCTACGGTTATTCCGGCATCGTCGTTGCGATGCTGGCGCGGCTCAATCCGCTCGGCGTCGTGCCGGCGGCGATCTTCCTTGCCGCCGTGATGACCGGCGCCGAGGCGATGTCGCGGGCGACCGGCGTGCCGGCCTTCCTCAGCGACGTCATCCAGGGCACCGCATTGCTTGCCATGCTTGTGGCGCTGCTGTTCACCGCCTATCGCATCCGTCGCGTCGGAGTTGCCCGATGAGCGCGGTGTTCGAACAAATATTCCAGGTCGGCTTCCTGGCCGCGATCATCCGCATTGCCACGCCGCTGGCTTTCGCGACGCTCGGCGAAATGTTTTCCGAGCGGGCCGGCGTGCTCAATCTCGGCATCGAAGGCATCATGCTGTTGTCGGCGATGACGGGCTTCACCGCCGCCAGCCTCACCGGCAGCCTGTGGCTTGGCGTGCTGGCGGCGGTGCTCACCGGCATGCTGATGGGCGCGCTGCATGCGCTGTTCACCGTGGCGCTCGGCCTCAGCCAGCACGTCTGCGGCATCGGCGTGACGCTGTTCTCGTCGGGCCTCGCCTATTTCCTCTACCGGCTGATCTTCGGCCAGCAATCAGTGCCGCCCAGCATCAAGGGTTTTCAGACGCTGCCGATCCCTCTCCTGTCTGACATCCCGGTGCTCGGGACGGCGGTGTTCAACCAGTTCGCGCTGGTCTACATGGCGATCCTCGCCATTCCGCTCGCCGCCTTCGTGCTCTACCGCACGCCATGGGGCCTGTCGGTGCGCATGGTCGGCGAAAACCCGCGCGCCGCGGATTCGGCGGGGGTCAGTGTCACCGCCACGCGCTTCCAGGCAGTCATCCTCGGCGGGGCGCTGATGGGGCTGGCCGGCGCCTTCCTGTCGATGGCGCAGTTCAACGCTTTCACCTTCGGCGTGGTGTCGGGGCGCGGCTGGGTGGCGATCGCGCTGGTCGTGTTCGGCCGCTGGGATCCGTGGCGCTCGGCGGGTGCGGCACTGCTGTTCGCCTTCGTCGATGCGCTGCAGCTGCGCATGCAGGCCAGCGGGCTCGGACACATCCCCTACGAGGCGTTCCTGATGCTGCCGTTCATCTTCACCATCGTCGCCATGGCGGTGATGTCGCGCAACGCGGTGGCACCGTCGGCGCTGCTCAAGCCGTTTCGGCGGGAAGAGCGGTAGCAAAGCTTGGGTTCCTCGCCCCGCAAAGCGGGGAGAGGTGGCCGCGAAGCGGTCGGAGAGAGGCCTGCGACGCTGGCGAGTTGTCGCCGAAGCAAGGCAAGGTCGAGCCATTCCCCCTCTCCGTCTCGGCTTCGCCGAGCCACCTCTCCCCCCATTCGTGGGGGCGAGGAACCCGCATCCTGCCAAGTTCGCGCCTTCTTTGAGCGTCTCACATCGCGGTAAAGCCGTTATCCACAAACAGATGCGTGCCGTTGACGAAGCTCGACTCGTCGCTGGCCAGGTAGAGCGCTGCCCTCGCCACCTCTTCCGGTTCGCCGATGCGGCCCTGCTGCGCGGCCAGCGCCGCGTCGGAGACGTCGACGCCGAGCCTGCCGAGGTCGGCGACCTCGCGCAGGCCGTGCGGCGTGCGGATGAAGCCGGGGCAGACCGCATTGCAGCGGATGTTGCGGTCGCGGAACTCGACGGCGATGGCGCGGGCGAACATGTGGCAAGCGCCCTTGGTGGTGTCATAGAGCACTTCGTTGGGAGTCGCCGCCACCGCCGAGATCGACGAAGTACAGACGATCGAGCCGCCGCCGGCCGCAATCATGCCGGGCAAAACGGCGCGCGTCATCAGGAACATCGAGCGCACATTGACGGCATGCAGCCAGTCCCATTCCTGGACCGTCGTCTCCAGGAAGGGTTTGATGACGATGGTGCCGGCGTGGTTGAACAGCACGGTGACCGGTCCGAGTTTTTCGATAGCACCCTTCACCGCCGTTTCGACCTGGGCTTCGTCGGAGACGTCGGCGATGAAATGCTCGGCTATCTGTCCCCGCGCGCGTATCGCCGCTGCGGTTGCGGCGGCCGCCTCGCCGTTGCGGTCGATGATCGCCACCTTGGCGCCTTCGGCGGCGAACAGCTCCGAAGCCGCTCCGCCCATTCCCGTCGCTCCTCCCGAAATGATGGCGACCTTGCCGGCCAGTCTTGTGCCCATTTTTCTGCCCCTGTGTGACGATTTCGCTTTGCTGGTTGGGCGATGCTACCGCGCCCGTGCCGGGCGGCCAATCCACGAATTGAGCGCAGCGAGGGCAAGGCCATAGGTCCATTCGGACGCAGAAGCAAAAAACGGACGCGCCATATGGATCGGCCGTCCGAGCGCTCCCTCTAAGCAAGTGCCTACCAACTTCCGGCATCATAGGAGAAAATTATTCTGTCTTTAGCCCAAAAATAGCAATCGACAAAGTCTACCAGTTTTATAGATTAATCGCCGAGACGGAGGTCGATATGTCCTACATCCAGAACGCCCAGACGGATCGCAGCGCTCAGCGGTCGGCCAATGCCCAGGCCTTTCGCCCGGCCTATGCCGGGGCTTTCGCCTATCTCGTCTTTGCCCTTGCGTTCGTGTTCACCGGGGCAGTTGTTCTGGGCCTTATTCCCTGAGTCGTCAGATCGACCGGGGTTAGCTGCCCACCGCTTTCAGGCAATCGGAGTTGAATGAACCGAATCCTCGGCGTGCTTTCGCGCGCCCGACACAACGGAGGACATGGCAATGCCGATCGAGTTCACGCATATTCCGGGTAAGACCGCCGATGCCGCGGTTCCCTTTTTCTACGACTTTGCCGAGACCGCGACCAAGCTCGGGCTGATCGAGGATGGCGGCTTCCGCAAGATCGTCGTCGACGATTCGGCCGGGCTGCTGACCAACATGGATCTTGCGGCCCAAGTGCTCGATCGCACCTCGTCGCTGGAAGTCGTGCTCACCCATTGGGCGGGCGTGGTCGAACCGACCGTGGCAGCCCGCCAACTGGCGTCGATCGACAGGAAAAGCGGCGGACGCCTGGCGCTGAGGATGATCAGCGAGCCGCTGAGCGACGCCGACGCCGAAACACGGCCGGTCGGGCACACCGTCATTTGGCAGCGCATAGACGAATATCTGGTGTTGCTGAAGCGGCTGTGGTCGAACGACCGGCCCTTCGACCACGAAGGAACGTTCTACAGCATCAAGGGCGGCTACGTGCCGCGCAAGGGACCGCACGGCGCCGACCTGGTCATCCGCATGGGCGGGCAGTCCGGAACGGCACTCAAAGTTGCCGGCCGGCATGCCGATGTCTTTGAATTGGCACCGGGCTCGATCGATGAGATCCGGCAATTGATGGAGCGGGTGCGCCGCTCGGCCGCCGAACATGGCCGGGCCGGCAAGCTGCGCTTCGCGCTTCCGGTCGGGATTCACCAAGGTGCTTCCGCCTCCGGCCACAAGGCGATCGATGTTGCCGGGCCGCCAGCCCAGGCCGCCCTGTCGCTGCTTGCCTATGCAGCCCTCGGGATCGATGAATTCATGATTGTCGGCGTCGACACGCCGCGTGAGATCGCAACGGTCGGCCGGGAAACCATCGCCCTGCTGCGCAATTCGCTGGCGCGTCGCGAACACGAGGCATTCCAGCCTGGGGCATATGCGTCTCGTGCAGGATTGGAGACGCGCGCAACGGGCTGAGTTCTGGCCTACGGAATGAAAGCTATTCCGGTAACGCCGAGATCCTTCACACCCCCCTCTGTCCTGCCGGACATCTCCCCCGCAAGGGGGGAGATCGACAGCTTCACCCGCAGCGCTCGTCTTGCCACGTTGGCGATTAGTGAAAGCCGAGATGACAGCCAATCTCCCTCCTTGCGGGGGAGATGGCCGGCAGGCCAGAGGGGGGTGCTGTCCCGCCGGCATTGATCTTGGCGCCCTAACTCGCCATGCCCGACAATCGCGACAAGCCTTCAATGACAGCGCTGGAATCAGCGAGCGCGCCAAAGACGCCATCCTCAACCGTCACCATGTGAAGCGCTGCTTCGTGCGCTTGTCTGTCGCCGCTGGCGCAAGCGTCCGAGATCGTCAGGCATTGGAAATTCCGGTCGCAGGCTTCGCGCAGCGTGGTGTGGACGCAGACATCCGTCGTGCATCCGGAAAACATGAGATGCGTGATGCCTTGCGCGCGCAGGACAAGCTCGAAATCCGTATAAATGAAGGCGCTGTTGCAGGTCTTGTCGACAATGATGTCCTGCGGCGCCACATCGATCTCCTGAACGATCTGGAACCCCGTGCCCGAGCGCAGCAGGATATCGGTGCCGTCGAGACCGGCGCGCTTGCGGCGCCATTTTTCGTAAGGCGTCATATCGGCCATATCGGCCCGCTAGCCCTGCCTCGTGTGGATGACCCTGACGCCGGCCTTGCGCGCGGCCGCGATCAGCCGGCTCACCGTCGGCAGGATCGCCCTTAGAGGCGACGGGTCATAGCCCTGCCTGGCGAAGTAGCCTGATGTCGAAAGGAAATCCTGCTGCAGGTCGATGACGATCAGCGCGGTGTTTTCGGCCACCAGCCTGCCGTCATAGGGGAAATCGAAGGGCGTTGCCTTGATCATCCGGGGCTCCCTGCTTTGGGCCGCCACCATAGTGGATCAGCGCGACGACACCAGATGCTGGGCGTCGTGCAGGCGCCGATAGATGCCGCCGGCGCGGAGCAGTTCGCTGTGCGAACCCTGTTCGACGACGCCGGACTCCGAGACGACGACGATGCGGTCGGCGCCGCGGATCGTGGCCAGCCGGTGTGCGATGACCAGCGTGGTCCGGCCCTCGGCAAGTTCGGCCAACGACTTCTGGATTTCGCGCTCGGTCTCGGTGTCGAGCGCCGACGTCGCCTCGTCGAGGATGAGGATCGGCGGGTTCTTCAGGAACATGCGGGCGATCGCCAGCCGCTGCTTCTGGCCGCCGGACAATTTTACGCCGCGCTCGCCGATGATCGTGTCAAAGCCGGCCGGCAGGCCCGATATCATGCCGTCTAGCTGCGCCCGCCGCGCGGCATCGGTGATGGCCTCGTCGGAGGCGCCGAGACGGCCATAGGCGATGTTTTCGCGGATCGAGCCGCCGAACAGGAAGACATCCTGCTGGACGATGCCGATCTGGCCACGCAGCGAAGCGAGCGTCATGTCCCTGATATCGATGCCGTCGATGCTGATCCGCCCGGCGCTGACTTCGTAGAACCGCGGCAGCAGCGAACATATGGTGGTCTTGCCGGCGCCCGACGGGCCGACGAAGGCGATGGTTTCGCCGGCGTGAATGGCGAGATCGATATCCCTGAGCACCGGCTTGCCGTCACCATAACCGAAGCTCACACCGCGATATTCGATGTCGCCCTTGAGCCCGCTGGCGGTAACGGCATCAGGCCGGTCGGCGATGTCGGGTTCGGTGTCGAGCAGCTCGGTGTAGCGGCGGAAGCCTGCAATGCCTTTTGGATAGGTCTCGATCACCGAATTGATCTTTTCGATCGGCCGCACGAAGACGCCGACCAGAAGCAGGAAGCCGACGAAGCCGCCATTGCTCAGGCCTCCCGTAATGACGAGGTAGCTGCCGGCGATCATGACCACGAGCTGGATCAGCCTGATGCCCATATAGTTCAGGGAATTGCTGGCCGACATGATGCGGTAGGCGTCGAGCTTGGTCTGGCGGTAGCGCTGGTTGTCATGCGCGAAAAGCGTGCGCTCATGCTCCTCATTGGCGAAGGCCTGGACGACGCGCATGCCGCCGACATTCTCCTCGATGCGGACGTTGAAATCGCCGACACGCCGATAGAGCGCCTGCCAGTTGCGCTCCATGCGGTCGCCGTAGCGCATCGTCACCCAGGCGATCAGAGGCACGATCACCGCCGTGATCAACGCCAGATGCATGTTGACCGTGAACATCAGCACGAAGGCGCCGGCGAAGGTCATGATGGCGATGAACAGGTCCTCGGGGCCATGATGCGCGATCTCGCCGATCTCCTCGAGATCCTTGGTGACGCGGCCGACGAGATGGCCGGTCTTGTGATTGTCGTAAAAGCGGAACGACAGTTTCTGCAGATGATCGAAGCTCTTGCGCCGCATCTCGGTCTCGATGTTGATGCCGAGCATGTGGCCCCAATAGGTGACGACCGCCATCAGCACCGTGTTGAGCAGATAGATCACCAGCAGCCCGGCCGACGCGATGATGATCAGCGTCCAGTCCTGCTGCGGCAGCAGCTGGTCGACGAAGGTGCGGACCGCCATGGGAAAGCCGAGTTCGAGCAGGCCGGCCAGCACCGCGCAGGAGAAGTCGAGCGCGAACAGCCCCTTCCAGGGCGTGTAGTAGGAAAGGAAACGTCTGATCATCGAGGTGAACCGCAAGCTGTCTTGATGGACGCGGCGAGGGCGCCGGCCGCCATCGATGGGCGCTGCTTACAATCGGCAGGGCAGGGGCGGCAATATGCCAGGGCCGACTTCATTGCCTGCCTTTCCACATCAGCGCCATGAAATAGGGGCCGCCCACGAAGGCGGCGATGAGGCCGGCCGGCACTTGCCAGGGAAAGATCAGCGTCCGCCCTGCCCAGTCGGCGGCAACGAGGATCAGCCCGCCTGTCATGGCCGAGGCCAGAAGCTGCGGCACGGCGCGGCGGAAGCCAAGCATGCGTGCGAGATGCGGCGCCATCAGGCCGACGAAGCTCAGCGGGCCGATGACCAATGTCGCGGTTGCGGTGGCCAATGCGGTGAGCGCAAGCAATGTGGCGCGAACACGTCCCAGTCGCAGGCCAAGGCCACGCGCGGCGGTTTCGCCGAGCGGCAGTATATCGAGCCAGCGCGCGGTCAGCGGCGCCAGCGCGAGGACGGCGACCGCGACCGTTGCGGCGGTGAGGGCATCATTGGGTGTTGCGCGATAGGTCGATCCCGACAGCCAGGTGAGCAGGAAGTCCATGCGCGGATCGCCGCTGGCCAGAAGCAGCGCGGCGAAGGCGGACGCGACGGTCGCCACGGCGACGCCGGCAAGCAGCAGCCGTTCCGGCGACAGGGCATTGCGCCGCCCGGCCAAAACAACGATCGTCAGCGCCAGCATGGCGCCGGCGAGGGCGGCGCCGAGCATTGCCGCGCGGTCGAAGCCGTCGCTGAGCAACAGCAGCGCCAGCACGCCGAAAGAGGCGCCGCCGGAAATGCCCAAGACCTCGGGCGCGGCCATCGGGTTGCCGGTCATGCGCTGCATCAGCGTGCCGGCGACGGCGAGCAGGACGCCCGCCGACAGGGCGACGACGACGCGAGGCGCGCGCAGGGCAAGCAGCTCGGTCAAATCCGCGGATGCGATCCAGTGCCAACCGCCTGCGCCACGGCCAAAGCCGATGGCGAGGACAACCGCGAGGATGAGCGCCAGCAGGCCGGCGATCAACGGCAGGCCGTTTGTCGGCAGGCGTACCGACGACACCATGTCGGCTTGCCTTTCGGGAGTGGTTCGCATTCGCGGCAACAGGAACAGCAGCAGCGGCGCGCCGAGCAAAGCGGTCGCGGTGCCGGCGGGGATTTCGCCGGCGAACGGCAGATGCTGCACCAGACAGTCGGTGAGCCAGAGCAGGGCACCGCCGACCAGCGGCGACCAGACCAGACGGCGGCCAAGCGTGCGCGCTCCGGCCAGCCGCGCCAGCGCCGGGGCGGCGAGCGCCACGAAACCGATGACGCCGACCTCGGCGACGACCAGCGCGCTAAGCGAGACGGCGACTGCCATGCCGGCGAGGCGGATGACGGCCGGCCGGGTGCCGAGCGATGCCGCGCCGTCGTCGCTGAGATCGAGCAGGCGGAGCGGTCGCCAGAGCAGGAACGCGGCGCAGGTGCCGGCCAGCAGCCATGGCGCCAGAACAACGACCGCCGCGTCGCCATTCTGCACCAGCGAGCCGCTCTGCCAGATGAACAGCTCCTCGGTGTATTCGCGGTTGAGCGCCATCAGCAGCGCGCCGGCCGAGCCGAAAGTGAGGCTGACGACGAGGCCGGCGATGATGATCGACACTGGCGAAAAGCTGCGCCCGCGCGCCAGTGCGAAAACGGCTGATGTGGCGAGCGCGCCGCCGGCCAGCGCCACGCCTTCGCGGCCGCCCTCCAGCAGCCATGGTGCATAGAGGGTGGCTGCTGCCAAAGCGAGGCTCGCTCCCGCATTGGTGCCGATCGTGGTCGGCTCGGCCAGCGGATTGCGCAGCACATGCTGCATGATGGCACCGGCGAGACCAAGTGCAGCGCCGGCCAGCATGCTGACGGCGACACGCGGCAGGAAGGCATAGCGATACAGCAACTGCGCTGGATCGGATGTGTCGGGGGCGGTGAGCGCATGCCACCACAGGTGCGTCGGCAGAAGGTGGATGAGATCGAAGACGGTCAGCATCAGCGCCAGCCCCGCAGGCACGGCTACCAACAGGATAAGCGCGCCGATGCCGTCGCTCTGTCGCGGCAGGGACATTGCCTGGGCGATCATGCCGCTGCCACGAATTCGGCGAAACGCGCGGCAGCAGTGAGACCGCCGAACGGCCAGACTGGCGGAATGGTCCGCACTTGGCCGTTCCGGACGCAGGGCAGATTGGCCCAGAGCGAGCTGCGGGCAATCCTGATCCTGATGTGCGGCGGGATAGGATCGAGCGAGATCAGCTGCGCCTCGCCGACGGCGACCAGTTCCTCGATGCCGACCGTGGAGAAGCCCCATTCATTGGTGGCGGTGGTCCAGGCGTTGACGAGGCCGAGGCGGTCGAGGACATCCTGCAGCAGGCTGCCGGCGCCGTAGACGCGGACATGCCGATCGTCGAACATGCTGACGACGCAGACCGGTTTCTGCACCGCCCGCTCCAGCTTGGCACGCGCTTGGGCGATCGAGGCTTCGATGCGCCCGACAAGGTTTCCTGCTTCCGTCCTGCGGCCAAGCATGTCGCCAAGCTGCAGCGTCACCTGTTGCGCCTGCGCGTAAGGTGGAGCCTTGCCGCTGTAGAACGGCACGTTGAAGGTCGGCGCCAATCTGGTGAAGCTGTTCTCGTCCAAGCCATAGCCATAGGCGCCGACGATCAGGTCGGGCCGCAATTCCCTGAGCAGTTCGAGATTGGGCTCGCTGCGCGATCCCAGGTCGATGGTGGCCTGCGGCAGTGCCGGGCCCTGCACCCAGTCGCCGTAACCCCTGGTGTCGCCGACGGCGAGCGGCGACAGGCCGAGCGAGACCACGATTTCGGCCGACGTCCATTCCAGGCAGACGACGCGGGCAGGTGCCGCGCGTGCCATGCCGCCCGGCAAAGCGAGGCCGGTCGCGGCGAGGCCGGCAAGATACTGGCGCCGTGTCAGCGCCGCCATTTTGGGTCGGCCCGCCACCTTGCTTCTACCATGTGTATTTCACCGAACCGTTGATCCTGCGGCCCTCGCCGTAGAAGCAGCCGAAGCCCGAGGAGAAGCAGGAGGCGACGTAGCGTTTGTCGAACAGATTGCTGGCATTGAGGCTGAGCGTGGCGTTCTGCCAGGCGTAATGCACTGCCGCGTCGGCGAGCACGACCGACGGAACCTTGAAGCTGTTGTCGTCGTCGCCATAAGTCGAGCCGACATAACGGATGCCGGCACCCAGGCCCAGACCCTCCAGGCGGCCGCTGCCGAGAGTGTAATTCGCCCACAGAGACGCGGAATGCTTCGGCACGCCGAAAGGCGTGTTGCCTTCATTGCTGATTGAACTCCCATTATCATCAACAACAGAAGTCGCCTTGGTGATCCTGGTGTCGAGATAGGTGTAGGCCGCTCTCAGGTCGAGGCCGAAATCGAGGCTGGCAACGGCCTCGAGTTCGACGCCGCGAGAGCGGATCTCGCCGGTCTGGAACATGTCGTCGGGCCGGCCCTCATTGCCATAGCGCACGACATTCTGCCGGGTCAGGTCGAAGGCCGAGACCGTGATGAACGAATTCCAGCCGGTCGGCTGGTACTTCAGCCCGATCTCGTATTGTCTGCCGGTCTCAGGCACGAACAGATTGCCGTCGCTGTCGGCGCCCGCCACCGGCTGGAACGATTCGGAATAGCTGACATAGGGCGCAAGCCCGTTGTCGGCGAGGTAGACGAGCCCCGCCCGGCTGGTGAAGGCGTTGTCCTTCTGCTCGGGAATGTAGCCACCGGCCAGATTGTCGTAGACCTTGGCGTCCGACCAATCCTGGCGGCCACCAAGGGTCAGCCGCCAGTTGCCGAGCTTGATCTGATCCTGCGCATAGAGGCCAACTTGCTGCTGGGTGGTGTCGGTATCGGTGTAGGGCGTCAGATCACCGATCTTGTAGCCGTAGACCGGATCGAAGACGTTGAAACCGTCCTCGACCGTCCCTTCCGAGGCATAGTCGCGGTAAGTATAGCGTTTGTAGTCGAGGCCGACGAGCAGCGTGTGGGCAAGCGGCCCGGTGTCGAAATCGGCTTGTGCCTGGTTATCGATGGTGACGCCGCTGAGCTTGGTGCCACCGGCATCTGCATAACGGTAGTAGTCGCCGTTTGAAGGTTCCAGGCCGTTCGAGTCCGTCAGTCCGCCACCAAAGACGCCTTCCCCGGTGTGGGTAAGGTGGACGTAGCGGGCATGCTGTCGAACCTGCCAGGTTTCGTTGAAACGGTGATCGAATTCGTAGCCGATCGAGGCCTGGTCGTTGTTGTAGGAGTCGAAGCCGGGTTCGCCGACGAACATGCTGTTCGGCAGGTACTTGCCGTCCTTGCCCGGTATGACCGTGCCGTAGGCAGGCAGATACTGCATCGCCCATCCCGAGCGATCGCGCTGATAGTTGGCGAGGATGGTCAGGCTGGTGTCGGCATCTGGCTGCCAGGTGATCGCCGGCGCGATGAAGATGCGGTCGTCCTTGACGAAATCGGTCTGCGTGTCGCCCATGTGAGCGGCACCGGTGAGGCGAAACAGCAGCGACTTGTCGGCGTTCACGGCACCGCTGAAGTCGAACTTGCCTTCATACCGGTTGAAGCTGCCACCACCGAATTCGACCTCGCGCAGGTTTTCCTGGGTTGGCCGTTTGCTGACATAGTTGATGATGCCGCCGGGGCTTGCCTGGCCATAAAGCACCGACGCCGGTCCGCGCAGCACCTCGTAGCGTTCCGCGCCATAGGAATCGAGTGCGGTGAACAGGGTGAAATTGCTCTCCTTGAGCTGCAGCCCGTCCCTGTAGAAGACGCCGCTGGCGTTCGAAATGCCGCGCAACTGCAGGCCGAGGCCGCGATTGTCGGTGCCGTAGAGATTGCCGGTGGCGCCGGGTGTGTAGCGCAACGCGCTGTTCAGGCTGTCGACGGCTTGCGCTTCCATCTGGTCCCTGGTGATGACCGATATCGATTGCGGCGTCTCGATCAGCGGCGTGTCGGTCTTGGTGCCGGTGGAGCCCTTGGTGGCAACGTAGCCCTTAACCGGCCCGAATGCGCTTTCGACACGTTCCTGGACGTTGATCGGGTCCAGGGTGGTGGTGACCGTCTCCTGGGCCAGTGCATGGCCGCAGCCAAGCAGGGCCGGCAGCGACACCGTTGCGATCAGCAGGCGCTTGCGCGCCATCCGGTTCTGCCAAATCGGTCCATGTCCTGAAATCATCCGGTGCGCCTCCTGTTTCCCAATTCCGTGCCGATATCGCCGGTCGCGACGATTTGTTGATCATTGCAGTCATCTTCAATGTTGACTAGTAAGGTCATGTTTCATAGTCAACCGGGCATGACCTGTCGAAAGCCGGAATCTGGAAATGCGGGCGGCCGCACTGGAGAAAAGCCATGAGCATGGCTGGAATTGATGCCCAGACTGCCTTCCATATCGATGCCGTACGCTTTGCCGTCGGCGAGCGGACGCTGCTCGGTCCGGTTTCGCTCGAACTGGAGCGCTCGCGCGTCTATGGGCTGATCGGCCACAATGGTTCGGGCAAGTCGACGCTTATCAAGCTCATGGCGCGCCAGCAGCCGGCGAGTTCAGGCGCCATCACTTTCGCCAGGCGTCCGTTGCCGCAATGGGGTGCCCGCGAATTTGCCCGCGCGCTTGCCTATCTGCCGCAGACGACCCCTGCGGCGACCGGCCTGACCGTGCGCGAACTGGCGACGCTCGGGCGCTATCCCTGGCATGGCGCGCTTGGCCGTTTCCGCGCCGAGGACAGGCAGCATGTCGAGGAGGCGCTGGCCCTGACCGATATGGAGGGTTTTGCCGACCGGCTGGTGGACGAATTGTCGGGCGGCGAGCGCCAGCGCGCCTGGCTTGCCATGCTGGTGGCGCAGAACGCCGGCGTCATGCTGCTCGACGAGCCGATCTCGGCACTCGACATCGCCCATCAGGTCGAGGTGCTCGGGCTGGTCAAGGAGCTCAGCCGCAAACGCGACCTATGTGTCGTCGTCGTGCTGCACGATCCCAACATGGCGGCGCGCTACTGCGACGAACTGATCGCGCTGAAGGACGGCAAGCTGCTGACGCGCGGCACGCCCGGCGAAATCATGCGCAGCGATGTGCTGAAAGGCATTTTCGGTGTGGAGATGGGCGTGTTCGCGCACCCCGTCACCGGCCAGCCTGTCGGCTATGTGCAGTGACAATATCTGATGCGGCGGCGGGAAATAGAAGGCGGCAGGCCGCTGTGAGAACAAGGAAGAAGCTGTTGTCGAGAACTGGTTTGTTGGCGGCGTTGGTCGCATCCGTCATCCTGTCGGCTGGCAGCGCGATGGCCCAGGAGCAACCGGCCGTTGCCGCGCCGGCGATCGAAGTCCCCACCCCGGCTGCTCCCGCAGCCCAAGCGCCGATTGCGCCGGCACCCGCCGCACCGGCAGGCGCTCCGCCGGCCACGATGGCGCCCTCGCAGCCAGGAACCCAGCCGAACACCGCCGCGCCAGCCGGGGCCGGGCCTTCGACGGCGATGGAGTTGACCTTGCCGCATGACCTGTCGCCATGGGGCATGTTCATGGCGGCCGATATCGTCGTCAAGGCGGTGATGATCGGGCTGGCCTTTGCCTCCCTCGTCACCTGGACGATATGGTTGGCCAAGTCGCTGGAGCTTTTCGGCGGCAAGCTGCGCATCCGTCGCGCCGTGCGGGCGATCGGCGGGGCCGCCACGCTGAAGCAGGCCAGCCATACCCTCGACCGCAGCGGCGGCCCCGGCGCGCTGCTGGTGCGGGCGGCCGAGGAGGAGACCGCACTCTCAGCCGGCGCGCTCGATCATGTCTCGGGCGATGGCCTCAAGGAACGGGTCACGTCGCGCCTGTCGCGCATCGAGGCGGCGGCGGCGCGGCGCATGTCGCGCGGCACCGGCGTGCTGGCAACGATCGGCTCGACCGCGCCCTTCGTCGGCCTGTTCGGTACGGTCTGGGGCATCATGAACGCCTTCATCGGCATCTCGCAGGCGCAGACCACCAATCTCGCCGTGGTCGCGCCGGGTATCGCCGAGGCGCTGCTGGCCACCGCGATGGGCCTGGTCGCCGCGATACCGGCCGTTGTCATCTACAACGTCTTTGCCCGTTCGATAGCCGGCTATCGGCAGATCCTCGCCGATGCCGCGGCCGGGGTCGAACGGCTGGTCAGCCGCGACCTGGACTTCCGCACCGTTGCGCCGGCAACGCCACTGGCGGCGGAGTAGGCGCCATGGGAAGCAGAATCCGACAGGCCATGGATGATGATCTCGAGGAAAGCCACGAGATCAACGTCACCCCGTTCATCGATGTCATCCTGGTGCTCTTGATCATCTTCATGGTCGCGGCACCGCTGGCCACGGTGGATGTCAATGTCGATCTGCCTGGTTCGACGGCAACGCCCGCACCGAGGCCCGAGACACCGCTGTTCCTGACGCTGAAGGACGATCTGACGCTGGCGATCGGCAATGACAGCGTGCCGCGCCCGGCTTTCGCCACGACGCTGGACGCCAAGACCAAGGGCGACAAGCAGACGCGCATCTTCCTGCGCGCCGACAAGGCGGTCGCCTATGGCGACCTGATGGAGGCGATGAACCTATTGCGCGGTGCCGGCTATCTGAAGATCGCGCTGGTCGGCCTGGAGACGGCTCCCGCGTCCAATTCTCCGGCGCCCGCAGCCATGGGTGCGCCGACGCCATGACGCAGGCGGTCGCTGTGCCCTCGGTCCAGTTGTCGCGCTTCGGTTGGCGCGACCTTGGCTTGTGGGCCGGTGCTGCCGCGCTGGTCCTTGGAGCCCATGTCGCGGTCGCCTATGCAGTGCAGAACCTCACAATGGTCACCGAAGCGGATGGCGGTCCCCCCCCCGCGCAGATGATCGAGATGGCACCGATGGTGGTGATGCCGGCCGTGGAAGAACAGGTCGCCGCGCTGGATGCGGTGACGCCAGATCAGACCGAACCGACACCGACGACCGAGCCGACACCTGAAGAACCGGTCGAAAAGGCGGAGCCGGTTGTCGAGCCGCCGGAAGCGGTCGCGCCAGACGAGACCCAACCCACCCAGACCGAAACGGCTGAAGAGGTCGATCAGCCGCCGCCGGATGAGGCCGTCCCGGATGTTGTCGAGGCTGTCACGCCCGACGTCGTCATTCCCTTGCCGCAGCCGAAACCGGTCGAAGCTGTCAAAGACAAGAAACAAGTCGCGGCCAAGGCGAAAAAGCCTGTCGAGAAGCCCAAGCCGCGGCCTAAGAAGGAGAAGGCAGCCCCGCCGAAGACGGCAACCGCCACCAGCGCCGACGCACGGCCCGCGGCCAGGACCGCCGCGCCGAAGTCGGCCGAATCGACGTCTCGCTCCGGCGACTCCAGCAAATGGGACTCCCGTCTGGGTGCCTGGATCAAGCGGCACACGCGCTATCCCAGTTCTGCCAAGGCCCGACGCGTCGAAGGCAGGCCGTATGTCGCCTTCACGGTCGACTCGTCCGGCCGGGTTCTGTCCGCCAGGCTCTCTCGTTCCTCGGGGGATGCGGATCTGGACCGTGCGGCGCTCGCCGTGCTGCAAGGCGCCACGGTGCCGGCACCGCCACCGGAACTTGGTTCGCGTCTGAGCCGTACAGCGCCGTTCGTGTTCAGCCTGCGCAACTAGAGCATTCACCGTTTCACGGAAACGGCGAGCTGCTCTAACTCTTTGTTTTGACGCAATTCTCTAGGGAAAGCGCTACGCGCTTTTCCCGGGAAAACCGCTTCACACTTTTCCTAGAATTGCTCTAGAGCCGAACTTGATCGGGCCGGCCTGTCAATAGGCCAGTGACAGGCTCAGGGCCTCGACCTGTTCGAGATAGAATCGGCATTTCGTGCGCAAGGGCCCGAGGCCCGGGTCATCGGCGCCGTTGGTCTCGACGGTCTGCATCATGAAGTCGAAATGGGCGTGGAAAGCGTCCACTGTACCCCAGAGACTGTCGGCCTGGCAGCTGTCGGCAATCGCCATCGAGACGAGTTGGCGGGCCTCGACCCGCGCGGCGTCAGGCGACGGCGGCCGCCTGGCGATCAAGACGTCGAGCCGGCTGAAAATGCTTTCCCTGGCATCGACGCTTCTGATGTTGGCTATCATGTTCATGTGCAGGTCCCCCTTGGCATTCCAGACGCGCAATAGGTTCCGGTCCGAAATTGAAAAACTGGTGATCGGAGCATTTTCAGCGGCGCCAATGAACGCGTCGCGTTTGGGCGGGCGACATGCATCAAGCTTGAGCGACCGACCGCCGGTCCTGCGGGCAGGATGCAATCAGGGCCGGGATGGCGGTTGCATCGGAGGGGTGGCCCCTGATGATGTTGGCGACCTCGGCATCGGCCTGCTCGAACCAGTAGACCATGTCGGCGCGGCGCAGGTCCGTCGCGGCCTTCTTCAGCAGCGGCAGCAGGCTTTGCAACGCGCACAGCGTCTCCCAGCGGTTAGGGCGGGAGGTCGAGCCGGCCACCGCGCATGCGGCTGACGATTGCATGTCGCTACGCTCTCCGTGGCTGGGCGGCACGACTGTCTTTTGACTGCGCCTTGGGATGCAGCGGGTTGCCGCTGAGCTGCGCATGCCTGGCCGGCCGTGCGCCGCGAAGAACGTCGAAGGCCTCTGCATAGGCCATGCCGAGCAGATAGGAGATCATCGGAAAACGGCTGGCTTCGGCCATTTGCACGAGCTCATTGGTCATCGACGAAATATATTGAAGACTATCGATTTCCGACTGGCGTAAGGATTGATTTGGCACGTGCTGCTCCTGTCTCTGGTTATACCCTACGGAACGCGTTACTGGCCGCGATACACATAGTTGGTCGACTAATTGATGGATTGGCCCGCCGTCGAGGGATCTCTTTCCGGGGTCGAGAGGGTCAAGGCATAGATCGGTGCGTCGGTGAAACTGTCGAGACCAAGCAGCCGCTTGATCGCGGAATGACTGAGCGCGGCTGTCGGACATGCCGACAGGCCATGGTTGGTCGCCGCCAGCATGATGTTCTGGCCGATATGGCCGGCCTCGATCAGCACGACACGATAGGCGTTGGCGTCCTCATATTTCCACATCGTGCGATCGAGCTTGGCGCAAAGCAGGACCAGGCACGGCATGGCGTTGGCCCACTCCTGTCCGCCGACCAGTTCGGAGATCTTCGGCAGATGGTTTGCGGAAATCCTGCCAAGGTCGTGATCCGCGGCGGAATAGTGATAGACACCGGGTTCGAGGCCATCGACGCCGAGCGCGACCACATAGGCCTCATAGGGATTTCGCGCGCCGCCTGAAGGGGTCATGCCGAGTGGCAGGGTGCCAACGCAATTGGCGGTCTCGCCGATGATGCCGAGCCCTGCAAACAGGCAATCGGAAAGCTGTTTGGCCGTGATGGTGGGTTGAGCCGCCGTGCGGTTGGTGCGGCGCCGCGCCATCAAGCTGAGAAGTTCATTGTCTTCCAGTGCATTCGGCAGCTGGATGGCGCCCGCGGAATTCTTGAGCATGAGGTTCGGCTGCGGCGTATGGCCGGCGCGTTCTATCTGCCGCTCTTCCGCTTGCTCGATGGTCATGTATTCGCTGTCCTGGACGCAGAAATGCATCAGCGCCGTCGGAAGCCCCCAACTCCATTGTCCTGAAAACTGTTCCTCCTGCTCGGCGAGAGGCGATCCGGCTGTGACCAGCGCGGAGAAATCGAGCAACTGGGGAACGACAGCCTTCAACTCGGACTTCGACCATCCATGGGCGCGGGCAATGTCCGCCGTCGATGCCCATTTGTCCCACGATGCGAGAAGGCCGACCATCTCGGGGCTGCATTCAAACACGCTTCTGGTCAGGAAGTTGCATGCCGTGACCTTGTTCGGTCCGGGGTAGAAAACAAGCGTTTTCGAAGAGCGCATTTTCATGAAGCTGGTTGCCATCTGCGGAGCCGAGGCGCCGACAAGCAAGACGCTCGTCGGCGCAGAACGGCTTCAGCGCTTGTTGTAGTGCATGCCCTGCGAAAAGAAGACGGTCTGCGTGCCGGCGGCAATCGTCAGCTTCGGAGCATTGGTCACTTTCTTGGCCATTTTCATCCCTTTCCTGACCCCGATTTGGGATCCGTTGAAAGACCCCCAGAACGGGATCCGCGTGAAGAAAGGTAAGGTCGGAAGAGTTAATGGTTTGTTAAAATTATAGTAAAACCACGAGCCTAAGACGGACCCGTGGATTATCTTTCCTGGCATTAAAGTGTAAAATATCGATTTTATTCAGATACAGAGTAGACAATCGTTGGCATACGCTTTATCGGCGTACGCTTATTCTTATTCGGCGTAAGACACGGCGATCCGAGGGGTTAGCCCAACCCGTCCCGGGTGAGGCTGACAACCAGTTGATCGACGCCCGGATCGTCGAGATTGATGACATGCGCCATGCTGATGGCATCCCTTCGGTGGATGTTGGCGATGTCGCGCCGCATGATGACGGACACGAATGCCGGGCCGGCCTCCGTCAGTAGCATGGCCTTGCCCATCAGCACCGGTTCGGAGATGGGAGCCCATTGCACGGAGATCAGCGACGGCTCCCCGGTCTGGCGGCGATTGATGCCGCTGAAATAAATCCAGTTCAGCCGCGAGATCGCCACGCCATAGTGATTGCCGCGCGCCCGTGCCCAGGTCGATCCCCGGCGCTCCGACCATCCGGTGACCCTTCGGAAGGTGACCAGTTCGGCTTCGCGCCGCACGAAGGTCACCGAGCGCATCAGGAGGTCTAGGCGGCCCGGGATCGAGAAATAGGTGAAATAGGTGCCGCCCGCGATCGAAGGACTGGGAGGGCGGATCATCTGGTTGAACAGGCTCTCGGACACCGGCGGCAAGCCACGCATCGCCGGCTCGGGTGCGCCGGGATCCTGGTACAGTTCGGCCTCGTCGATCCGAAAGTAATCGCATATCAGCTTGGCGGTGGCCTTGTTGGGAACGGTCTGCCCTTGCAGGTAGCGTTCGAACTGCGTGCGGTTGATGTGCAGCTCACGGCACACCGCACTTACGGAGGCATGTTCCTTGCATAGCCGTCTAAGGTTTACAGCGAGATTCTCGCGAATTGACACGTCTTTGCTTCCGCAGGCGGATTTTTCATTTCGACTCGAAATCGATATAGCGCCTCCGGTCGCCCCCGCCGAAACGCCCTGGTCACAACGCACAGAAAAACTGATTTGGTAACGTCAATTTAGTGGGGTGGTTTCCAAAAAAAACGGAAACAATCGGTGAGCGCTTCCGCCATAAGTCCAATTGACAAAAATTTTGCCGGATATTGCGAAATAGGCGATGTAGCGCGGCCTTTTAAGGTGCGCTGGGCACAGCAATGCTAACGCGGGGCAAGCCGGGACGAGCGTCGCGGACCGCATCTGGCGCGGAGAGTGGAGAATTATTCCACTGGTGGAGCTGAGGAGGATCGAACTCCTGACCTCGTCATTGCGAACGACGCGCTCTCCCAGCTGAGCTACAGCCCCGTCCAGCGGATGGGCGCATTTATCGGGCGCCGCGGTTTCCTGTCAAGGCGGAGGTTTGCCGAAATCCAGTGCCGTCAAGCGTCGAGTTGGCGCCGGCGGATAGCGGCCCTTGCCGGTTTTGTGTATTCGCGCCTTCGTTGGGGTGTCGGCGACATGCCGCCCTACAGGTCAGACCGAGCCGGTATTGGCGCCCCACAGAAAGGCGGCCCTTGCCGGTTTCGCGTGCAATGGCTACATGTCGGCAACAATTGGAGACCGGCATGCTCGCCCTCATTCAAACAATCGTCATGGCGCTTGACCTCTACTGGTGGATCATCATCGCCTCGGCGATCTTTTCCTGGCTCTACGCCTTCAACGTCGTCAATTCGAAGAACCAGTTCGTCGGCAGCATCGGCAACATGCTCTACCGGCTGACCGAGCCGGCGTTGCGGCCGATCCGCCGCTTCATGCCGGACCTTGGCGGCATCGACATCTCGCCGATCATCCTGCTTCTGATCCTGTTCTTCCTGCGGCAGTTTCTGCTCACCACGGTGGCGCCTCTGATCCTGTGAGCAGGATGACCTTATGAGCACGCCGTTTCGCCTGCGCGAAAACGGCGCCGAGTTGTTTGTCCGGCTGACGCCAAAGGCTGCGCTGGACAGGCTCGAAGGCTTCGAGGCCACGGCGGACGGGCGAAGCCATCTGAAAGCGCGCGTCCGCGCCGTACCGGAAAACGGCGACGCCAATCATGCGCTCGAAAAGCTGCTGGCCAAGGCTCTGGGCGTGCCCGGGTCCGCTGTCTCGGTTGTCGCCGGCGGCACCGCGCGGCTGAAGACCGTGCGCATTGAAGGCGATCCGGCGACGTTGGCGAATAGCATCGAGGCGCTCGGCCATCAGTCCTGATGTCCTTGCCGGAGGGTTCAATCGCCCAATGGCAAACGCGGATCGTCGACTTTCAACGTGTTCACGCTCTGCTTGATGCGGCGCAGATTTTCCAGAACCCTTGGTCCGCGCGTCTCGGCGACCGAGGTGACGATCATGTCGACGATCGACAGCAGCGCATAGCGCGACGATGTCGGCTTGTAGATATTGCCGTCCTCGAGCGACTGGAAATGGATGACCGTGTCGGCGACCTTGGCGAGTGCGGAGTCCGGCGGGGTGATGGCGATCGTGGTGGCGCCATATTGCTGGGCGACCTGCACCGCATCGATGACCGATCGCGCATAGCCGGAGACAGAGAAGGCGATCAGCGTGGTGTCAGGGGTGGCGACGGCGGCGTACATGCGTTGCAACTGTCCGTCGATCTGCGCCAGCACCGACACGCCAAGCCTGAACAGCCGGTTCTGCATTTCGGTCGCCATCATGGACGAAATGCCACCGGAGCCGATGCACAGCACATTACCGGAAACAGCGATGCGTGCGGCGACGGCGACCAGCGTCGTCATGTCGAGGTTTTCGCTGGCGCGCTGGATGGCCGATATCGCCGCTTCGGTGATGGCGGAAGCGATGCGCTGTTCGCGGGCATCGCGGCTCAACGGTTCCGGCGACAGATACTGGCCGCCGATGGCGATGGCCTGCGCCAGATAGAACTTGAAGTCGCGCAGGCCCTCGCAGCCGAGATTGCGGCAGAACCGCGTCACCGTTGGCTCACTGACGCCGACGCGGGCGGCAATTTCCGAGATCGCTGCCTTGGAGACGAAATCGAGGTCTGCCAAGACGAAGCCGGCCAGCTTGCGATCCGACTTCGTTCCGTCCTGCGACATCAGCTGCAGGCGCGTGATGATGTCGGCCGGCGTCTTCATGCTGCTATTTTCATAGAGGCAGCCCCGTCGCCTTGTCGAACAGATGGATGTTGCCGGGATCGACCGAGACCGGGAGCAGGTCTCCCGGCCTGACCGGCACCCTGTCACGGAACACGGCACGTACCGTATCAGCACCGATAGCGCCGTAGACATGGGTTTCGGAGCCGGTGGGCTCGACGACATCCACCCTGATCGCCATCGCGTCGACAGCCTCGCCGATGACAAAATGTTCGGGCCGGATGCCGGCCTCCACCGCACTGCCCGCCGGCACCTGTTTGCCGGCAAGCGCAAGCCGCCCGCCACCGGCCGACTCGAACCAGCTTTTCTCAGATGATGTCTTGAGCGAACCCGACACAAAGCTCATCGACGGTGAGCCGAGGAAGGAGGCGACGAACTTGTTGGCCGGGTGGTCATAGAGCTCCAGCGGCGCCCCGACCTGCTGGATCCTGCCCCGGTCCATCACGACGATGCGGTCGGCCATGGTCATGGCTTCGATCTGGTCGTGGGTGACATAGACGATCGTCGATTTCAGCCGCTGGTGCAGCGCCTTGATCTCGACGCGCATCTGCACGCGCAGTTGCGCGTCGAGGTTGGACAAGGGCTCGTCGAACAGGAACACCGACGGCTCGCGCACGATGGCGCGGCCCATGGCGACGCGCTGACGCTGGCCGCCCGACAGCTGGCGGGGGTAGCGGTCGAGATAGGAGAAGAGATTGAGGACGCCGGACGCCTTCTTGACCTTCTCGTCGACCACGGTGCGCGCCTCGCCGCGTATCTTCGGACCAAAGCCGATATTGTCCGACGCCTTCAGATGCGGGAACAGCGCATAGGACTGGAACACCATGGCAATGTTGCGCTGCTGCGGCGGCAGCGCGTTGGCGCGCACGCCGCCGATCAACAGGTCGCCGGAGGTGATCGTCTCCAGGCCGGCCAGCATGCGCAGCAAGGTCGACTTGCCGCAGCCGGACGGGCCGACCAGGACGACGAACTCGCCGCTCTTGATATCGAGGCTGATGTTCTCGAGGATCTTGTGCTGCCCGAAGGATTTCGACAGGTCGCGGAACTCGACGTCGGTCATGCTCACGCTCCCAATATGTCGTCGATGAAGGGCAGGCAGCCGGCGGTCAGTCCCGCGTCCACGGGCATCACCACGCCTGTTATTCCCGATGCGCGATCGGACGCAAGGAAGGCGACGGCTTCCGCGACTTCCGCAGCGTTGACGATGCGGCCGAGCGGATAGAGCCGCTGCAATTTGCCGAGGATTTCGGGATCCTTGGCAAGGCGGTGGTCCCAGGCGGCGGTCCGGATCGATCCCGGGCAGACGACATTGGCGCGCAGGCCGCTGCGGCCGAGCTCGACGGCGATCGCCTTGGCATAGGCGTTGATGCCGGCCTTGGCCGCGGCATAGGCCGGATTGCCGAAATGCGCGATGGCGTTGACAGAGGAGATGAAGACGACGCTGCCCGAGCCGCGGCTAGCCATCGCCTTGACCAGTGGATCGGCGAAATTCATCACGCCGGTCAGGTTGAGGTCGAGTTCCTGCTCTATTCTGTCGGGATCGAGCGCCGAAATCGTCTCGGCGCGCGTCCAGCCGGCATTGTTGACGAGAATGTCGGGCACGCCATCCCGGTCGAGGATCGCGGCGACCGCCGTCGCTATCGATGCCTTGTCGAGAAGATCGAAGACATGGCGGGAGGCAAGGTGCGGACTGTTCAGCGCCTCGCTTGACTGATCGCAGCCAACGACCCGGGCGCCCCTTTGCGCCATCAGCGCCACAATGGCCGTGCCGAGGCCGCCGCCAGCACCCGTCACCACGACAGTCTTGCCCTCGAACTCGGTCCTGCCTTCGAACTTGGCCCTGCCTTCGAACTCGGCCCTGCCTTCGAACTCGGATTGCGAAACCACCGTGCGTCATCCTCCGGGAGTTCTGACAGATCGCATAAGGCCTAGGCCTGTAAATGTAATTAAGCAACAGGATAATCTTCTTGCAAGCCTTCAAATCATCGATAATGTAGGAAAGTCACATAATCTTCTGCTCCGGCAACGAAGAGGCGCGCAGGCGCAAAATCAAATGGGAGAGATCAAATGAGCCTTGCAAAATGGACTGTCGGCCTGATGGCCGGAATGAGCATGCTGGCAATTGCGGCGCAGGCGGATGCGGGCGAGGTGCGGGTCACCGTGGCCGAGTACAGCGCCAAGACTGCTCCCTATTTCGCCGACGTCAAGAAGGAATTCGAGGCGGCGAACCCCGGCATCACCGTCAAGTTCGAAGTGGTGCCGTGGGATGTGCTGCTGCAGAAGCTGACCACCGACATCACCGCCGGCACCAATGCCGATCTGTCGATCATCGGCACGCGCTGGCTGATCGACTTCGTCCAGCAGGATGTCGCCGAACCGCTCGACGGCTACATCAAGCCCGACTTCAAGGACCGCTTCATCGATACCTTCCTGTCGCCCTCGATCATGGACGGCACGACCTACGGCCTGCCGATCGCGGCCTCGGCGCGCGCCATGTACTACAACAAGGAGCTGTTCGAGAAAGCCGGTATCGCAAAGCCGCCGGCAACCTGGACCGAGCTGCAGGAAGATGCGCGCAAGATCAAGGCGCTGGGGTCGGGCACGTTCGGCTTTGGCCTGCAGGGCAAGGAGATCGAGACCGACGTCTATTACTATTATGCGATGTGGTCGCAGGGCACCGAGATCCTCAACAAGGACGGCACTTCGGGCCTGAGCACGCCAGGTGCGCTTGAAGCCGCCAAGCTCTACAAGTCGATGATCGACGAAGGCCTGACCGAACCCGGCGTCACCTCCAACAACCGCGAGGACGTGCAGAACCTGTTCAAGCAGGGCAAGGTCGGAATGATGATCACCGCACCGTTCCTGTCCAACCAGATCAAGGACGAGGCGCCGAATCTGAAATACGGTGTGGCGGCCATTCCCGCTGGACCGACCGGCGCGCGCGGCACTTATGGCGTGACCGATTCCATCATCATGTTCAAGAACTCCAAGAACAAGGACGAAGCCTGGAAGCTGCTCGATTTCCTGTTCACCACGGAGCAGCGCGCCAAGTTCACGCAAGGCGAAGGCTTCCTGCCGGTGAACAAGGAAGAGGCCAAGATGGACTACTACGTCAACAATGCCGATCTGGCGGCGTTCACCGCGCTCCTGCCCGACGCCCGCTTCGCGCCGGTCATTCCGGGCTGGGAGGAGGTCGCCCAGATCACGTCGGACGCCATGCAGAAGATCTATCTCGGCGGCGACCCCGAGGCGGGCTTGAAGGAAGCGGCGGCGAAGGCCAACACCGTGCTGAAGAAATAGGGGCCGTGCTGAAGAAATAGGGCGTATCTCCCTGCGCCCGTGGCGCGCTCCGCTCAGGCGGGCGCGCCACATCTTGCAGACTTGAGCAGAAGGACAGTTCGTCGATGTCAGCGCCACCCCAGCCAGGTTCCTTTCCTCTCCCTCCGGAGGGGGGAGAGGTGGCTCGGCGAAGCCGAGACGGAGTGGGGGAACCACCTGGCAACCGCCGCGTACGGACATAGGAAGGGCACTAGGCGCAAGCATAAGCCTCGCCTTGCGTCTAAAGGTCGACCCCCACTCCGTCGAGCTTCGCTCGACACCTCTCCCCCGATCGACGGGGGAGAGGAAGGACCCCTTTCCGCAACTGCTGCGGAGGACGGGCAGGCAGGTGAGGGGCGCGCCGACGGTTACAAGGAATCCTGAAGCGGTGCCTTGAGAAGAACGAGGCGGGTTAAGTCAATCTCTTAAGCCAGCGCAATCCAATCTCCACCCGCAACACGGTACAAAGCCAGCCGATGCAAAATCGCTTCTTGCCCTATCTCCTGACCTTGCCCAGCCTGTTTCTGGCGGCGGTGGTCATCTTCTGGCCGGTCTGGGACCTGATCCAGATCTCGACGCATGAGGTCAGCCGCTTCGGCCAGCTTCGCGACTTCAACGACTTCGCCAATTTCGCGGCACTCGCTGCCGATCCCGATTTCACGGCCGCGCTCTGGCGCACCGGCCAATGGACGGTGATGGTGGTCGGCGGCGCGCTTCTCTTGTCGATCCCGGTGGCGATGATCCTCAACACCGATTTCTATGGCCGCGGCATCGCTCGCGTCATCATCATGCTGCCCTGGGCGGTGTCGCTGACCATGACCGCGGTGGTCTGGCGCTGGGCGCTGAGTGGCGAAAGCGGCATGCTGAATTCGGCGCTGATCGGCCTCGGCCTCATCGACCATAACATCCAGTGGCTGGCGAGCGCGGAGACCGCTTTTCCGATGCAGGTTCTGATCGGCATCCTGGTGACGGTGCCGTTCACGACGACGATCTTCCTCGGCGGCTTGTCGTCGATCCCGGACGACCTCTACGAGGCGGCGGCGCTCGAAGGAGCGACGCCGCTGCAGCAGTTCCGCGAGATCACCTTTCCGCTCCTGAAACCGTTCATCAACATCGCCATCGTGCTCAACACCATCTATGTCTTCAATTCCTTCCCGATCATCTGGGTGATGACGCAAGGCGGGCCGGCCAACTCGACCGACATCCTGGTCACCCATCTCTACAAGCTGGCCTTCCGCATCGGCAAACTGGGTGAGGCATCGGCGGTGTCGCTGGTGATGTTCGCCATATTGCTGGTCTTCACCATGATCTATGTGCGGCTGGCAATGCGGGAGCAACGCACATGACAAATCGGCTCATGACGGGCAAGCTGAAGCGCTCCATCATCGCCTGGCTGCTGCTGGCGCCGCTGATCGTGGTGACGCTATTTCCCTTCGCGGTGATGTTTCTGACCGCGGTCAAGCCGAGGCAGGAAGTGCTGTCGCCGACCTGGTGGCCGAGCGAATTCCGCTGGTCCAACTTCTCCGACATGTGGGTGGCGACCGGCTTTGGCCAGGCGTTGCTCAATTCGCTCTATGTGTCTGTGATCGCCACAGTCGGCGCCATCCTGATCTCGGTTCCGGCGGCCTATGCGATGTCGCGCTTCCGCTTTGCCGGCTACGGCGCCTTGCGCCAGTTCCTGCTGATTTCGCAGATGATCTCGCCGATCGTGCTGGTGCTTGGCCTGTTCCGGCTGATGGCGGCCTGGGGCCTGGTCGAGAGCACGACGGCGCTCGGCTTCATCTACATGGCCTTCAACGTCGCCTTCACGGTGTGGATGCTGCAGAGCTATTTCGACACCATTCCGCGCGATCTCGAGGAGGCGGCCTGGATGGAAGGCGCCGGCCGCTGGCTGACCTTGCGCAAGGTGTTCCTGCCGCTCTGCCTGCCGGCGATCGCGGTGACGGCGATCTTCACCTTCATCAATGCCTGGAACGAATTCGTCGTGGCGCTCACCATGTTGCGCAGCCAGGAAAGCTACACGCTGCCGATCCAGGTGTTCTCGCTGGTCGCCGGCCGCTACACCATCGAATGGCATCACGTCATGGCCGCCACGCTGCTGGCGACCTTGCCGGTGGCCATCCTGTTCATCTGGCTACAGCGTTATCTCGTTCGCGGGCTGGCGCTCGGAGCGGTCAAGTAGCCGCTATCTTTCTACGGAGCTTTCATGCGCATCTTCACCGCCTCGCTGGCGACGGAAACCAACACCTTCTCGCCGGTGCCGACCGATAGGGCCTCGTTCGAGATGGCCTTCTATGCCGGGCCCGGCAAACATCCGGACACGCCGACGCTGTGCTCCTCGCCGATGGTGGCGCTGCGCCGGCGGGCAGCGGCCGAAGGCCTTGATGTCATCGAGGGCACCGCCACCTGGGCGGAGCCCGGCGGTCTGGTGCAACGGCAGACCTATGAGGCGTTGCGCGACGAGATCCTTGGCCAGCTCGAGGCAGCGCTGCCGGTCGAGGCTGTCATCCTCGGCCTGCATGGCGCCATGGTGGCGCAAGGCTATGACGACTGCGAAGGCGACCTGCTCGAGCGGGTTCGCGCAATGGTCGGGCCGGAGGTGGTGATCGCCGTGGAACTCGATCCGCACAGCCATCTGACACCGAAGCGCGTGGCGGCCTCCGACATCCTCGCCTACTTCCTCGAATTTCCGCACACCGATTTCTATGAGCGCGGCGAACACGTCGTCGAGCTTGGGCTTGCGGCGGCGAGGGGCGAGATCAAGCCGGTCATCTCGACCTTCGATTGCCGCATGATCCAGGTGCTGCCGACCAGCCGCGAGCCGATGCGATCTTTCGTCGACCGGATCAAGGCGCTGCACGGCAAGGACGGCGTGCTGTCGGTCTCCGTCATCCACGGCTTCATGGCGGCCGACGTGGCCGAGATGGGCACGCGCATCCTGGTCGTCACCGACAATGACAAGGCCAAGGGCGACGCGCTGGCGGCACGGCTCGGGCGGGAACTCTATGCGCTGCGGGAAAAGACGGCGATGACGATGCTGAGCGCCACCGACGGCATCGACCGAGCGTTGGCCGTGCGCGGCAAGAATCCGGGCAAGCCGGTGGTCATCGCCGACATCTGGGACAATCCCGGCGGCGGCGTTCCCGGCGACGGCACCTTCGTGCTGCGCCAGATGCTGGCGCGGGGCTTGGACAGGTTCGCCGTGGCGACGATCTGGGACCCGATCGCGGTCACCTTCTGCCTGGCGGCGGGCGAAGGCGCGGTCATCGATCTGCGCTTCGGCGGCAAGGCCGGTCCGCAGGCCGGCGAGCCGATCGACGCGCGCGTGCGCGTGCTGAAGGCGGTTGCGGAGGGTTGGCAGAGTTTCGGGCCAAGCCGGGTGACGCTCGGGCCGACGGCGCTGGTCCGCCTCGAAGGCACCGAGGTCGACATCATCCTCAACACCAATCGCACGCAGACCTTCGAGCCGGATATCTTTTCCAACATCGGCGTCGATCCGCTGGCCAAGGACGTGTTGCTGATCAAGTCGACCAACCATTTCTACGCCGGCTTCGAGCCGATCGCCGCCGAGATCATCTATGTCTCGGCGCCAAGTTCGTATCCCAGCAATCCGGCGGTGACCGATTACAAGAAGCTGACGCGGCCGGTGTGGCCAAGGGTGGCTGACCCTTGGAAGGATGCTGGTAATCTCCCCCCTTGAGGGGGAGATGTCGCCGAAGGCGACAGAGGGGGTCGTCTCTCGTGAAGCGCCAACCTTCTTCTGCCGCGGGAGGTCGAGCCCGGTCGGACCGACCCCCTCTGGCCGCTTCGCGGCCATCTCCCCCTCGAGGGGGGAGATTATTCGGTGCTATACCAGCCCGCGCTTGACCATCATCGCTTCCGGCGACGGCATCTTGCCGCGAAACGCCGTGTAAAGCTCCTCCGGATCCTTCGAACCGCCGGCGGCGTAGATGTTCTTGCGCAGCCGCTCGGCGAGCGCCGGGTTGAAGGGGTCTCCGGTTTCTTCGAAGGCAGCGAAGGCATCGGCGTCGAGCACTTCCGACCACATGTAGGAATAGTAGCCGGCCGAATAGCCTTCGCCGGAAAAGACATGGCCGAAATGCGGGGTGCGGTGACGCATGGCTATAGTGTCCGGCATATGCAGGTTTGCAAGCGTGTCGGCTTCGAAACGAAGCGGCGCTTCAGGCGCGTCCGCCCGCGCGTGATAGGCCATGTCCATCAAGGCGGAGGCGGTGAACTCTACTGTTGCAAAGCCGGCGCCAAAAGTCCGCGCGGCCAGCATCTTGTCGAGCAGCGCCTTGGGCATCGGCTTGCCGGTCTTGACGTGCAGCGCATGTTTTTCCAGCACCGCCGGCACGGTCAGCCAATGCTCATAAAGTTGCGAGGGCAATTCGACGAAATCGCGGCTGACCGAGGTGCCCGCTACCGACGGCCAGGTGACGTCGGTCAGCATGCCGTGCAGCGCATGGCCGAACTCGTGGAACAGCGTTTTGGCCTCATCGACCGACAGCAGAGCCGGCTCGCCCACCGGCGGCTTGGCGAAGTTCATGATGTTGTAGATCACCGGCTTCGAGCCGTGGCCGAGCCTATAGCCGGATTGCAGCGCGCTCATCCAGGCGCCGGAGCGCTTTGACGGCCGCGCGAAATAGTCGGCCAGGAACAGGCCGCGCTCGCTGCCATCGGCATTCTTCACCACGAAGACGCGGGCATCCGGATGCCAGGCCGCGATGCCCTTTTTCTCTTCGAAGGTGATGCCGAACAACCGTGTCGCTACATCGAAGCAAGCGTCGATGATGCGGTCGAGCTGCAAATAGGGCTTCAGTTCCGCCTCGTCGAAGGCGAATTTTTCCGCGCGCAGTTTCTCCTGGTAGAAACGCCAGTCCCAGGCAGCGAATTTTTCGTTGCTGCCGGCCTCCGTCGCCAACCGTTGCAATTCGATCTGGTCGCTTGCTGCCTTCTCAAGCGCTTTTTCCCACACCGGATCGAGCAGCGCGTGCACGGCCTTCGGCGTCTTGGCCATGGTGTCATCGAGCTTCAGCGCGGCGAAGGAGGCGTAGCCGAGCAGCTTTGCCTTCTCGGCGCGCAGGCGCAGCATGTCGCGCACCACGTTCGTATTGTCGGTGGCGCCGCCATTCTGGCCACGCATGGTGAAGGCGCGGAAGGCGATCTCGCGCAGATCGCGGCGTTCGGAGAAGGTCGAGAACGGCTCGTAGCTCGAGCGCGACAGGGTGACGGCATAGCGGCCCTTCTGGCCACGCATTTCGGCGGCCTCGGCCATGGAGCTTTTCACGAAATCCGGCAGGCCGATAAGGTCGGCTTCATCGAGAAACAGCGCCCAGTCGCGCTCGTCGGCCAGAACATTCTGGCCGAAAGCCGTGCCGAGCGAGGACAATTCCTCGCTGATGCTTGCCAGCCGTTTCTTGCCGTGGGCATCGAGCTTGGCGCCGGAACGGACGAAGCCCTTCCAGGTCTTTTCCAGCACCCGCAGGGTCTCTGCGTCGAGCTTCAGGCTCTCGCGGCGCTGGTAGAGATCGTCGATGCGGGCAAACAGCCGCTCATTCATCGAAATCGCCGAGAAATGCCTGGACATTTTCGGCGAGATGTCGCGCTCCAGCGCCTGGATCGTCTCGTTGGTGTAGGCGCCGGCGCGGCACCAGAAGATCGACGAGACGCGGTCGAGCGCTTCGCCGCCGAGTTCCAGCGCGGCAAGCGTGTTCTCGATGGTCGGCGCATCCTTGCAGCCGGCGATCGCCTCGATCTCGGCCTCGTGCGCCTTCAGCGCCGCGTCGAAGACCGGGGAGAAGTCGCCGTCACCAATGCGCGTGAAATCGGGCAGGCCGAGCGGCCCTTGCCACGCGGTCAGCGGATGGGCGGCGAGGTCGACGGCTTTCGTGGAAGGCATGGACAGTCTTTCGCTGGTGAGGGCAGGCAGGTGGATGGTACCCGATGTAGGGCGCGGCTGGCGGGCCCGCAATATGCGGATTTGGCCGATATCGGCCTCAGAAGCCGTCGCAGTTCTCGGCGATCGTGGCTTGCGAACTGGCGGTGATGCGGTTGTCGCTTACCGCGAAGGTTTCGTGCATCAGCATGTCGTTGTTGGGGAAATCGTAGCAGGCGACCACCGTGGTGACGCCGCCTTCGCTTTTCTCGACCCTGTGCCGGATTGCCGCACCGGCAACCGCACCTTTCCACTCGTCGATCGAAGCGATGAATTCCTGCTTGCTTTGCACGATGCCGAGGTCGTCCAGCTTGATGTGGACATCGTCGGCGAGCAGGTCGGACAGTTCGGTGCGGTCGGCGACCAGCAGCGCCGAATACCAGCGGCTGATGAGGGCACGATCATCGGCGCGGGCGGCAATCGCTACCAGCAGCGCGGCCGCCGTCAAAACGATCGACCTGATGTTCACCACCTTGCGCGCCGCTGTGTTCATCCCAGCTCCGGCCGTTCGAAATCGCCGGTCTCCTTGTTCATCGTCCAGAGTTCGCCGGTCGAGATATCGAACCAGGCCCCATGCAGCGACAGTCGCCCCTTGCCCTCGAGAATCGAGACGCAGGGAAAGGTTCTGAGGTTGGCGATGGAATAGCGGATCGAGATGCGCTCCAGCGCGGTCTGGCGCTCCGACGCGGTCATGAAGGTGCTGGAGGAGACGGTTTCGGCCGCCGGCGCGATCAGGCTCATCCACTTGCCGATGAAGTCGCCCGGCGAAAGCGGCGCGGAATTGCTGTCGAGCGCGGCACGGATGCCGCCACAGCGGCCATGGCCCATGACGACGATGTTCTTGACCTTGAGGCTCTGCACGGCGAATTCAAGCGCCGCCGAGGTCGAGTGGAACTCGCCGTCGGGAGCATAGGGCGGCACCAGATTACCGACATTGCGCAGCACGAAGAGTTCGCCGGGCCCGGCGTCGAAGATCGCCTCGGGCGCCGAACGCGAATCGCAGCAGGCGACGATCATCGTCTCCGGCGCCTGGCCTTCCCGAGCGAGATCGCGATAGCGCCCGCTCTCTGTGAGATAGCGGCCATTCATGAAATTGCGGTAGCCGGCGAGAAGATGTTCAGGGAGATGGGACATGGGCGGCGTCTGGAGCCTTTCCGGGTTGGATGCGGCAGCTCGTTGCGGTCTAGAGAGGCTCTAGCGGCAAAAGCCGGTCGCGAGCAATGCAGAATTATGAGGGCTGGCTAGAAATGCCATGCATCGAGCGCAACCTTGGCCAACAGCGTTACGCCCAGATGGCGACAGGAATGCCAAAGCTGTCGCGGCCCGGCTGGTCGGGCAGCGGCCGTGCCTCGCCGCTGGCGATGCGACCGGCGATCAGCATCATTGCGGCCGCGTCGAGGAAATCATCGGCGGCTGCGCCGCGCGGTGGCGGCTGGTCGAGAAAGCCCGTCTCATAGCCATGCCGGCAAAGCAGAGCCTTGCGTTCCGTCATGCCGGCCGGATTGATGCTGCCCTTGATCTTCTTCGGCAGTTGCATGGCCTGATCGCCGTTCAAGCGGCAGAAAGCGACTTCCGGATGTGATTCGTAGACGCGGCCGCGCAAATCGGGTCGCGCGATCAGCAGGGCGTCGATCTCGCGAATCTTGGCAAAAATGCCGAAGGCCTGGATCGAGACGCCACGCGGCGGGTCGGATGTGGTCATAGCCACCTCGCTTGCCCTGATGTGCGCGGCATACCAGGCTTCGATGGTGGTGAAGCCGTTGGTGTCGGCATAGAGCGCGGCGCGGGAGGGGATCGAGAAGACGCTGGATTGGCGTGCCCCGAGCAGCGGCCGCACCAGCGCTTCGGGGCCGCGACCGCCCTTGCCCGAAAACTCGGGCAGGCCGATCGGCATGTCGACAGCGATGACAGTATCTGTGGGAAGCGATGCGAGCAGGGCAGTGAAGGTTGCAAAGACACCGACCGACGGTGCCATGCCAGAAGCGCGCCGGACGGCGATCCAGCCGGCCTTGCAGCCGTCGACGCCGACAAGCACGGCCTCAGTCGACGTCACGCCCGGCGGCCCCGCCCCGGATGTGTGAGGTGGCGAAGCTGGACCATCGCCATCGGATGCGACAGGCTCTGCGCATCGGTTTCGAGCTGCAGTTCGTCGCCGCCGCGCTTGGCGGTGCGCGCCAGGATCTCGTAGACCGCCGCCGTCGTCGATTGCAGCGCCTTGATCGGCGGCTGGCCGGACAGGATACGTGCCAGATAGACGGCCGCCGTCAGATCGCCCAGGCCATTCGGCGGCTTGTCGATCAGGCGATGTTCGGCGAGCAGCGCCTGGCTGCTATCGAGCAGCAGATTGCCGGTGCCGCCCGTCATCATCGACGGCGCCGAGGTGACCAGCATGGTCGATGGCCCGGCGTGGAGTGCGGCCGCGATCACCGATTTCAGGTCGGGCAACGCGGCGCCGGCCATCCATTCCAGTTCGTAGCGGTTGGGGGTGGCTATGTCGGCGATCGGCATCAGCCGGTCGCGCATGGCTATGGCGGTGGGCTCGGGCACATAGAGGCCGCCCGAATCACCCATCACCGGATCGCAGATATAGACGGCGCCGGGCGTCCTTGCTTTCACCGCGGCGACCAGCGAAGCGACGGCCTCGGCCTGGCCGGCCTCGCCGAGATAGCCGGACAACACGGCGCCGACCTCACCCAGCCATGGCGCCCGCTCGAGATCGGCCATCAGCGCCTTGAACTGGTCGAGCGGCGGCACGATGCGCGTTGCCCGGCCATGGCCGGGATGCCAGGGCAGGATGACGGTCGGCACCGCCCAGACCGGGAAACCCAGGGTCTCCAGCGCAAAGACTGCGGCACGGTTGCCGACCGAGCCGCGCGCGACATGGCTGGAAATGACGATGACCGCACGCGGCGCGTCGATTTGTTCGGCGCTCATTGTCGTTTGATTCCTAACTGCCCCGGATGACGTAAAGCACGAGCCAGACCATCAGGCCCAGCGCCAGCAGGAGGCCGAGCGTGCGGCCAAAGCGGGTGCCCCAGACTTCGATCGGATCGGCACGATCGATATCGGCCGCCGTGACATGATCGTGCATGCCTTTCGCGGCCCGCGATACAAACGAGTTGCCGGCCGGATCCGTCTCGTGCGCAATGCGCTCGAGGATACGGCGCGATTCCTTCTCGCTGTCCTGGCGCTGCGCCATGATGATGTCCCGTTTTGCGGACCTTATCGCGTTCGCACGGCCAATCACAGAGCCTTGCAGCGGCATCGGGCGTGCCAGGTGAGAGGCTGCCGGCGCGGGCGGTTTTCTTGCGCGCTGATTGTGGTAATGCTTCGCGTGCAACTTCTACCGAGGGACCCCATCATGTTTGCCCAGCGCCTTGCCTCGCCGTCCACGTTCCGCACGCTGTCCGCCTTCCTGATGATGGCGATCGTGCTGCCGCTGCTTGCCGGCTGCGGCTACAACACCATCCCCACAGCGGAAGAAAACGCCAGGGCGGCATGGAGCGAGGTGCTGAACCAGTATCAGCGCCGCGCCGACCTCATCCCCAACCTGGTCGAGACGGTGAAGGGTTATGCCTCGCACGAAAAGGATACGCTCGACGCGGTGGTCGAGGCACGCGCCAAGGCAACGCAGATCACGGTAACACCGGAAACGCTGAAGGATCCCGAAGCCCTCAAGAAGTTTCAGGATGCCCAGGCGGGGCTGACCAGCGCGCTGTCGCGGCTGATCGCGGTCTCGGAAGCCTATCCCGACCTCAAGGCCAACCAGAATTTCCTGGCGCTGCAAGCCCAGCTCGAAGGCACCGAAAACCGCATCGCCGTGTCGCGGCGCGACTACATCCAGGCGGTCAGGGACTACAATCTGACGCTGAGGACCTTCCCCTCGGTGCTGTGGGCGACCTTCTGGTTCCGCGGCAACGAGCCCTTTGCCAATTTCACCGTCGCCGAAGACAAGATGCAGCCGCCGAAGGTCGATTTCGGCACGAAGCAGGGCGGGTGAAGGACGCATGGTGAGCTTGGTCATTGTCGACCTTGTGTTCCTTCACACCCCCCTCTGTCCTGCCGGACATCTCCCCCGCAAGGGGGGAGATCGGCTGCTTTGGCGGATTGGCCAATTTTCAACATCACAGGAAAAGAGCCGTCAGTGAAGACAGCCAATCTCCCCCCTTGCGGGGGAGATGTCCGGCAGGACAGAGGGGGGTGCCAAGAAACGCCAGCCTGACATTCTTGGCTGTCATTCTCAGCTTCCTCTTCCTGCCACTCGCCATCGCCGCCGATCTTCCGGCACTAACCGGCCGTGTCGTCGACAATGCCGGCGTCATCGATGCCGCGACCAAGGCGGCGCTGACGCGGAAGCTCGCCGACTTCGAGACAAAAGGCTCCGACCAGATCGTCGTCGCGACGATCCCGAGCCTCGACGGCGAGGAGATCGAGCCTTACGCCAACCGGCTGTTCCGCTTCTGGAAGCTCGGCCAGGCGAAGGAAAACAACGGCGTGCTGCTGCTGGTTGCCCCGAACGACCGCAAGATGCGCATCGAGGTCGGTTATGGGCTGGAAGGTACGCTGACCGACCTGCACACAAAGTTGATCATCGAAAACGACATGGTGCCGGCCTTCC
>NZ_RZRV01000012.1:0-79861 GCF_004023085.1 Mesorhizobium sp. M7A.F.Ca.US.010.02.1.1 | reverse complement strand
GGCGTGCTGCTGCTGGTTGCCCCGAACGACCGCAAGATGCGCATCGAGGTCGGTTATGGGCTGGAAGGTACGCTGACCGACCTGCACACAAAGTTGATCATCGAAAACGACATGGTGCCGGCCTTCCGCGCCGGGGACTTCTCCGGCGGTATCAGCAAAGCCGTAGACGACATGATCATGGTGCTGGAAGGAAATCCGGAGGAGCTGGAGGCGCGCGGCGAGCGCAACCAGCAGGCGCCTTTCGATTCCGACGACCTGTTCTTCACCGTGTTCATCGGCATATGGATAACCATTATGGTCGGCAGTCTTGCCGTCTCCATCTTGCCGCCGATCTTCGGCCAGAAGCTCGGTCCCGGCCGCTACCGCTGGCTCGGCATGACCTTCGAGCCAAGCCGGCGATCCTCCCGTGGTGGCTGGTCGTCGGGAAGTTCCAGCGGCGGCTGGTCTTCGGGGTCAAGCAGCGGTGGAGGCTTTTCCGGCGGCGGCGGTTCGTCCGGCGGCGGCGGCTCGTCGGGAAGCTGGTGATGGCATGACGATACCCAGCATCAGCCTGTCGAAACGCGACCGCCTCGCCTCGGCCGTCCTGATTGCCGCGGTCGTGCTGTTCTCCTGTGTCATGGCCCACGCGGCCGACCTGCCGGCGCTGACCGGCCGTGTCGTCGACAATGCCGGCATCATCGATGCCGCGACCAAGGCGGCGCTGACGCGGAAGCTTGCCGACTTCGAGACAAAAGGTTCCGACCAGATCGTCGTCGCGACGATCCCCAGCCTCGATGGCGAGGAGATCGAGCCCTACGCCAACCGCCTGTTCCGCTTCTGGAAACTTGGCCAGGCGGGCGAGAACAATGGCGTGCTGCTGCTGGTTGCCCCGAACGACCGCAAGATGCGCATCGAGGTCGGTTATGGGCTGGAAGGTACGCTGACCGACCTGCACACAAAGTTGATCATCGAAAACGACATGGTGCCGGCCTTCCGCGCCGGGGACTTCTCCGGCGGTATCAGCAAAGCCGTCGATGACATGGTCATGGTCCTGGAGGGCAATCCCGAAGAACTGGAAGCGCGAGGCAAGCGCAATCCCGCCGATGACGGCACGTCCATCGATCCGATCGTTGCCGTGTTCCTGATCCTGTGGGCGACGATGTTTTTCGGCGGGTTGGCGATGGCGTTCCTGCCGCCGATGTTCGGCACGAAGCTGTCGCCGGGCGTGTACAGATGGCTGGGCATGACGTTTCGTTACGGCCGTGGGCCGAGCGGGTACTCGGGCAGCAGCGGCTGGACAACGGGTTCGTCTTCGGGCGGCTGGTCGTCGGGGAGCTCCGGTGGTGGTTGGTCTTCGGGATCAAGCGGCGGTGGCGGGTTTTCCGGTGGCGGCGGCTCATCGGGTGGTGGCGGTTCTTCAGGAAGCTGGTGAGACATATCATGGCAACACGACCAATCAGCCCGCAGGATCATGAGCGCATCGCAACCGCGATCCGCGGCGCCGAGGAGGAAACCGACGGCGAGATCTACTGCGTCGTGGCCCATGCCAGCGACGGCTATTTCTTCCCGGCCGCCTTCATGGCGACCGTGTGCATGCTGATCGTCAGCCTGGCGGTCGGCTACGGTCTGGAGGCCTGGTGGCTGTCGATCCGGCTGCCGCATTTCGTACTCGCCCAGCTCCTGGCGCTTGCCTGCGTGCTGGCCTTGTTGTGGGCGCTGCCCGGCCTGCGCATCCATCTGGTGCCGAGGCGGCTGCGCTACCAGGCGGCGCACGCCAACGCGGTCAAGCAGTTCCTTGCCCGCAACGTCCACCGCACCACGGCGCGCACCGGCGTGCTGGTCTTCGTCTCGATCGCCGAGCGCTATGCCGAAGTGGTTGCCGATTCGGGCATCGACGCCAAGGTCGGCCAGCATGTCTGGGACGGTGTCGTGCGCGACTTGACCGCGCATGCCGGCGACGACCGGCTTGCCGACGGCTTCGTCAAGGCGATCGAGCAGGTGGGTGCGGTACTGGCCGAGCATTTCCCGGTCACAGTGGGCGACAGCAACGAACTCGACGACCATTTGGTCGAAATCTGAGTCCTTCCAGTGAAGCTTCGAGGGCCCTGTCTTAGGTGGTGACCGCCTGTGAGAAAGCAGCCGGCGGGCCGCCGGGACTCTTGCAATCGGGCGATGCGGGTTTATGGTTAACAAATCATGAATACGCTGACGATCGACATCCGGAAAGCCGACCCGCGCGATGCCAGTGCCATCGCCGAGGTGCATCTGGAGGCCTGGCGCGGCGCCTATTCCGGCATCATTCCGCACCGTACCCTGACATCGATGATCAACCGCCGCGGCACCGACTGGTGGGCGAATGCGATTCGCCGCGCCGCCACCGTCCTGGTGGTCGAGATCGGCGGCAAGATCGCCGGCTATGCGACGATCGGCAAGAACCGCGCCCGCGAATTGCGCCAGCAAGGCGAAATCTACGAATTGTACCTGCGCCCGGAATATCAGGGCATCGGGCTCGGCAGCCGCCTGTTTTCGGCAGCCAAGGCGCGGCTGGCCGATCACGGGCTGAAAGGCATGGTCGTGTGGGCGCTGGAAGACAACCAGAACGCGCTTGCCTTCTATGCCGGCGCCGGCGGCCGCGACGTTGCCGAAGGCGTCGAGATCTTCGAGCAGAAGGCGCTCAAGAAGGTCGCTTTCGTCTGGGAATGACAGCCCGGCCTTTCGGCCATTGCGTCTTCCGATTTCAGCCAGCACCATTCGCCGCATTGCACCATGACGCGCCGCCCGCTATCGATCGTCCATCGAGAGAGGGATTTAAGCCATGCGCATCGAAGCCATAGCCAGCGGAAAGAACCCGCCTGAGGACGTCAACGTCATCATCGAGGTGCCGATCGGCGGCGAGCCGATCAAGTATGAGATGGACAAGGAAGCCGGCACGCTGTTCGTCGACCGCTTCCTGCACACCTCGATGCGCTACCCCGGCAACTACGGCTTCGTGCCGCACACGCTGTCGGGCGACGGCGATCCGATCGACGTGCTTGTCTGCAACACGCGCGCCCTGGTGCCGGGCTGCGTCATCAACGTCAGGCCTATCGGCGTGCTGATCATGGAAGACAATGCCGGCCAGGACGAGAAGATCATCGCCGTGCCGTCACCGAAACTGACGCTGCGCTACGAGAACGTCACCGAATACACCCAGCTGCCCGACATCACGCGCCAGCAGGTGCAGCACTTCTTCGAGCACTACAAGGATCTCGAGCCCGGCAAATGGGTCAAGATCGAAGGCTGGCACGATTCCAAATATGCCAAGAAGATGATCGTCGAGGCGATCGAGCGGGCCAAGGCGAGCAAGTAGCTGGGCTTAGGCTCTGCGGAGCATCAACCTCGCAGGGCCTAGGCCTCGCGAGGCCCCTCAACTTCGTCATACCAGGGCGGAGCAGTCGCGAAGCGGCGTCGCGGAGACCCTGGTATCCATGCCGTGACGCTCGGTGAAGTGCGCGGCTAAGCAGAATTCTGCACCGTTGTGGTGTTGTTGGTGTCGCGGCATGGATCCTCGGGTCTGCGCTGCGTCGCTACGCTCCTTGCTGCGCCCGTGGATGACGAAGTCAAAGGCGTTTCGGTCAATCCCGACGTGTGCGACCTGCATGTGGCAGAAGTTCCGTGCTAAGCAACTGATCTAGTTATCCACCCGGCCGAAAGCCGGCACGTTGCCGATGACAGTGCGCCTGTCCTTGCCACAGGCGAAGGTCCGTGCCTTGCCGTCGGCAAGCTTGCGCGCCTGATCGTTGGCGGTGGGATTGCCCGTGGCCAGCACCAGGCCGACGGTGCAGCCGTCGCGGGCGTCCATCTGGCCGACCTTGGCGACGAGCAGCACCTCGGTCGGCTTTTTCTCGTCCTCGGGATTGCTGATCGAGCGGCGATGGATGGCGGCATAGGGCACTGCCGTGTCGCCCTTGGTTTCGATGCGCCATTCGATCTTGGCTCCGGACGAATTGAAGCCGGAAAAGCTTTCCCAGACCGTCGTCATGTCGCCGCCGGGCGGAAAGCCGTAGAACAGCGATTCACGCGCGTCGTCATAGGCGATCAGTACGGGATAGCCGCGATAGCCCGAACAGGCGAGTTCGGCCCAGTCGCCGTCGCCTTCTTCTGCCTGCGCGTAGGTCACGCAGTCCGTTTTCGAATCCAGATCGGTGTAGGCGCTGGAAATGCCGTCGGCTTGCGCCGCCTGACCGAGACCGACCAGAACAAGCGGGATCAGAATGGCACGCATGGCGGTCAATCTCCGTTGCAAGCCGCTGCAGCGTAGCGTCAAACGCTATTTCTTCAAGCTCGCTTCAATCAGCAGGTCGGCATTGCGGGCAACCGCCTGGGCCGGGCCGCCGAGCCCGAACAGCTGGCCGCTGATATAGGCGCCCTCGATCAGCAGCAGCAGGCCGTCGCCGAGCGTGTCAGGGTCTTGCGCGCCCATCGCGGCCGCCATGGCGCGCAGCCGGCGGCGCAGTTCCTGCTTGTTGGCCTCGCTGACCACGCGGGCCGGATGGCTGTGGTCGGGATATTCGACCGCCGCATTGGTCATGCCGCAGCCGCGATAATCCGCCACTTGCGTGCGCTTGCCGATGCGGGTCAGAAAAGCCTTGATCTGTGCGCGCGGCTCGCCGGGATGAGCGGCGACCGCCTCGTCGAAACGCTCCCAATATTCAAGATCGTACTGCCTGAGATAGGAGGCGGCCAGTTCATCCTTGGACGGAAAGCTGCGATAGAGGCTGGGCTTGGTGACGCCGGCACGTTTGACGATCTCGTCGACGCCTATCGCCCTGATGCCGCGCCGGTAGAACAGGTCATAGGCCACATCGAGGATCTTCTTGGCTGCTTTCGGCGGCGCCGACGCATGACCGTCGCTGATGGTCAGATCAATATTTTTGTCCGTTGGCATCGTGTGGCTCGATTGACAATGTTACCGATCGGTACGTATACATACTCCACCTGCAACGTACCGGTCAGTAACATGATAGCTCAATCCCGCCCATTTGGCCAGCGCTACGCTTTCGTCGTGGTCGGCGTCATCTTCCTTAGCCTGCTGGTCGCGGCCGGTCTGCGGTCCGCTCCCTCTGTCATGATGCTGCCGCTGGAGACCAGTTTCGGCTGGCGGCGCGACATCATCTCGCTGGCCGCAGGTGTCGGCATCCTGCTTTACGGCCTGACGGGGCCATTTGCCGCGGCCCTGATGGAGCGCATCGGGCTGCGCCGCACATTGCTGGCCTCGCTGGTGGTGATGTCGGGCTCCACGGCGCTCAGCTTGCTGATGACCAAGCCCTGGCATTTGTTCATCACTTGGGGCGTGTTCTCGGGCATTGGTTCCGGCGCTGTCGCCAGCGTGCTCGGCGCGACCATCGTCAACCGCTGGTTCAAGACCAATCGCGGCCTTGTCATGGGATTGATGTCGGCTTCCAGCGCCTCGGGCATGCTGGTGTTCCTGCCGCTGATCGCCGCTCTGGCGCAGTCGGGCGGCTGGCAGCCGGTTGTCATCGCGGTCGCGATCGCGACCGCTGCCCTGATACCGCTGGTCTGGCTGCTGGTGCCGGAGCGGCCGGCATCGATCGGCATGGTGCGCTACGGCGCCGAGGCTGACGACGTGCCGCCCACTCCGCCTGCGTCACAGGGCAATTTTCTGGCGCACACGCTGAACACCCTGCGCCGCGCCGCCGGCACCCGCGTCTTCTGGTATCTGTTCGCCACCTTCTTCGTCTGCGGCTTCACCACCAACGGGCTGGTCGGCACGCATCTGATCGCGTTCTGTGGCGACATGGGCATCGGCGAGGTGCAGGCCGCCGGCCTGCTGTCGATGATGGGTATCTTCGACCTGATCGGCACGACACTGTCCGGCTGGCTCACCGACCGCTACGACCCGCGCAAGCTGCTCGGCGTCTATTACGGCATTCGCGGCCTGTCGCTGATCTACCTGCCCTATTCCGGCTTCTCGGCGACCAGCCTGATCATCTTCGCCGTGCTCTACGGCCTCGACTGGATCGCCACCGTGCCGCCGACGCTGCGGCTCGCCAACGAGGCGTTCGGCGACCGCAGCGGGCCGATCGTGTTCGGCTGGATCGTCGCCGGACACCAGATCGGTGCGGCGACAGCCGCCGCCTTCGGCGGCACCATGCGCGAGTTGCAGGGCAATTACGAACTGGCGTTCCTGATCGCCGGTATGACGGCAATCGCCGCCGCCTGTATCTCGCTGCTGATCAACACCAGCAAGCCGGCCTTCGAGCCGGAGCCGCAGGCGGCCTGAAGCTTGGCGACGGAGCAAATCTCCCCCTCGAGGGGGAGATGGCCGCGAAGCGGCCAGAGGGGGCGGTCCGACCGGGCTCGGCCTCCTGGTGCAGATGGAGGCTGGCGCTCCATGCGCGGCGACCCCCTCTGTCGCCTTCGGCGACATCTCCCCTCGAGGGGGGAGATCACCCGCCTGTTGATCGTCAGAAAAACTTCATCATTTCGAGATGTCCCTGAAACATTGACGCTGGATTTTGGTGGCACCGTTCAAGCCATCCAGGAGACAGCCGTGAACAAGCTTTCGATGACCCGCCGCGCTTTCGTCACTTCCGCCGGCGCCGTTGGCCTGGCCGGCGTTTCGGGTCTGGCGCTGCCCTACTATTCGCGCGCCAATCAGCGGCCGGCCTTCACCCATGGCGTCCAGTCCGGCGATGTCGACGCAACCAGCGGCATGGTGTGGACGCGTACCGATCGCCCGTCGCGCGTCATGTTCGAGGTGTCGTCGACGGAAAGTTTCGCCAATGCGACCCGCCTGGCGCCGCTCGATACGTCGCCGGCCAGCGATTACACGGTCAAGCGGCTGCTCACCGACCTCGCTTCCGACCAGGACATCTTCTATCGAATGACGGCAGCCGATCTCGCCGACATCAACGCCGTTTCGGAGCCGATCACCGGCCGTTTCAGGACGGCGCCGGCCTCGAAGCGCGACATCCGCTTTGCCTGGTCGGGCGACACCGCTGGTCAGGGCTGGGGCATCGATGAGACAGGCATGAAGACCTACGCCACGATCGGCAAGCACACGCCCGACTTCTTCCTGCATTCGGGCGACACCATCTATGCCGACGGCGCCATGAAGGACGAGGTCGACCTGCCCGGCGGCGGCAAGTGGAAGAACGTCGTGCTGATCGACGGCAAGCGCAAGGTCGCCGAGACGCTGGAAGAATACCGGGACCAGTGGAAATACAACATGATGGACAGGAACGTGCTCGGCCTGAGCGCCATCTGCCCGACTTTCTACCAGTGGGACGACCATGAAGTGCTGAACAACTGGTCGGATTCCAAGGATCTCAGCGCCGACAACCGCTACATGGAAAAATCCATCCACGTGCTGGCGGCCCGCGCGGCGCGGGCTTTCCACGAGATGACGACGATCCGCTACGAACCTTCCGAGCCCGGCCGCGTCTATCGCAAGATCGCTTACGGGCCGTTGCTCGACGTGTTCTTCCTCGATATGCGTTCCTATCGCGGCCCCAATGGTCCGGACATGCAGGATGAGATGACGCCGCAATCGCGCATGCTCGGCGAACAGCAGACGAAATGGCTGAAGCGCGAACTGGCGAATTCGAAGGCCACCTGGAAAATCATCGCCGCCGACATGCCGCTCGGCCTCGTCGTCTGGGACGACGGCACCAAGAAGGTTGGCGCCGAAGCGGTCAGCAATGGCGACAATGGCTTGCCAAAAGGGCGCGAGCTCGAGATCGCCGACCTGCTGCGCTTCATAAAGAATGCCGGCATCAGCAACACCGTCTGGCTGACCGCCGACGTGCATTACACGGCCGCGCACTACTACAACCCGGACAAGGCGCAGTTCCAGGAGTTCAATCCGTTCTGGGAATTCGTCTCAGGTCCGATCCATGCCGGCACGTTCGGTCCCAACGATTTCGACATGACGTTCGGTCCGGAGCTGAAGTTCATCAAGGCGCCGACCGCCGAACAGGGACAGAACCTGCCGCCCTCGGCCGGTCTGCAATTCTTCGGGCTGGTCGATATCTCAGGCGCCAGCGAGCAGATGACGGTGCGGCTGATGGATCGCGACGACAACGAACTCTACAAGGTGACGCTCGACCCGGTCCGCTCGGCATAAGCGCGCTTTCCCCTCCCCCTTGTGGGGAGGGTCGGCGCGGCGGCTTCGCAAAGCGAAGCTGGCAAGACGGGGCGGGAAGCGCCGACTAGTCCGGGTAGCAGACCATGGGGATATTCGGCCAGATGGCGCTGTCGCAGTTGGCGGTGTCCTGCCGCTGCTTGAAAGCGGCGCTGACCGGGCCGGTCACCATCGGGTCGACGCCGTCTGGTGCGTCGGCGAAAATCTGCTCGGCCGACTGTGCCTCCGACGGCAAGGCAGGCCGTGATTCCTTCATCGTCGCCGCCGACTGCGCGGCGTTGGCGGCCAGCAGGACGGCGAAGGCAACGGACGCGATGAGCGGCCAGAATCGGTTGAGTTTATCGGTCATGACGTTTGAACTGCCCGGGCCCCAAAGGGTTCCCGCCTTGGTTAACAAAATCATCTCACACGCAGATGCTTAAGATTTGATGAGTATTTGGTGACGCTCCTCCTCTTTCGCAACTGCGAAAAACCCTGTATGAGCCGCGCAACCGAAAGAGGCAGCGCCTTTTGGCCTGCTGCCTGCAACGCTTCCGAGACCAGAACATGAAAATCCGTAATATCGCGATCATCGCGCACGTCGACCATGGAAAGACCACCCTGGTCGACCAGCTTTTGAAGCAGTCCGGCTCCTTCCGAGACAATCAGCGCGTCGCCGAGCGCGCCATGGATTCCAACGACCTCGAAAAGGAACGCGGCATCACCATCCTGGCCAAGGCGACTTCGGTCGACTGGAAGGATACCCGCATCAACATCGTCGACACCCCCGGCCACGCCGATTTTGGCGGTGAGGTCGAACGCATCCTGTCGATGGTGGACTCAGCCATCGTGCTGGTCGACGCAGCCGAAGGGCCGATGCCGCAAACCAAGTTCGTCGTCGGCAAGGCGCTCAAGGTCGGCCTGAAGCCGATCGTCGTCATCAACAAGATCGACCGTCCGGACGCCCGTCATGTCGAGGTGGTCAACGAGGTGTTCGATCTTTTCGCCGCGCTCGACGCCACCGACGAGCAACTCGACTTCCCGATTCTGTACGGTTCAGGCCGCGATGGCTGGGTTTCGGAAAATCCGGAAGGACCGAAGGACCAGCAACTGGCGCCGCTGTTCGACCTCGTCATCAAGCATGTGCCGGAGCCGACCGTTCATCCAGGCCCGTTCCGCATGATCGGCACCATCCTGGAAGCCAATCCGTTCCTCGGCCGCATCATCACCGGCCGCATCGAGAGCGGCACGCTGAAGGCCAACCAGCCGGTCAAGGTGCTGCACCATGACGGCACCCAGATCGAAACCGGCCGTATTTCCAAGATACTGGCCTTCCGCGGCCTCGAGCGCCAGCCGATCGAAGAAGCGCAGGCGGGCGACATCGTCGCCATTGCCGGCCTGTCGAAGGGCACCGTCGCCGACACGTTCTGCGACCTGAGCGTGAGCGAACCGCTGCATGCGCAGCCGATAGATCCGCCGACCGTGACCATGTCGTTCCTCGTCAACGACAGTCCGCTGGCCGGCACCGAAGGCGACAAGGTGACCAGCCGCGTCATCCGCGACCGCCTGCTGCGCGAAGCCGAAGGCAATGTCGCGCTGAAGATCGAGGAATCGCCTGACAAGGATTCGTTCTTCGTCTCCGGCCGCGGCGAATTGCAACTGGCCGTGCTGATCGAGACGATGCGCCGCGAGGGTTTCGAGATTGCCGTGTCGCGTCCGCGCGTCGTCATGCAGAAGGCCGAGAATGGCGACCTGCTCGAGCCGGTCGAAGAAGTCGTCATCGACGTCGACGAGGAGCATGCCGGCGTCGTCGTGCAGAAGATGTCCGAGCGCAAGGCCGAGATGGTCGAACTGCGCCCATCCGGCGGCAACCGCCAACGCATCGTCTTCCACGCGCCGACCCGTGGCCTGATCGGCTATCAGTCGGAACTGTTGACCGACACGCGCGGCACCGCCGTGATGAACCGGCTTTTCCATGCCTATGAGCCCTACAAGGGCGAATTGCCGGGCCGCACCAATGGCGTGCTGATTTCCAACGAGCAGGGCGAGGCGGTGGCCTACGCCATGTGGAACCTGGAAGACCGCGGTCCGATGGTCATCGATCCCGGCGTCAAGGTCTATCAGGGCATGATCATCGGCATCCACTCCAGAGACAACGATCTCGAAGTGAACGTGCTCAAGGGCAAGAAGCTGACCAACATCCGCGCCGCCGGCAAGGATGAGGCCGTGAAGCTGACGCCGCCGATCCGCATGACGCTGGAGAAGGCTCTGGCCTGGATCCAGGACGACGAGCTGGTCGAGGTGACGCCGAAGACGATCCGTCTGCGCAAGCTCTATCTCGATCCGAACGAGCGCAAGCGCTTCGAGAAGTCGGCCAAGGCGGTCGGCGCGGCGTAAGCTCTCTACATTTTCCAACAATCGAGAGGGGCGGAGCAACCAGTGTTCCGCCCCTTCTTCGTTCACTCACCGGCAGCCGCGATGATGGCCTGCCGATCGGTCTCGCCGGCCAGATCGATGCGGATCGCGATTCCCGCGCGGGCCGGCTTGCGCAGGGCCTTTGCTCCATCCGGGTCAACGATGAGCAGCCGCTTCTCCTCCAGTGCCTGAAGCCGTGATCGCGAGATGCCAAGTTCGCCGGCGAGCAGCCGGTCGAGTCGCAGCGATGTCGGCATTTCGAGCCCAAGCTGGATTTCCAACACGGTCGCGGCTTCCCTGGTGTCGCCGAGCCTGCGCTTGTGAACGCTGACATCGGAGAACTCCTCGACGCGCCCGATCCGGTTGCGCAACGCGATTACATCGAAGGCATGACGATGAGCGAGTGCAGGATCGTTGCTTTCGAGTGCCGCCAGCAGCGCCGGGTCGATGTCGCGGCGGTTGCAGCGCTCGAAAATGCCGAAATTCCAGGAGTTGTCGCAGTCGATGCAGCGATAGATCAGCCACACGTCGATGCGTTTGCCATTGGCGTTGACGCGGAATTTCCCGCTGCTGCAATAGGCCTTCACAGTGCCGCAGCGATTGCAGTTGATGAGCGGCCGAGGTGGGGTTTTGGGTGCGATCGTCCAATGGATACGCAGTGGTCCAGACATGCCGATAAGCCCTTCCCGTCGGGAAGTTCATCAGGCCGGCGATGTCGAGATGCCCATGCGGGCACGGCGTGGCGAGAAGCTGCGGTTTTTGGAAATCGGGTGTCACGGGCAAAAGCCGCGCGACGCGGTTCAGCAGTGCCAAACCGGTCTCGAACCGCCGCCCAGAAGAACACATGGAAAACGAAAACAGACACCGCGAACGCGGTGTCATGCTTGTGTCGGGGGAGTTGGCGAGACCGGCGGTTGCGTAGGCAAAGTGAAGCTCGAAATTGTTTCGCGGCGGCCTTTCTAGCCGCGAGATGCTGGACCGACAAGGGTCTTTTGTCGGTGCTACCGCAGCCGAGCCACTTGCGCTAATATCCGAAATCGAAGGTTTTCAACCAGAGACCCGGTTATGCACCTCACCTCGCTGCTCATCTTCGCCGCCGCTCTGTTCGTTGCCGCGGGCTCGCCCGGGCCATCGATCGCGGCGCTTGTCGCCCGCGTCATCTCGAAAGGATTTCGCGACGTGTTCCCGTTCCTGCTCGCCATGTGGATCGGCGAGGGCATCTGGCTGTCGCTGGCGGTGTTCGGCCTGGCTGTCGTGGCGCAGACCTTCCATTTCGCCTTCGTCGTGGTGAAATGGGTCGGCGTTGCCTATCTCGCTTATCTCGCCTGGAAGATGTGGACCGCCCCTGTCGACGCGAAAGAGGGCGAGATGCCGCGCGAGGATTCTCCGGCAAAGCTGTTCTTTGCCGGCATGGCGGTGACGCTCGGCAATCCCAAGATCATGATGTTCTACCTGGCGCTGCTGCCGACCATCATCGACCTCGCTTCGGTCAGCATTGTCGGCTGGGTCGAGCTGACGGCGACCATGGCCGTGGTGCTGGTCGCCATCGATCTCGCCTGGGTGCTCGCTGCATCACAGGCGCGCAAGCTTTTGAAAAGCAAGCGCGCCATGAAGATCGCCAACCGTGTCAGCGCGACGACGATGGCCGGCGCGGCGGCCGCGATCGCGGCGCGGTCCTAACCCGTCACATCATTTCAATGATCGGCGCGATTTCGACGCTGAAACCCGGATCCATCAGGATCGGGCAATCCTTGGCCTTGGCGACGGCTTCGTCGATGTCTTTCGCTTCGACGATCGTGTAGCCCGCGGTCGGATTGCTGCCGCCATTGTTCTCGACCTTGCCGCCGGGCAGCACCATCTTCGACATGCCGACCGGATTGCCGCCGTCGACCACGGCCGAGCCGAGCTTGCCGTACCAGCCGTTCCAGGCGTCCATTGCGGCTTTCCGCTCGGCCTCGTCGGTCGGCATCTTGCCCGAGCCATGATAGACGTAGAGATACTTCGCCATGTTCTCCTCCCTTGGTGAGCGGCATCGAACCGGCATGCGGTCATGCCGCCTGCCGATCATCGGACCAAACCGGCAAACAAGCAACGAGAATGCGAAACTGCTAATATAACGCTCGACCTGGCCCAGCTGCCGCGCCTCACCGTGCCATGGCGTGGTATTCGTCGTTCGGCCGCATATCGATTGCCGCAGCCACCCGGTTCGACATGTTGAAGAAGGCTGATGTCGAGGCGATGTCCCAGATGTCACGGTCGGTGAAGCCGGCCTTGCGAAGGGTGGCCCGATCGGCCTCGACGATCTTAGCCGGTTCTTCCGTCAGCTTGACGGCGAATTCGAGCATTGCGGTCTGCTTGGGCGAAAGATCGGCGGCGCGGGAATTCATCACCATCATTTCGCCGAGCGCCGGGTCGCCGGACAGCTGACGTACCGCCGCGCCATGCGCGGTCAGGCAATAGTAGCAATGATTGATCGAGGAGACGACGACCGCGATCATCTCGCGCTCCAGCTTCGAGAGGCCGGAATCACCCAGCATCAAATCGTTGTACATGTCGGTGAAAGCGCGCAGCTTCTTGTCGTCGAAGGCGTAGGCCTTGCACGTTGGGGACGAGGCCGAGCTTCTCCTCGCATTTGGCGAAATAGGCTTTTGTCGCGTCGCTCAGCTCTGCCTGGCCAAGGTCAAGCGCGGTGATTTTGCCGGTCATGGGTCATTTCTCCTCGTTGCGCGGCATCTTGTCGCCAAATTCCGATAATTCTTGGCAAGCCGTCAAACCTTTGTCGCCAAACAGCGGTCATCTGCTACCATAGTCGTAAAAGCATTGACGGGAGGGACGTGCGTCATGGCCAGCGTGAAATCCGCGAGCAAGCCGAAGAAAAAAGCCACGGCAGCGACAAAAGCGGAGGAAAGGCCAGCCAGGCTTGCCGACTATCTGCTCGCCCGCGCGCCGGCTGAAGACATCGCCACCTATGAGGTGGCCGACCTCGAACGCGCTGCCGATCTCGCCGGCCAGGCAGTCGCCACTCACAGGAAAGGCGAGTGCGTCGTCGCCGTCGATGCCGATTCGGGTGTTGTGCGAGACGGCCGCCCGATGACGGTTGTCACAGTCGTCAACGACAACATGCCGTTCCTGTTCGATTCCATCCTCGGCGAGATCACCGAGACATCGGGCGAACCGACCCTGGTCACTCATCCGGTTATCGTCGTGCGCCACGGCAAGGGCGGCGTGGAAGAAATCCTCGGCGACGGCAATTTCGCCAAGGACGATGGCAGCCACGACAGGCTGAGCGTCATCCATGTCCACATCCCACGGCTGACATCCGAGCAGGCGAGCGGATTGAGCGAGCGGCTGCGCAAGATCCTTGGCCAGGTTCATGCCGCCGTTCACGACTGGAGGCCAATGCTGGCCCGCCTCGATCAGGCGATCTCGGAATTCCGCTATACGGCCGTGCCGCTCGACAAGAAGAGCGTTGCCGAGGCCCTCGCCTTCCTGGAGTGGCTGCGCGACGACAATTTCACCTTCCTTGGCATGCGCGAGTTCAAATACACCGGCGGCGAGGAAAGCGGCACGCTTGAGCGCGCCGAAAAGCCCGGCCTCGGCATCCTGTCCGACCCCGACGTGCTGGTGCTCAGGCGCGGCACCGAAGCGGTGACGACGACGCCGGAGATCCGCGCCTTCCTGCATGGGCCGGAGCCCCTGATCGTCACCAAGGCCAATGCCAAGTCTTCCGTGCACCGCCGCATCTATCTCGACTATATCGGCGTCAAGACCTACACCGCCAAGGGCACGCTCGCGGGCGAATTGCGCATCGTCGGCCTGTTCACCTCGACCGCCTACACGCGCTCGGTGATGAAGATCCCATATCTCAGGTCCAAGGCCGAAACCATCATCGCCAAGTCCGGCTTCGACCGGCACGATCATTCCGGCAAGGCGCTGATCAATGTCCTGGAAAGCTATCCGCGCGACGAATTATTCCAGGTGCCGGTGCCGGTGCTGAGGAAGCATGCAGCGGCCATTCTCGGCCTTGTCGAGCGGCCGCGGGTGCGGGCGCTGGTACGCGCCGACCAGTTCGACCGTTTCGTCTCGATCCTCGTCTTCGTGCCGCGCGACCGTTACGACAGCGTCGTGCGCGAGAAGATCGGCTCGTATCTGAAGACCGTATTCGAAGGCCGGCTGTCGGCGTACTACCCGGCCTTCCCCGAGGGCGGGCTGGCGCGCGTGCACTTCATCATCGGCCGCTCCGGCGGCAAGACGCCGAAGGTCGAGCAAGCGACGATTGAGGCGGCGATCCGCGACATCGTGCGTACCTGGGAGGACGCCCTTTCCGATGCGGCCGAGGCCAGTGGCGGCGACCAGGCTTTGAAGGCGATCGCCGCGCGGCTGCCGGAAAGCTACCGCGATTCGTTCAGCGCGGCGGTGGCGCTGGCCGACGCCGGGCGTATCGCCAGGATCAGCGCCGGCAATCCGATCGCCATCGACTATTATCGCCACGCCGAGCAGAAGCCGCACCAGGCGGCGCTGAAGATCTATCACCACGGCAGTCCTGTGGCGCTGTCGCGCCGGGTGCCGGTGCTGGAAAACATCGGCTTCCGCGTCATCAGCGAGCGCACTTTCGAGGTTGGCGATGACCAGTCCAGCTTAGTCTTCATTCATGACATGGAACTGGAGAACAGCTACGGCAAGCCGATCGACCTGACCGATGGCGGCGCGCTGTTCGAGGACGCATTCCTCTCAGTCTGGCGCGGCGACGTCGACAATGACGGCTATAACGGCCTCGCCCAGACCGCCGGCCTGTGGTCTGGCGAGATCACCATCCTGCGCGCCTATGGCCGCTATCTGCAGCAGGTGGGCATTCCGCAAAGCCAGGATTTCATCGCCGCCGCGCTCAACCGCTATCCCGACATCGCGCGCGGCCTGCATGCGCTGTTCATCGCCCGGCTTGGCCCGACAGCCGAGGCCGAAGGCATGGTGGCGGCAAAGCACCTCAAGGCCAAGATCAAGGATGCGCTGGAAGACGTTCCCAACATCGACGACGACACCATCATTCGGCGCTATCTCAATCTGATCGAAGCCTCGCTGCGCACCAATCATTTCGTTGCCGATACGAAAGAAAAGGGCCAGTCGCTGGCGATCAAGCTCGATTCGCACGCGGTCGAGGGCTTGCCGGCGCCGCGACCGTGGCGGGAGATCTTCGTCTACGGTTCCGAGGTCGAAGGCCTGCATCTGCGCTTCGGTCCGGTGGCGCGCGGCGGTCTGCGCTGGTCGGACCGCGCCCAGGACTATCGCACCGAGGTGCTTGGCCTGGTCAAGGCACAGCAGGTCAAGAATGCCGTCATCGTGCCGGTCGGCGCCAAGGGCGGCTTTTATCCGAAGAAGCTCCCGATGAGCGCCGGCCGCGACGCGATCTTCGAGGCCGGCACCTCGGCCTACAAGAACTTCGTCTCCAGCCTGCTGTCGATCACCGACAATATCGGCCTCGACGGTGTCATCCCGCCGGCCGGCGTCATCAGACGCGACCCGGACGATCCGTATTTCGTCGTTGCCGCCGACAAGGGCACGGCGACCTTCTCCGACACCGCCAACGCGATCTCGGAGAAGCACGGCTTCTGGCTCGACGACGCCTTCGCCAGCGGCGGCTCTGCCGGCTACGACCACAAGAAGATGGGCATCACCGCCAAGGGCGCCTGGGAAGCGGTCAAGCGGCATTTCCGCGAGATCAACCGCGATATCCAGACCTCGTCCTTCACCGTCGTCGGTGTCGGCGACATGTCGGGCGACGTGTTCGGCAACGGCATGCTTTTGTCGCCGAAAACCCGGCTGATCGCCGCCTTCGACCATCGCGATATCTTCATCGACCCCGATCCCGACATGGCAGCCTCGATGGCCGAGCGCGAGCGCATGTTCGCGCTGCCGCGTTCGAGCTGGCAGGACTATGACAAGACGAAACTGTCGGAAGGCGGCATCATCGTCTCTCGCAACCAGAAATCGATCACCTTGCCGGCGGCGGCGGCGGCGGCGATCGGCCTGGCCAAGACCACCGCCACGCCGGTCGAGATCATGACCGCCATCCTCAAGGCGTCGGTCGATCTCCTGTGGTTCGGCGGCATCGGCACCTATTTGCGGGCATCGACCGAAACCAATGCCGAAGTCGGCGACCGCGCCAACGATGCCATTCGCATCACCGCGCTCGACGTGCGCGCCAAGGTGATCGGCGAGGGCGCCAATCTCGGCGTCACGCAGCGGGCGCGCATCGAGTTCGGCCTAAATGGCGGCCGCTGCAATTCCGACGCCATCGACAATTCGGGCGGCGTCAACTGTTCCGACGTCGAGGTCAACATCAAGATCGCGCTTGCGTCCGCCATGCGCAAGGGGTCGTTGACGCGCCCGGCACGCAACAAGCTGCTGGCCGAGATGACCGACGAGGTCGGCTCGCTGGTGCTGTCCAACAACTACCAGCAGACGCTGGCGCTTTCGATTGCCCGCAAGCGCGGCCTCGCCGACATCGCGCATCAGAGCCGTTTCATGACGGCGCTGGAGGCGCGTGGCCTGCTCGACCGTGCCGTGGAGACGCTGCCGTCACCGGCGGCACTTGCCGAGCGCGAAGCGCGCGGCGAACCCCTGACCAGGGCCGAACTTGGCGTGCTGCTCGCCTATGCCAAGATCGTGCTGTTTTCCGACATCGTCGCCAGCGACGTGCCTGATGACGCGCATTTCGATCGCGACCTGATGGGCTACTTCCCGGACCGGATGGCGAAGAAATACGCCACTGAGATCCATGGCCACCGGCTGCGCCGCGAGATCATCACGCGCGTCGTCGCCAACGATCTGGTCAATCGCGGCGGCCCATCCTTCGTCAACCGGCTGCAGGAAGCCACGGGGCGCACCGCTGCTGACGTGGTGCGGACCTTTGCCTTGGTGCGCGACGGTTTTGCGCTGCCGGCGCTCTATCGCGAGATCGATGCGCTCGACAACCAGATCGACGGCCAGGTGCAGCTCGATCTCTATCAGATGGTCAGCCGGCTGATCTATGTGACCAGCGGCTGGTATCTGAAGAACGATGCCGGCACGGCACCGCTTGGCCAGCGCATCGCCGCGCTGCAGGACGCACGCAAGGCGCTGGAACCCAAGCTCGTTTCGCTGCTGCCGGCTTTCTCGCGCGAGCGCATCGAGGAGAAGCGGCACGGGCTGTTCAAGAGCGGCGCGCCGGAAGGGCTGGCCGGGCAACTGGCGCTCAGCGAGGTGGCGGAACTTATCCCCGACATCGCGCTGACGGCGCGCACCGCCGGCGCCGATATCGTCGCCGCGGCCAAGGCGTTCTTCGCCGTCAGCGATGCCTTCCGCATCCCGCGTGTCGAGGACGCCGCACGCTCGATCACGCCTTCGGACTACTATGATCAGCTTGCACTGTCGCGCGCCACCGACACGATCGGCGCGGCACGGCGCGGCATCGCGGTGGCGGCACTCACCGGCCACGCCAAGACGGCCGATCCGGTGGCGGCCTGGCTGGACGCCGGTGGCGAGCGGGTGGCGCGCATCCGCGAGCGGCTGCAGGCGCTGACCGAGGGCGGCGACATCACCGTGTCGCGGCTGTCGGTGGCGTCGGGGCTGATGAGCGATCTGACGGGGATGTGAACCGCCGATGATCACCACACGCATCACCGGATGCGTGTGGCTCTTTTCGAATGCCATCCGCTTCGAAACCGGCGTTCAACAAGCTCACCAGGAATGTTTGAGCGTGCCGACGATCTTCAGCCGGTCGCCGTAAAATTCGGTTCCGTAATAGCTGGTTGTCAAATACTTCCGGTCGAACAGGTTCGTTGCGTTCAGGGCCAACGTCACGTCCTTGGTCATCTTGTAGCTGATCGCCGCATCCACCAGTGCGTAGCCGCCAATCGAAGTCGTGTTCGCGTCATCCCCGTAGGTTTGTCCGATATAGCGCACGCCTCCGCCGATGGTCAGGTCGCCACGCCGTCCCTCCTCGGGTAGCGTATAATCAACCCAGGCCGAAGCCAGGTGGCGAGGGACACGCTGCGGCCGATTGCCGGCATTTCCTCCAATACCGTCTTCCAGGATCTCGGCATCCCAGTAGGAATAGGCAAGTGTCAGGTTCAGGTTTTCCGCAATGGCGGCCTTGCCCTCGAGTTCGATGCCGCGGACGCCAACCTTGCCAATCTGCTGCTGGACAACAGGCGTGACATAGGTCGGAACATTGGTTTGGGTAAGGTCGAAGACCGCGGCCGTGAACAGGCCGTCGAAGCCGTCGGGCTTGTACTTGATACCTGCCTCATACTGCCTGCCCTCTTGAGGCTTCAGCGAACCCGAGACCGCATATCCATTGGCGCTTGGCGCCACGAGCGGCTGGAAGCTTTCCGAATAGTTGGCGTAGACCGCGAGGTTCGGAGTGAATTTGTAGGTCAGGCCGGCGCGCTTGGTGAAGGCGGATGCCGTGTCGTCGTCCTGCGTTCCCGAGTCGAGATAGTCCGCCGTCGTATGCACGCGGTCCCAGCGCCCGCCGAGGGTGACGATCCAGCGGTCGTCAAACGTCAATTGCTCCTGGGCATAGACACCGACCGCCTGTTGCTTGACCCGCCAGTTCACGTAGGGGCCGAGATTGATGCAGGACAGACCGCAATAGGTCGGATTGTCGATGTCGATGGGACCGGCGGTGCCGAAGAGGATGTTTTCACGGGTGTTGTCGTTGGCGTAGTCGACGCCGACAAGCGTCTTGCTGCCGATCCCGTCCCAGCCCGTATCGTATTGCAACTGATTGTCGAAGGCATAGCGGTTGGACAGGCCATCGACGGAAAATGCCGTGCGGTCCGCCGTGGGGTCAAGCGACGCGCCGTAGACCTCGGCGTAGTCGAGGCTCAAATGCGTGTAGCGGGCATTGGAGCGGAAGGTGAGGTTCTCGTTGAACTCGTGCTCGAACTGGTAGCCGAGATCGACCTGCTCGGTGTTGAAGCGGTTGAAATCCGGCTCGCCCAGGAATGTGCCGATGTCGATATTGCCGCCAGCCGGGGTGCCGCGTGCGCCTGTGCCATCTCGCTTGTAATAGTCAGTCAGGATGGTGAGCGACGTTCCTTCCTCGGGCTTGATGGTCAACGCGGGCGCGATGTAAAGCCGATCGTCGTTGGAATAATCCCATCCTTGATCGCCATCCTTGGCCAGCCCGGTGAGCCGATAGGTCCACACCCCATCGGGGTCGATCGGCCCGCCAAAATCAACGCCAACCTCCTTGGTACCGTCGCCATAGGACGTGTAAATCTCCCCCTGCTTCTGGTCCAGCGGCCGCTTGGTGATGGCATTGACCAGCCCGCCAGGGCCGTTGAGACCAAAAAGCGTCGATGTCGATCCCTTCAGGACCTCCACGCGCTGAAGTCCGTAAGGCTCGAGACGGCTGGCCGTGAACCAAGCGGGGATGCGCGCCGTGAGACCATCGCGATAAGTGCCGAGCGATGTCTGGTCGAAACCGCGGATACGAATATAGTCGTATCGGTCATCGTTGCCGAACTCGTCGGTGAGGACGCTGGATGTGTAGGCCACGGCCTGCTGGAGGCTTTCGACATGGCGCGCCTCCAGTTCCTTCTGGGTAACAACTGAAACCGAGGCGGGAACGTCGACGATGGGCGTATCGGTCTTGGTGCCGGTCGCCGTATCCTCGGCGACGATCGTTTGATCGGGCCCGACAAGGCGGTCCGACTTGCCGGTGACGACGATGGTTTCCAGTTGAGTTGCATCGTCCGGCGAAACCACCTGGGCCCGGCCGGCCCCCACCACTCCAAAAGATGCCGCTATCAAGGCACTGCCCGCAATCAATCGCCTTGCCTGAGTGCGCGACAATGCCTGTCGACCAATCGTCATCTCTTATTCCCTGTCAGACCAATATCGAGCCGTTCGACCGGCGACTTTCCGGCCCTGCGCGAGCGCAATTAGTCAAACTGGATAAAAAGAGTCAACTTAAATAATCAAGAAATTCGCGCCGGCGGCAATCGCTGCGAAGCAGGGGGTGGAGGACGGCGCCGGACCTTCGGTCCGACTTCGCTCACGAGAAAAAATAAGGGCTTGGTCCGCGTCGCGGACGAAAGCCAATTGCTTGGCTTTCGAACAGTGAGCGCGCGGCAGGGGTAGGGGACGGCACCAAGCTTCGTTCATTGCATGAGCGCATGAAACATGCAGACATGGCGCCCGATACGGAACGGTGCCGGGGGATCATCATGACGGTAGAGACAGTGCAGCGTGCGTCCGGGCGCGGCATCTGGGGATGGATGTTGTTCGACTGGGCGGCGCAGCCGTTCTTCACCGTCGTCACCACCTTCATCTTCGGGCCTTATTTCGTGTCGCGGATGGCGAGCGATCCGGAAACCGGGCAGGCGGCCTGGGGCTACGGCATTGCCGCGGCAGGTCTTGTCATTGCCGTGCTGTCGCCGATCCTCGGCTCGATCGCCGACCAGACCGGACCGCGCAAGCCGTGGATCGCATTCTTTGCCGCGGTCAAGATCACCTGCCTTTGCATGCTTTGGTTCGCGGCCCCCGGTTCGAACCTTTTCCTGGTCGTGCTGTTCTTTTCGCTGGCGTCGGTGGCGGCGGAGTTTTCGACCGTGTTCAACGATTCGATGATGCCGCGCCTGGTGCCGAAGAGCGAGATCGGCAGGATCTCCAACATGGCCTGGGGCCTTGGTTATCTCGGCGGCATGATCGTGCTGGTCTTCGTCGTCGCCTGCCTGGCCGGTTCGCCTGAGACCGGCAAGACGATCATCGGCATCGACCCGCTCTTCGGGCTCGACCCGAAGCTCGGCGAGGACGCGCGCGCAACCGGGCCTTTGTCAGCCGGCTGGTACTTCCTGTTCATCCTGCCGATGTTCTTTTTCACCCCCGACGCCATCAAGGGCCTGCCGATCGGTCCGGCTGTCCGAGAGGGGCTGGCGGAGCTGAAAGTGACACTGGGTGAGGTGCGCAAGCGCAGCGGCATCTTCCGCTTCCTGGTAGCCCGCATGATCTATCAGGACGGCGTCAACGCGCTGCTGGCGTTGGGTGGCACTTTCGCCGCTGCGATGTTCCACTGGTCGATCACCGAGATCGGTATTTTCGGCATCATTCTCAACGTCGTCGCCATCTTCGGCTGCCTGGTTGCAGCCCGTCTCGATACGGCGCTTGGCTCAAAAACCATCGTCATGATCTCGCTGGTCCTGCTCAGCATCGCCACGATCGGCATCGTCTCGACCGGACCGGGCTACACGTTGTTTGGCCTCTGGATGATGCCTGGGCCGGACAGCGGCGGCCTGTTCGGCACGGCAGCGGAAAAAGCCTACATCTTCTTTGGCCTGTTGATCGGGGTGGCTTTCGGGCCGGTGCAGGCGTCGTCGCGATCCTATATGGCGCGCAGCGTCACGGCGGCAGAATCCGGCCGCTATTTCGGCATTTATGCGCTGGCCGGGCGGGCGACCAGTTTCCTGGCGCCGTTCATGGTCGCGTCCGTCACCCTGGCCAGCGGCTCGGCGCGGCTCGGTATGGCGGTGATCGTGCTGTTCCTGGGCATCGGCATGGCGATCCTGGTCAAGACGCCGTATCCGGCGGACCGGCCGGTGGGATAGGAGCGCCTCTTTCCTTCTCCCGCAAGGGGAGAAGGAAGAAGTGCGTCAATGCCGGAAATGCCTGATCCCCGTAAACACCATGGCGATGCCGTGCTCGTCGGCAGCGGCGATCACGTCCTTGTCGTTCATCGAACCGCCCGGCTGGATGACGGCGGTGGCGCCGGCGGCGATCGCCGACAGCAAGCCATCGGCGAAGGGGAAGAAGGCGTCGGAGGCGACGACCGAGCCCTTGGTCAGCGGTTCGGCGAGGCCGGCGGCCTCGGCGGCGTCGAGTGCCTTGCGGGCGGCGATGCGTGAGGAATCGACCCGGCTCATCTGGCCGGCGCCGATGCCGACGGTGGCGCCGTCCCTGACATAGACGATGGCGTTGGATTTGACGTGCTTGGCGATGCGGAAGGCGAATTTCAGGTCGGCCATTTCGGCTGGCGTCGGCGCCCGCGTGGTCACCACTTTCAATTCGAGGTCGTCGACGACGGCGTTGTCCCGGCCCTGGACGAGCAGGCCGCCGGCTACGGATTTGACCGTCGTGCCCGGCGTGCGCGGGTCCGGCAGCCCACCGGTGACCAGCAGGCGCAAGTTCTTCTTCGCCGCCACGATGGCCGCTGCCTCATCGGTGGCGCCGGGCGCGATGATCACCTCGGTGAAGGTTTTTACGATCTCTTCCGCCGCCTCGGCGTCGAGGGTGCGGTTGACGGCGATGATGCCGCCGAAGGCCGAGACCGGGTCGCAGGCCAGCGCCTTGGCGTAGGCGGCTTTCAGCGAGTCGCCTTCGGCAACGCCGCACGGATTGGCGTGCTTGATGATGGCGACGGCGGCGGAAAGGTCGGGGTCGAACTCGCCGACCAGTTCGAAGGCGGCGTCGGTGTCGTTGATGTTGTTGTAGGATAGCTGCTTGCCCTGCAGCTGGCGCGCCGTGGCGACGCCCGGGCGCTTGTCGCCGTTGACGTAGAAGCCGGCGCTCTGATGCGGGTTCTCGCCATAGCGCATCACCTCGACCAACCTGCCGCCAAAGGCGCGCCATGTCGGATGTTCGATCTCGAGCGCCTCGGCGAACCAGCCGGAGATCGCCGCGTCATAGCTGGCGGTGCGGGCAAAGGCCTTGGCCGCCAGCTTCTTGCGGAAATCCAGCGAAAGCGAGCCGATGGTCATCTCCAGCGCATTCAGCACCGAGGCGTAATCGCCGGGGTCGGTGACGATGGCGACATAGGCGTGGTTCTTGGCCGAGGCGCGGATCATCGCCGGCCCGCCAATGTCGATGTTTTCGACGATCGACGCGTAGTCGGCGCCGGAGCGGCGGACCTCCTCGAACGGATAGAGATTGGAGACGACGAGATCGATCGGCTCGATGCCGTATTTGCGCATTGCCGCGGAATGCTCCGGATCGTCGCGCACGCCAAGCAGCGCGCCATGCACCCCAGGATGCAAGGTCTTGACGCGGCCGTCCATGATCTCGGGGAAACCGGTGAGCTCGGAGACGTCGCGCACCGGAAGGCCCGCGTCAGCGATCGCCTTTGCCGTGCCGCCGGTCGAGACCAGCTCTACGCCTGCGGCTGCCAGCGCTTTGGCGAAATCGATGAGGCCGGTCTTGTCGAAAACGGAGAGCAGGGCGCGACGCACGGGAACAAGGTCTGGTGCGGGAATGTTCTTGGCGGCGACGGCCATGGGCTGGCAGCCTTTCACGACTGGTGTGATGGATGCCCGCGCCCGTAGCACATGCCGTCCGGAAATCAAACCGGCGGTCAGGTGGGGCAAGGCAACGAATCCGTATTAAAACGAAAAACCCGCCTGTGTGGCGGGTCACTGGCGCAAATCAGCACCATGGGCGAATTTATACCATAGCTGAGGTCACCGAGTCAAGAAAAAATTCCTATCGCTGCCGACGCAAGCTGCCGATGCCGCCGAACTGGTTGTCGTCAGGCCTTCTGTTAACCTGCGTTGGAAGCCCTGCCAGGAGGATCAGTTGTTTTCCGGATGACCGGCGATGCTGGTGCGCGTCAGCTGCCAGTGGACTTCGGCGATTTCCGAGGCCTTGAAGGCAAGCACGATCTGGCGGCTGCGGCGCGGGCCGCCAAGACCGGCGAAATAGATCGATTCCTCGACTTCCGGCACCACTTCGGCTGCTGTGAACACCCAGGTATCGGCCTGATCGGCGGCCAGCACCAGGCGGTCATGCTCGTCCTGCAAAAGGTTGATGTCGGGGTGGACATGGAAGCGGACGGTGACGAAGTCGCGGCCATTGTTGCGGATCGCTGCATTGCCGGGCCGCTGGAAGCGGTCGCGACCAGCCAGCACATTGCCGTTCGCCGACAGTTTCAGCTCGCGCTCATGCAGGAAGCCGAAGCGCGGGACATAGCCGTCATGGCGGGCGATGAAGCCCTGAATGCCCTTCTGGTCGGTGCGCTTGCACTGCACGTGCTGCGGGCCGCCGATCAGCGGCGAACCGAGCAGGTCGTTGACGCGCAGTGAATGGCTGAAGCGCGCCGACGAGGTGTCGTTGATGGTGGCGGTCGAGTGCGCGGCGGTGGCGCGCGCCAGCGGCCGGAATTCAGCCGCGCCATAGGTGTCGATGCCGGCATTGACGATGTAGTGCTGGCGGCCGGACGACAGTTCGAAGGCGAGACAGCTGGCGTGTGCGGCGTTGGACACATCGACCGGCGGCGGCGGGCCGGTGTCGGCGATGACCGTGGTGCCGCCCATCGACAGGCGCTCATAGCCGGAATGCGGCGCATGCAGCAGCGGCGCGCCGGCGGTGTCGTCGTGGCGCAGAATGGTGGCGATGCGGTCGTGGATGGTGGCGCCCATGCCGTTGAAGCGGGCGAGGCTGCCATCCTGATGGCGAAAGAAGCGCAGCGCCGGCAGCATGCGGTCGATGGCGCCGATCAGCGCCTGCGGCGGCGTTTCCGCCTGGTTGGCATAGGTCTGGCGCAGCGGCAGAAGGTCGGCGAGGATTTCCAGGACAACCATCGGATTGCGCGAAATATGCCCGCCATCGGCGAGGATCTGGCGGTCGAGTTCCTCGGCAAGATTGCGGGTCGCGCCACGCAGGGCCGATGCCGGCGCCGGCAGGGACAAGGCAGCGAAGGCGAGCGCGATGCGGGCCCGCAGCCTGTCCTTGCCGTCGGGCATTTCGCGCGCCATCGACCTGAGGTAGCGGATCTGGATGGCAACCGATTTCAGGAAGGCGCGGTAGAAAGGGAACTCGGCGCCCTGCAATACGACCGAGGAGTGCTGCAACCAGGCGATGATGCGCTTGGCCGTCGTGCCGGGCTCCCAGGCGATGCCGGAAATATGGCTGCCATGCATGGTGATCCAGTCGGAGACCAGGGCGCGGGCATTGGCGGCGGCGAGCTCGGTGCCGGCGGCGCGCATATGGCGCAGCCAGCGAAAGCCGTGCAGCGTCTTCTGCCAGCCGTGATTGGGCACGCTGATCTGGAAAGGCGACTTGCCGCCGGTCTCGACGAGATGCCCCGACAGGGGATAGCGGCCGTAATAGATCTCGAGTGCGATCTGCGGGTCGGCGAGGCGCAGGTCCGGCGGCGCGATCAGCACACGTTCCGGCGTGCGGCCGGAATAGCGCCAGCGATAGACAGGCCCGGCGCGCAGGCGCCGGCGCGTTTTGCGCCAGAACTCCTTCGCGACAAGCGTCCACAGACGCGTCGTGCTGCTGGCAGCAAGTGCCAAAACCCCTCCTGATCGTCCTCTACCCCGGCGCCGAGTCTACATGATTGCACGATTCGTGCGAAGGCGAATTCCACGACCCCACGCCGGTTCACCTGGCTTTGCCCCCGATCCTACCCCAAAAAGTCAGTAAATCCGGGCAATTCAATCGCTAGCCGGCTCGCCGCATGCGAGCGGCGAAGAAGCCGTCGAGGCCCGAGCGCTCCGGCACGCCGAGCTCCAGATCGGCGGGCGTGGTGCGCAGCGTGCCTTGCGGCGTCAGGAACGGATCGATGCCGGCGATCTCGCCTTGCCGCAGCGGATCGTTGGCGACTTCAGGCGTGCCGGCCAGAAAGGCGTGATAGAGATCCTCGCCTTCGAGCGGATCGAGCGAACAGTTGGAAAAGACGATCCTGCCGCCGGGCTTCACCAGCGTGACGGCGCGGGCGAGCAGCCTGCGTTGCAGGTCGGCCAGTTTTTCGACATCAGCCGAAGTCTTGGTCCATGGCACGTCGGGGTGCCGCCGCACCGTGCCGGTCGACGAGCAGGGTGCGTCGAGGAGAACAGCGTCGAACAGTTCTTCTGGCTCATACTTGAGCAGGTCGGCCTGGACGACTTCGGCCGACAGGCCGAGACGGTCGAGATTCTGCGTCAGCCGCACGAGCCGGTTTTTTGACGTGTCGACGGCGGTGACTTTCGCGCCGGCAACGATCAGCTGCGCGGTCTTGCCGCCGGGCGCGGCGCAGAGATCGGCAACCCGGAATCCCGTGACATCGCCGAACAGCCGGGCGGGCAGGCTGGCCGCGGCGTCCTGGACCCACCAGGCGCCCTCGGCAAAGCCAGGCAATTCAGTGACAGGACCGACAAGATTCTCGACCCGCACCGTGCCTGTCGGCAGGACTATACCGCCGAGTTTTTCGGCCCAGAGACCGGGATCGGCCTTGACCGAGAAGTCGACCGGCGCCTCAACGCGATGCGCTTCGAGGATCTGTCTGGCCTTCTCGTTGCCGTAAGTGGTCTTCAGCCGATCGGAAAACCACTTTGGCGCTTCGTCGGTGGCGGCAAGGGCGGCAGGCAATTCCGTTTCCTTGGCACGTGCCAGTGTGCGCAGAACGCCATTGACGAGGCCGGAGAAGCGCAGCGTGCGCGGATCGGACTTGGCATGGGTCACCGCAATGTCGACGGCGGCGCTGTCGGGAATATCGAGGAACAGGATCTGAGCTGCGGCCACATGCAATATGTGCGACAAAGCGGTGGCATTAGGCGGCAGCGGCTTTTCCAGGCGCCGCGCCAGCAGCCCTGATACGGTCATGCGATAGCGCAGCGCGGTGACCAGGATCGCGCGGACAAGGCCGCGATCGCGCAAGTCGAGCGCCTTGTACTGCGGGTGGCCGTTTTCGTGATCGGTCAGCCCATCAAGCGGGGTCCTGGCATCGATGACGGCGGCAAGCAGGCGCGCCGCCGCCTTGCGAGCGGCGAGCCCGGCAACGAAGTCGCCGCCGTCCCTGTGTTCCTGATCGCCTGAAACCGTGCGTCGAGCTCCTCTGTCCGCCACGCTCACGACCACCGGCCCTTGGGCCCGGTCGGATTGCGACCCCATGGGTTGGATTTGGGCTTGGCGGGCTCCGCCGGCTGCTCGGGCTGCGCTGCCTCGCTCCACGGGCCGGATGGCCGCGGTTGATCTGCCTGCCGTGGCGTCGACGCCTGGCGCGGGGCGGCCTGGGTTTCGCCTTGCATCTGCTGCGCCATCGCCTGCAAGGCTGCGATGCGGTTCTCAGTGGCGGGGTGGGTGGAGAACAGGCTGTCCATGCGCTCGCCGTGAAGGGGATTGATGATGAAGAGATGCGCGGTCGCGGGATTGCGCTCGGCATCGGGGTTGCGGATGCGTTCGGCGCCACGGGCGATCTTGTCAAGCGCCGATGCCAGCCAGAGCGGGTGTCCACAGATTTCAGCGCCACGCCGGTCGGCCTCGTATTCGCGGGTGCGGCTGACCGCCATCTGCACGACCATCGCGGCAAAGGGCGCTACGATCATCGCCGCCAGCACGCCGACAAAGCCGAACGGATTGTTGTCGCGATTGCCACTGAAAAAGAAGGCGAAATTGCCGAGCATCGAGATGGCACCGGCAAAGGTGGCGACGATCGTCATGGTGAGCGTGTCGCGGTGCTGCACATGGGCGAGCTCGTGCGCCATGACGGCTGCGACCTCTTCAGGCGTCAGCGCTTGTAACAGGCCGGTGGAGGCAGCAACCGCCGCGTTCTGCGGGTTGCGGCCGGTGGCAAAGGCGTTCGGCTGCGGGTTGTCGATCAGATAGGTCTTCGGCATCGGCAGGCCGGCCTGTTTGGCCATTGCCTGGACGATGGCGTAATATTCGGGCGCGTTCCTTTCGTCGACCTCGACGGCACGGTTCATCGACAGCACCATCTTGTCGGCATTCCAGTAGCTGAACAGATTGGTGCCGGCCGCGAACAGGAAGGCGATCATCATGCCGCCGGTTCCGCCGATCAAAAAGCCGACGCCCATGAACAGCGCCGTCATCGCGGCAAGAAGCATGGCGGTGCGGATGGTGTTCATCGTCTGCTCCTGTCGAAATGGCACCGAAAAGGGGTCGATCGTCGTGCGTTCATGGCTATATGATGGGAAACGCCAGTTCCTGTTTCAATTGACCGGGCTCAATCTGCCGAGATTATCGCATGACCGACGAAATCAGTAAAACAGGCGCCGCTTCTGCCGAAGCGGCATCGCAGAGAGAGCTAACGCCGGCCGCACGCCGTGCGTTGGCCGAGGCCGCAGCGCGGCGGGAAGACTACCGCGAAAAGGAGGCCGCGCTGCCGAAGGAGATCGGCGGCCGCGGCGGCAAGGAGCCAGGGCGCTACGGCGACTGGGAGGTAAAGGGCCTCACCAGCGATTTCTAGATGCCGCCTAGGCGGCGTTGCGCTGCGGCTCGAGCGCGATCCAGCCACGCTCGTCGACGGTGATGCCGACCATGTCGTAGCCTGCGATCGCGGCATGTTGCGTTGGCAAGGGGTGCTTGTGCGTGGCGCTGATGACCATGACCGCGGCGCCCGCCGCTTCGGCTGCCGCGATGCCAGCTGGAGCATCCTCGAAGACGAGGCAATCGCGCGCGTCGAAGCCGAGCCGTTCCGCGCCAAGCCGGAAGCAATCGGGCGCCGGCTTGCCGCGGGAGACATCTTCCGCCGCGACGATGATGGCCGGGACGGGGATGCCGGCGGCCTTCATGCGCAACAGCGCCAGCTCACGTGGGGCGGAGGTGACGATTGCCCAGCGTTCGGGCGGCAGCGAATCGAGGAATGCCACGGCGCCTGAGATCTGGATAATGCCATCGAGATCGGCCGCCTCGGCCTTCAGCAGCAGATCAGCCTCGTATGCCGGGTCGACGCCCGGCAGTGCCAGGCCGGTGATGGTCTCGATCGCGCGCACGCCATGGATCGTCGGCAGGAAGGCGGCGACGTCGAGCCCCTGGCGGAGAGCCCAATTGCTCCACACTCGTTCCGCCGAGGCGATGGAATTGATGAGCGTGCCGTCCATGTCGAAGAGGAAGGCCGCGAATTTTCTGCCTGAATACATGATTTTCCTTGAGTCCGGGGAGGCGCTTGGTCGGGTGGCCGAACCTAACGTCTCGACTGCGGCAGGGGAAGACACGGGGGCGTGCTTTTCGATCGGCCCAGGGAACCACGATATCCTCCGGGCGTTTGGGAAGGACTGCTTCTCACAACAACGATCGAAGGGGGACCAACGGTGCTGATCCGGCTCGGCTACGAAATCGCCATCGAATGCGTAGCCGCCACGCCGGTGATTTCAGTGCTCGAGATCCATCGGGACAGGCAGGGCGACATCAAGCGGCAGACGCGGGTGCTGACCTCGCCCGCGGTGCCGACAAGGCTGTACCACGATCTGCATGGCAATGCCTGCCGGCGCTTCACAGCGCCCGCCGGTGGTTTTCGCATCCTGTACGACGCGGTCGTAGAGGATAGCGGCGAGACGGACGAGGTAAACACCCTGGCCAGGGAAGTGCCGGTGGCGGATCTGCCCGACGAAGTTCTCGGTTATCTCCTCGGCAGCCGCTATTGCGAGACGGATCATCTGAGCAGCCTGGCCTGGCAGCTCTTCGGTGACATCCCGTCTGGCTGGGCGCGCGTGCAGGCGATCGTCGACTATGTCCACAACCGGCTGTCGTTCGGCTATGGCTATGCGCGCTCGACCCGCACCGCGGCTCAGGCGCATGAGGAGCGCGTCGGGGTTTGCCGCGACTTCGCCCATCTGGCGATCACGCTTTGCCGCTGCATGAATATTCCGGCACGCTATGTGAACGGCTATCTCGGCGATATCGGCGTGCCAGCCGATCCGGCGCCGATGGACTTCTCGGCGTGGCTGGAAGTGTTCCTCGATGGCAAATGGTACACGTTCGATCCTCGCCACAACACGCCCAGAATCGGCCGTATCGTCATCGCCCGCGGCCGCGACGCCACCGACGTGCCGCTGCTGCACAGTTTCGGCCCCCACCGGCTCAGCCTGTTCAAGGTGTGGACCTATGAACAGGAAGGCAATCTGTTCAACCCGCCCTACCACGGCATCGACAGGACCGTCAGCGCACAGATGCTAGCGTAATCGCGACGCCTACCGATGCGACAGGGTGGCAGCGAGGTTCTTTCCAGGCGCAACTTTCGGGACACATGGTCCGCTTCGGCACAGTGAGCTTGTGCCGCAACAGGACGCCGTCGATGGCGTCGCGATGCCTTGGGCCAGATCATGGTAAGCGGCCGGTAAACGCGAGCGCCACGGCGCGTTCCCGTTTACCAACCGTTCACCTTTGTAGGTTCCAAAACTTAACAAAAACAACGACTTGCTGTTGGAAGGCGAGCTCTCCGCCAGGCCAAGGCGTCATCCGGCGGGAATCCTGCATTGCCCTTTCCGCGGCGACGAGGCCGAGGCGAGTGGAGGCTGTAGGATGCGGAATTACGGGGGTCTTGTTCACGCGGTCGGCGGCTTCGCCAGGGATCGCGGTGGAAATTTCGCGGTCCTGTTCGGCCTTAGCGCCTCGGTCTTGGCGCTGGCAGCGGGCTTCTCGGTCAACGTATCGCAGCTCTACAATGCCAGATCGAGCCTCCAGAGCGTGGTCGACGCCGCGGTCACGTCGACGGCACGCGACCTGACGACCGGCGCCACCAACGAAGCCGATGCCGACACATCGGTGCAGGCCTTTCTCGACGCCAACAGCCAAGCAGGCATTCTGCAGGCCGACCAGATCGTGCTCGACAGGCTGATCGTCAACAGGACTGCCAAGACGGTTCAGGCCGACGCCCATATCGATGTCGCGCTGTACTTTCCGATTTTCGGCACGGGCGACATGAAACGCGTCACCGCTTCCACAACGGCGCTCTATTCGGACAAGACCGTCGAAGTGGCGATGATGCTCGACATAACGGGATCGATGGCCAAGCGCGGCAAGGTCGACAAAATCGGCGATCTGAAAGCTGCTGCAAAAAATGCTGTTCTGACGATGCTGCAGAAGCAGGATCCGCAGAACCCCCGCATCCGCGTAGCGATTGTGCCTTATGCATCTGGCGTCAACGCCGGCAAGCTGGCGGAAAACATCTATGCCGAGAAGCAAGGCAGCTCTGAGCTCCCACCCGTCGCCGGCAGTCCGCTTCTCGTCGCCAAGACAGGCAAAAATCTGCTGCCGTCCTTCAGCGACTACATCTCCATTGTCGGCGCGGCGATGCCACGCCCCGACAATTGCGCCACCGAGCGCAAGGACAAGAACGGCAACGCGGATATGAGCGCCGACGGCCCAGACACTGTTCGCACCGACAGGAACGGCAAGAAATACTATGCCCTGGTCAACCGGGACGATCATCTCGGCGGAGGTATGAACAGGTGCCCTGATGCGGAGGTGATCCCGCTGACCGCCGACTCCGATGCATTGCTTGAATCGATCGAGGACTTCCAGGCCGATGGCTACACGGCCGGCGCGATCGCCATTCAGTGGACCTATTATATGCTGTCGCCGCAATGGCGCACTGCAATCAGGAACGCCGGTCTCGGCAAAGGCGCCTCGGATGCCGATCCGAAGAAGATCGCCAAGGTCGCGATCCTGATGACCGATGGCCAGTTCAATACCGCCTTCGCCGGGGCTGGGGACAGGTACAACAGCCAGGGCAACCTTGCGCGCGGCAACGCCGAAACGCTGTGCGAAAACATGAAAAATGATGGCATCGAGATTTTCACCATTGGCTTCGATCTGGACGACAAGGACATGTCGGCAACCGAGCGGGACCAGGCAAAGGCGGTGCTGAAGGACTGTTCATCGAAGGACGCCTCCGCCGCCAAGAGGCATTTCTTCGACGTGTCCACCGGAGCCGAATTGGACGACGCCTTTCAGGAAATCATCCGCAACACCGAAAAGGTCGCATTGACCCAGTAGTCTAGTCCGCAAACGGAAAAGGCCGCCGCTTCTTTCGAAGCCGGCGGCCTTCCGTGTTTCCGTCCGTGGCGCGGCCCTATGGCGATGACCTATGAGGTCACCCGCCGCGCATTTCGCGCCTTAACGGGAAGACTGCTTCCCGAAAGTGCAATCCGCTGAGGCCACGTTCTGGAAAACGAAATCACTCGACATCGGATCACCTCCTTTCGATTTGTTGAACACATACTCATGATGGGGTGCGTTGCAGCAAAAGACAAGGCGCAGGTTTGAAAAAGTGGGAAGGTGCTTTTGGCACGACACTGGGTTGCGGGCTGTCGGCCGGGCAGGCAAGATCATGGCATAGAGCCGAGCCGGCAATCCGGGTCGGCCCCTGTGGGAGGGATGCATGGAGGCAGCCGAGAGAGCGGCGCGGATCGTGCGGACGGTTGTCGAGACGCTGAAACCGGGCTTTGCCGTCAGGCTGTGGACCGGGGAGCGGATCGGCCCCGCCACGGGTCCAGTGCTCACCATCAACGACCAGGACATCGTCTGGCAGGTGGTGAAGCGACCATCCCTGTCGACGCTGATCGAAATGTGGATTTCCAAGACGATCGATATCGAAGACGGGACGTTTTTCGACTTCTACGCCCTGCCGTCGCAAGGCAAGCTCAGAACCAAGCTCAAATCGCTGCCGAAAATGGCGATCCTGCGCGACCTGCCTTCCGTGCTTTTGGCACGCAGGCAGATGACGGCGCGGACCGATCTGTCGGGGCGCAACCCCTATGTCAGCGGTTCGAGCCAGGAGGCGATCCAGCATCACTATGACATTTCGAACGCCTTCTACCGGCTCTTCCTTGACGAGCGCATGGTCTACAGTTGCGGCTACTTCAAGGATTTCGCCAACAGCATCGATCAAGCGCAGATCGACAAGCTCGACCATATCTGCCGCAAGCTCCGGCTGAAGCCTGGCGAACGACTGCTCGACATCGGCTGTGGCTGGGGAGCGATGCTGATCCATGCCGCGAAGAACTATGGCATCATCGGCCACGGTGTCTCGCTGTCGCAGGCCCAGACCGAGCTGGCCCGCGAACGCATTCGCGCCGAGGGGCTGGAGGACCGCATCACCATCGAGATCAAATCCTATGCGGAGCTTACAGGCAGCTTCGACAAGATCTCGTCGATCGGCATGTTCGAGCATCTCGGACTCGCCAACCACGCGACCTATTTCTCAACTGTCCACCGCCTGCTGAAGCCCGGCGGCATCTATCTGCATCACGCCATCACCAGGCGCAGCAAGGGCGACATCAAGAAGACCCTGCGCAAGGGGCCGGAGTTCAAGGCGCTGATCAAATACATTTTCCCCGGCGGCGAACTCGACACGATCGGCATGACAACAGGCAATCTCGAGGCGCACGGCTTCCTGGTCTACGACGTGGAGAATCTGCGCGAGCATTACGCCCGCACCTGTCGCCTGTGGGCCGAGCGCCTGCACGCGCGTTTCGACGAGGCAATCGCCGAGGTGGGCGAAGCCAAGGCACGGCTATGGCTGCTTTACCTGACGGGCTGCTCGATCACCTTCGAACGCGCCTCGGCACAGATTTTCCAAACCGTCGTGACCAAGCGCGCGCGTGGTCCAAGCGGCCTGCCGCCGACGCGGGCGGATCTGTATCGATAGCTTACAGGAAGCGCATCGCGTCGCCGACTTCGACGCGCGCCGGCCGGTCGACCGTGCAATAGACCCCGAGATTGTGGGCGTTATGGCGGACAAGGTTGCGCAGGATCGCCGGATCGTGATCGAAGCCATCCTGGGCGACGATGGTGAAACCGCAGCGGCGGCAGGGTTCGGAGACAGTCAGCAGGAGATCGCCGACGGCAAGCTTGCGGCCGATCCATTCCGTTTCGGGAAACGACCCTTCGATTGCCGCCATGTCGACGACGATGTTGGGGCGGAAGCGGCGTGGGTCGACGACCCCTTCCGGGTGCAACGCTTTGAGCCGTGCCAGCGAGGCGGTGGTCAGCAGATGGATGGGCGCCTTGCGATAGCGCTCCGCGGTCAGCGGGCCGGAATAGTCAGGTCCGGCATTCTCGCGGCGAAACGGCCGGATCGAGGCCCCGAAGCCGAGATAGGCCGACACCGCGCGGTCGCTCTCGATACTTGGCGCAGCCAGCCAGTTGTCCCCGGGAACGGCAATCTCGAGTTCCAGGGTCGGCGACAGCCGGGTGCGGATGCGCGGCACCTTGTGCCATTTCGGGTCGCGGTCCGGTCGCGCGATCTCATTGTCGGACGCGTCGACGAGGCCGAACATGCGGTCGCCCTCGATGCTCTCGATATCGACCGAGATTGTTTCCCGACGCTCGCCGGCAAGCGAACTCGCCGGATAGCGCCAAAGCTCACTGACAGTGCCGAGCGCGGCCTGCATCAGCTCTTCTTGTTCTGCCGGTTGGCGATCAGGTCTTCGACGACGGCCGGGTCGGCGAGCGTCGAGGTATCGCCGAGGGCGGAGAAATCGTCCTCTGCGATCTTGCGCAGGATGCGGCGCATGATCTTGCCGGAACGCGTCTTCGGCAGGCCGGGCGCGAACTGGATCTTGTCGGGCGAAGCGATGGCGCCGATCTCCTTGCGGACATGGGCAACCAGCTCCTTGCGCAGTTCCTCGCTCGGCTGCTCGCCGGCCATCAGTGTGACGTAGCAGTAGATGCCCTGGCCCTTGATGTCATGCGGATAGCCGACGACGGCGGCTTCCGAAACCTTGTCGTGGCTGACCAGTGCGGATTCGACCTCGGCCGTGCCCATGCGATGGCCGGAGACGTTGATGACGTCGTCGACGCGGCCGGTGATCCAGTAATAGCCGTCGGCGTCGCGGCGACAGCCGTCACCGGTGAAGTACTTGCCCTTGTAGGTCGAGAAATAGGTCTGGATGAAGCGATCATGATCGCCATAGACGGTGCGCATCTGGCCGGGCCAGGAATCGGTGATGCACAGATTGCCGTCGGCCGCACCTTCCAGCACCTTGCCGTCGCCGTCGACCAGCTGCGGCTTGACGCCGAAGAAGGGCCGTGTCGCCGAACCCGCCTTGAGGTCGGTGGCGCCGGGCAGCGGCGTGATCAGGATGCCGCCGGTCTCGGTCTGCCACCATGTGTCGACGATCGGCACCTTGCCGTTGCCGACGATGTTGAAATACCACTCCCAGGCTTCCGGATTGATCGGCTCGCCGACCGAACCCAGCACGCGCAGCGACTTGCGCGACGTCTTCTTTACGTGCGCATCGCCGGCGCCCATCAGCGCGCGCAGGGCCGTCGGCGCGGTGTAGAAAATGTTGACCTTGTGCTTGTCGATGACTTCCCAGAACCGCGACTGCGACGGATAATTCGGCACGCCTTCGAACATCAGCGTGGTGGCGCCGTTGGCGAGCGGACCGTAGACGATGTAGCTGTGGCCGGTGACCCAGCCGACATCGGCGGTGCACCAGTAGATGTCACCGTCATGGTAGTCGAAGACATATTGGTGGGTCATCGAGACGTAGACGAGATAGCCGGCGGTGGTGTGCAGCACGCCCTTGGGCTTGCCGGTCGAGCCCGATGTGTAGAGGATGAACAGCGGGTCCTCGGCCTTCATCTTCTCGGGCTTGCATTCGGCTTTTACCGTCGCGACCTCGTCGTGGTACCAGACGTCGCGGCCGGGAACCCAGCCGGTCTTGCCGCCGGTGCGACGCACGACCACCACCTTTTCGACTTTCGTCCCGGCCTTCGCGGCGATCTCGATCGCCTTGTCGGTGTTTTCCTTCAACGGGATCGGCTTGCCGCCGCGCAGGCCTTCATCTGATGTGATGACGAAGGTCGACTTGCAGTCGTCGATGCGGCCGGCCAGCGCATCCGGCGAGAAACCGCCGAAGACGATCGAATGGACGGCGCCGATACGCGTGCAGGCCAGCATCGCATAGGCGGCTTCCGGGATCATCGGCATGTAGATGGTGACGCGGTCGCCTTTCTTGACGCCGTGTTTCTTCATCACATTGGCGAGCCGGCAGACATGCTCGTAGAGCTCGTTATAGGTGATCTTCTTGTCGTCGTAGGGATTGTCACCTTCCCAGATGATGGCGGTCTGGTTGCCGCGCTTCTTCAGGTGCCGGTCGATGCAGTTGTAGGAGACATTGGTCAGTCCGTCCTCGAACCATTTGATCGAGACCTTGCCGTCGAAGGAGGCGTTCTTGACCTTGCTGAAGGGCTTGAACCAGTCGATCCGCTTGCCGTGCTTGCCCCAGAATTTGTCCGGGTTCTTGAGGCTGTCGGCATACCATTTCAGGTAGGTGTCATTGTCGATCAGCGCGTTTTTCTTCCACGCCGGCTGGACGCGATGGACATGAACCTCGGACATTCCTGACTTTCCTCCCGAACAATCGCCGGCTTGAAATGCCGGCGGGATCGCAGCGACACGGCCGCGAATTCGGCGGCATTATTACCAGTTCCGCCGTTACGGCAACATTAGACGTTGGATTCGCGCGGCGGGATGCCGCAGGTGTTTTTCCCGCCGCTGTCAGCACTCGATCAGCGTCGCTGCTAACTGCATGTTTTCGCGCGGAAAACCCGTTTTCGATCAGGAAAAATCAATAGACAGTTAAGCAACGGCGCGCACACTCTGACGTTGGGAGGAAAGGAGACTCAACCAGGACCGCCCAAGGGGGACTGCCATGCGCGACCATTCCGAAATGGACCTGATGCTCAAAGGCTATGGCCTGACCACGGCCAAGATTCTCTATCACTTTCCCGATCATCCGCATCTGTTGCAGAGCTTCATCTGGCAGGACTACGATCTGGCGCCACAATTTCCGGTACTGATCAAGTTCATCGAGTTCTGGAAGGCCAAGCTGGACGGGCCGCTGCATTCGATCAGCTACACCCACCAGAAGCTGATCGCGCCGAATGAATGGCGCAAGGTGGATGGCGAGTTCGTGCTGCACTGAACGCGGTACAGCCGATCTCCCCCGCAAGGGGGGAGATTGGCAGCTTCAACGCCAGTGCTCACACCACCGGCGGATTGAGCCGGGCAAAGCCTTCCTGCCGCCGATACGGGAAGTACGGGTAGGGCGCGGTGACTTCGCTTGCCGCGTCGAGTTTCCTGATCTGCTCCGGCGTCAAATTCCAGCCGACGGCGCCGAGGTTCTGGCGCAGCTGTTCTTCGTTGCGGGCGCCGATGATGACGGAGGAAACAGTCGGACGCTGCAGCAGCCAGTTGATGGCGATCTGCGGCACGGTCTTGCCGGTTTCCAGCGCCACCGCATCGAGCGCATCCATCACCCGATAGAGATGCTCGTCCTCGACCGGCGGTCCGAAGCTTGCCGTGTCGTGCAGCCGGCTCTTTTCCGGCAAGGACTGGCCACGGCGGATCTTGCCGGTCAGGCGGCCCCAGCCAAGCGGGCTCCACACCAGCGCGCCGACGCCCTGGTCGAGGCCGAGCGGCATCAGCTCCCATTCATAGTCGCGCCCGACCAGCGAATAGTAGACCTGATGCGCGACATAGCGTGGATAGCCTTGGCTGTCGGCTTGCGCCAACGACTTCATCACCTGCCAGCCGGAGAAATTGGAGACGCCGACATAGCGCAGCTTGCCGGCGCGCACGAGTTCGTCCAGCGTCGACAAGACCTCCTCGATCGGCGTCCCGGCGTCGAAAGCGTGCAGTTGCAACAGGTCGATGTAATCGGTGCCGAGGCGCCTCAGCGCATCATCCACGGATCTGATCAGCCGCGACCGAGACGAGCCATAGTCGGCCGGCCCATCGCCCATCGGCAGCGCGGTCTTGGTCGAGATCAGCACGGCATCGCGGCGGCCTTTTATCGCTTCGCCAAGCACCTCTTCCGAGGCGCCGTTCGAATAGACGTCGGCAGTATCGAACAGATTGACGCCGGCCTCCAGGCAGATGTCGATCAGCCGCCGCGCTTCCCTGGCGTCGCTGTTGCCCCAGGCGCCGAACAGCGGGCCGGAACCGCCAAAGGTTCCCGCGCCAAATGAGAGTGCGGGCACTTTCAGGCCCGATGCACCGAGACGTCGGTAGTCCATCTTTTTGCTCCTGTGGAATGAAGGGTGTGGAAAGCGGGTTTGCAGAGGACGGTCACGACCGGATGGAGGCAGGCTCGCCGAGCGTGGCGGTGCGATCGAGACGCAGCGCCAGCCCCGCCACACCGAGTGCCGCGAGCGGCAGCAGGGCGGCGACCCAGGTGAGTGAGCCCAGGCCAAGGCCATGGGCAATCACCGCACCACCAAGCCAGGCACCTGCCGCATTGCCGAGATTGAAGGCGGCGATGTTGAAGGACGAGGCGAGGCTCTGGCCGGCACCTTGTGCCTTTTCCAGCACCCACATTTGCAGCGGCGCCACGGTGGCGAAGGCGGCGGCCCCGAGCAGACCGACATAGATGACGGCCATCACCTGGCTGTGGATGGCGAAGGTCATGGTGGCGAGCACCAGGGCCAGCACCACGAGACTGCCCAGCACGGCCGGCACCAGCCAGCGGTCGGCGACCTTGCCGCCAAGCAAGTTGCCGGCAATGAGGCCGCCACCGAAGACGAGCAGGATCGGCGACACGGCCGCTTCCTTGAAGCCGCTGATCTCGGTCAGCAGCGGCGCGATATAGGTGAAGACGGCGAAGACACCGGCATAGCCGAGCACGGTGGTGGCAAGACCGAGCAGGACAGGCGTGCGGCGCAAAACGGCGAGATCGGCGCGCAGATCGCTCTTTTCGGGCGCTGTTCGGCTGCGCGGCACCAGAGCCAGGATGACGGCGAAGGCCGCCAGACCGACCAGTGTCACCGCCCAGAAGGTCGCCCGCCAGCCGAAGGCCTGGCCGAGCCAGGTGCCGAAGGGTACGCCGAGGATGTTGGCGATGGTGAGCCCAGTGAACATCAGCGCGATCGCCGAGGCTTGTCTGTTGGGCGCGACCAGCCCGGTGGCGACGACAGAGCCGACGCCGAAGAAGGTGCCATGGGCGAAGGCGGTGATGATGCGGGCGCCCATCAGCGTCCAGTAGTCGGGCGCCAGTGCACAGGCGAGATTGCCAAGCGTGAAGATCGCCATCAGCGCCAGAAGCACGGTCTTGCGTGGCCAGTTGCCGGTGGCGATGGTCAGCAGGGGCGCGCCGATGACGACGCCGAGCGCATAGCCCGAAATGAGCTGGCCGGCGGCCGTGATCGAAACGCCGAGATCCTTGCTGACATCGAGCAGCAGACCCATGATGACAAATTCGGTGACGCCGATGCCGAAGGCACCGGCGGCAAGGGCGTAAAGAGCAAGAGGCATGGCGATTTCCACTTCGATGAGGAAGAGCGCCGTCCCGCGCCCCGACCCGTGAGATCGTGCTGCGACGCATTGTGAACCAGACTTGCCTTGGGCACATTTTCTGTGAAATAGATTCACAAATGGCCAGACCCGACATCAATCGCTCCGGTGAGATCGAAGTGTTCGTGCGCGTTGTCGAGGAAGGCAGTTTTTCCTCTGCCGCACGCGCCTTGCGCATGACGCCATCGGCGGTGAGCAAGCTGATCGCGCGGCTGGAGGCCCGGCTTGGCGCGCGGCTGGTCAGCCGTTCGACGCGAAAGCTGCAACTGACGCCGGAAGGCACAGCCTTCTACGACAGCGGCCTGCGCATCCTCGCCGACATGGCGGCGGCCGAGCAGGAGGCAGCGGCGGGTGCTTCACCGCGCGGACGTTTGCGCGTCAACAGCTACGTGCCCTTCGGAGTGCACCGGCTGATCCCGCTTCTGCCTCGGTTCCTCGAACGCTACCCCGAAATCTCAGTCGATCTGGTGCTGACCGACAGCGTCATCGACCTGATGGCGGAACGGGCCGATGTCGCCATCCGTGCCGGGCCGCTGAGTGAGTCACGGCTGGTGGCGCGCAAGCTCGGGCAAAGCCCGGTGGTCGTCGTTGCAGCACCTTCCTATCTGGAGGCGCACGGCACGCCGCTGACGCCAGCGGATCTCGACAGGCACAACCGCATGGGCTTCGGGTTCGTCAGGCATATCGATGGCTGGCCGTTCCTCGACGCGGACGGCCGCGCCATCATGGTTCCCATCACCGGCAACACGCTGGTCAGCGATGGCGAGGCGATGCGGCTGATGGCGCTGGCGGGCGCGGGCGTCGCCCGGCTGGCCCACTGGCATGTGGCGGCCGATATCGCCGCGGGTCGGCTGGTGTCGCTGCTGGAGGCATTCAATCCCGGTGACGAGGAGCCCACCCACGCCGTCTATGTCGGCCAGGGCCGGCATCTGCCGGCGCGGGTGCGTGCCTTTCTCGATTTTCTGGGTGAGAGCGTCCGGCTGACCTGACATCCCGGGAGCCACGGCTCACGGGATGTCAGCGTGGGCTGTATTTATGCTTTCGGCGTGAACGGCGCCGGGCGGCGGCCCGCTGCCTGGCGCTCCAGCATCCAGCCGGGATATTCGGACGGCAGGGCGCTGACCTCGTCGAGACGAAGCAGATCGTCGCTGTCGAGCTTCACTTCCGTCGCGGCAAGGTTCTGCTCCAGCTGCTCCATGCGGCTGGCGCCGATGATGACGCTCATCACGAAGGGCTTGGCCAGGACATAGCCGAGCGCCACCGTGGCGACGCTGACATCATGCTTTTTGGCGATTTCGCGCATGACGGTAACGGTCGCCCAGGCACGGTCCTCATTGACCGGCGGGAAGTTGAAGGACGCGCGGCGGCCTTCGCCATTGCCGGGCGCGCCGGGGCCGTACTTGCCGGAGAGCAGGCCACCGGCCATCGGCGACCACACCATCAGGCCGAGCTTCTCCTCGTTGAGCAGCGGCACGATCTCGCGCTCGAGGTCGCGGCCGGCGATCGAATAGTAGGACTGCACGGTCTCGAAACGGGCAAAGCCCTTGCGCTCGGCGATGCCGAGCGCCTTGGCGATGCGCCATGCCGCCCAGTTGGAGACGCCGACATAGCGAACCTTGCCGCTGGCAACGAGATCGTCGAGCGCCCGCAGCGTTTCGTCGATCGGCGTCACGGTGTCGGTGCCGTGCAGCTGGTAAAGATCGATATGGTCGAGTTGCAGCCGCTTCAGGCTGGCATCGACCGAATCCATGATGTGGCCGCGTGAAGAGCCGCGCTGGTTCGGACCGTCGCCCATGGCGCCGTGGGCTTTGGTGGCGATGACCACATTCTGCCTGTTCACGCCGAGATCCCTGAGCGACTGGCCGAGCAGCCGTTCGGATTCGCCAAAGGAGTAGACGTCGGCCGTATCGAAGAAATTGACGCCGGCGGCGAGCGAATGGGCAACGATCTCGTTGACGCCCCTCTGGTCGAGACTGGCGATCAGGCCCCATTGGGCATTTTCACCGGCAGCACCGAAGGTCATGGTGCCGAGGCAGATTTCGGAGACGAACATCCCCGTATTTCCAAGCTGATTGTAACGCATGGTGGCGGCTCCAGAGAGTTTGTGATGACGCAAAGCAAATAGGAACGGTACGTTTCGTTTCCAATTGCTGGCTCAACGAGCCCGCCGAGTTGGCCTATAACCCCTCACCGCATCTAATGCGCCATCAGAAAGCGCCCGCTGCATTCACCGAACGAGGTTCGCATGAGTATGCGGATTATAAGTCTATAACTCGGATCTTCGTCTTCGGGCGGCGATTGACCTCCTCGACGAAGTCGTCATCCCACACGGGACCTGAGAGAAGATATTCCGCAAGCGAAGGTGTTGCGCCGACCAGTCGGTCGTAGTTCTCGGGGGAGAGTACGACAGCAGTTGGCTTTCCGCGCACCGTGATGGTTTGTGGCCCTTGTTCCCGCGCCTGCCGTACGAATTTCGACAGATTGTTCTTCGCGTCCTTAAGATGCCAGTTCAAGGGCACTACTCGCTAGATGGCTTCGCTAGTCATATACCAGATGCCGTTGAAGCATGGCAGGGTTTCCGCTCGAACAGATGTGTTGCTAGTCCCTCGACATGGGTTGGAAGCTATTGGCAGCGAGAATCTATAGCCTCTTTCGGCGGCAGATCGCAAACCTCGGGATAAACATCTCTCTCGTCGTCATCCACGGGCGGAGCAAGGAGCGCAGCGACGCAGCGCAGACCCGAGGATCCATCCCGCGACATCTGCCGAAGAATGCAGCGGAACAGAATTCTGCACCGCTGCATTTTCCTTGTCGTCACGGCATGGATCCTAGGGTCTGCGCTCCGCTTCGCGTCGCTCCGCCCTAGGATGACGAAGGTGTGGTGGCCTGCAGCCAATCGAATATGTTGAAATTTAGCGACTAGAGACCGGTCTGTGCATCGGAACTATCGGCTGCCGAAGATCGCCGAACCGACGCGGACGCTGGTGGCGCCGAAGGCGATCGCCGTCTCGTAGTCGCCAGACATGCCCATCGAGAGTTTGGCGACGCCGGCTTCCTTGCCGAGCTTTTCCAACAGCGCGAAGTGCGGGCCGGGGTTCTCATCGGCCGGCGGGATGCACATCAGGCCCTCGATGGCGAGGCCATGCACGTCGCGGCAGCGGGCGACAAAGGCCACGGCGTCGCGGGGCTCGATGCCTGCCTTCTGCGGCTCGGAGCCGGTGTTGACCTGGACGTAGAGCTTCGGTGCGCGGCCCTGCCTGGCGATCTCCTTGGCCAGTTCGGCGGCGATCTTCTCGCGATCGATCGTCTCGATGACGTCGAACAGCGCCACAGCCTCCTTGGCCTTGTTGGATTGCAGCGGGCCGATCAGATGCAGTTCGATGTCGGGAAATGCGTCCTTCAGATCAGGCCATTTGCCTTGCGCCTCCTGCACGCGGTTCTCGCCGAAGACGCGCTGGCCGGCCTCGATGACCGGGCCGATGTCGGCAGCGTCGAAGGTCTTTGAGACCGCGACCAGCGTCACGACGCCGGCTTCGCGGCCGGCCTCGCGCTCGGCGGCGGCGATCTTCGCCTTGACCGCGAAAAATTGCTGAACGGCGTCACCCATATGCAAATCCTGCTGTTTTGACCGGCGTTTTTGTCAGACGCGATACCCATATGGTTGACGGGTTTGCCAAACCATGGTGAACACCCGGACCACATTCCCTGAACTGCCGAGCCATCGCCCGCAGTTCGCGCCTGCTTTTAAGTGAAAAACGTCCCATGGCAACCGAACGATACAATCCACGCGCGTCAGAGCCCAAATGGCAGAAGGCCTGGGACGCCAAGAAGCTGTTCGAAGCGCACAATGACGATCCGCGCCCGAAATACTATGTGCTGGAGATGTTTCCCTATCCGTCGGGGCGCATCCATATAGGCCACACCCGCAACTACACGATGGGCGACGTGGTGGCGCGCTACAAGCGGGCCAAGGGCTTCAACGTACTGCACCCGATGGGCTGGGACGCCTTCGGCATGCCGGCCGAAAACGCGGCGATGCAAAACAAGGTCCACCCCAAGGAATGGACCTACCAGAACATCGCCACCATGCGCGAGCAGCTCAAGGTCATGGGCCTGTCGCTGGACTGGGCGCGCGAATTCGCCACCTGCGAAGTCGACTACTACCACCGCCAGCAGATGCTGTTCCTCGATTTTGTCGAGAAGGGGCTGGTGACGCGCAAATCCTCCAAGGTCAACTGGGACCCGGAGGACATGACCGTGCTCGCCAACGAGCAGGTCATCGACGGGCGCGGCTGGCGCTCGGGCGCGCTGGTCGAACAGCGCGAACTGACGCAGTGGTTCTTCAAGATCACCGACTTCGCGCAGGATCTGCTGGATTCGCTCGACGGCCTCGACGAATGGCCGGAAAAGGTGAAGCTGATGCAGCAGAACTGGATCGGCCGCTCGGAAGGCCTGCTGATCCGCTGGCCTCTGGCCGACGCCTCTGATGGCGAGCATGAGCTGGAAGTCTATACGACAAGGCCCGACACCATCTTCGGCGCTTCCTTCATGGCTGTCGCCGCCGATCATCCGTTGGCCAAGAAGGCCGCTGCGCACAATCCGGCGCTGGCGAAGTTCATCGAGGATATCGGCCATATGGGCACCTCGGTGGCGGCGCTGGAGACAGCTGAGAAGAAGGGTTTTGACACCGGCATCCGCGTCGTCCATCCGTTTGACGACAACTGGATGCTGCCTGTCTATGTCGCCAATTTCGTGCTGATGGAATACGGCACCGGCGCCATTTTCGGCTGTCCGTCCGGCGACCAGCGCGACCTCGACTTCGCCAACAAATACGGCCTGCCGGTGATTCCGGTGGTGATGCCGGAAGGCGAGAATCCGGCGACGTTCCAGATCATCGATGAAGCCTATGTCGATGACGGCGTGATGATCAATTCGCGCTTTCTCGACGGCATGAAGCCGGATCAGGCTTTCGACGAGGTCGCCAAACTGCTGGAGCAGAAGACCATCGGCAACCGGCCGATGGCCGAGCGCAAGGTGAATTTCCGCCTGCGCGACTGGGGCATTTCGCGCCAGCGCTACTGGGGCTGCCCGATCCCGATGATCCATTGCGAGGCTTGCGGCGTGGTGCCGGTGCCGAAGGCGGACCTGCCGGTGAAGCTTCCCGACGATGTCGATTTCGATCGCCCGGGCAATCCGCTCGACCGGCATCCGACATGGCGCCATGTGAAATGCCCGCAATGCGGCAGGGATGCCCGGCGCGAAACCGACACGATGGACACGTTCGTCGATTCGTCCTGGTATTTTGCCCGCTTCACGGCACCGTGGGCGCATGAACCGACCGATCCCAAGGCGGCGAATGAATGGCTGCCGGTCGACCAGTATATTGGCGGCATCGAGCACGCGATCCTGCACCTGCTCTATTCGCGCTTCTTCACCCGCGCCATGCGTGAGACCGGCCATGTCGATCTGGCCGAGCCGTTCAAGGGCCTGTTCACGCAAGGCATGGTGGTGCACGAAACCTATCGTGTCGGCACGGCATCGAATGGCCGCTGGCTGGCGCCCACCGAGGTTCGGCTGGAGGATGTCGACGGCAAGCGCAGCGCCATCGACATCGCCACCGGCGAGGCCGTCACCATCGGCCCGCTGGAAAAAATGTCGAAGTCGAAGAAGAACACGGTGAGCCCGGAAGACATCACTGACGGCTACGGCGCCGATACAGCGCGCTGGTTCATGCTGTCGGATTCGCCGCCCGAACGCGATGTCGAATGGACCGATGATGGCGCCGCTGGCGCGCATCGCTTCATCCAGCGCATCTGGCGCCTGGTGTCGACGGCGGCCGAGACGCTAGCCGGCATCAAGCCCGCGGCGGCCGGCAGCGGCGAAGCCGCAGTGGTTTCCAAGGCTGCGCACAAGATCCTGAAGGCGGTCGGTGAGGATATCGAGAAGCTCGCTTTCAACCGCGCCATCGCCCGCATCTACGAACTGGCCAACGCGCTGACCACGCCGCTCAACGAGGTGGCCGAAGGCAAGGCCGATGCAGCGCTGAAAGGCGCCTGCCGGCAGGCGGTGGAGATTCTCGTGCATCTGATCGCGCCGGTCATGCCGCATCTGGCCGAGGAGTGCTGGGCAGCGCTTGGCGGCACCGATCTCGTTGCCGAACGGCCTTGGCCGGTCTTCGATCCGGCGCTGGTCGTCGACAACGAAGTCACCTATCCGGTACAGGTCAACGGCAAGAAGCGGGGGGATTTGACAATTGCCCGCGACGCGGACCAAGGTGCGGTCGAAAAAGCGGTATTGGCTCTCGACTTCGTGCAGAAAGCACTCGAAGGGAAGGCTCCGCGCAAGGTGATCATCGTGCCGCAGAGGATCGTCAATGTCGTTGCCTGATCGGGAAAAGACAGAGTTGAGCCATTTGCTGCGCCGCATAGCGCTTGCCGGCCTGATAGGTTCGCTCGCGCTTGTCTCGGCCTGCACGGTGCGGCCGCTCTATTCGAGCGCGCCACTGTCGGGTTCGCAGGCCAGTGCCAGTGCCGAACTGGCGTTGATCGGCATCAAGCCGGTCAATACGCGTTACGGCCAACAGGTGCGCAACAATCTGATTTTCGGGTTTGGACGAGGCGCCGGCGAGCCGGCCTCGCCGGCATATTCGCTCAATCTCGGCGTGACCGAAGCGGTCGAGTCCGCGGCACTCGTGCAGGTCGGAACGGATGAAGACGAACCGACCGCCGGTTCCGTGACGCTGACCGGCAGCTATACGCTGGCCGATGCGAAGACCGGCGTGGTGATCGCATCCGGCAAACGTTCGATCACCTCGTCCTTCGACAGGCCGCGTCAGGAATTCGCCGCATACCGGGCGCAGATCGACGCCGAGAATCGCGCTGCGCGAGAGTTGGCGGAAGCGCTGCAGCTGTCCATTGCCCAGGACCTTGTCCGGCACGGCAAGACCGGCTAGCGCACCTCATCGCTTCACGGAAACGGTCTGGCTCCAGGCACGATGGGGTGATCGCGGGATCATGACCAGATTCTCGAACAGAGATTGTCCGAAGACCCATCGAGCTGCTGCGGCACGGCGAGTAGATCGCGCCACCAGCGTGGATGCGGCGAGACGACGATCGTGCCGTGTCCTCGCAGACCACCACGAAGATTTTGGTGCCCAGGATGGTCGGCGATCCATCCGGGAAGCAACTGTTAACCACTCGCTCCCTATTGCTCGGCAGACATTTCAAAGTGAGTCTTGAGAATGGAAGCCAAGCGTTTTTCCCGGGTCAATTTATCGACGGCTGCATTGCCTGATGGCCCCGAGGGGAAGCGCTTGGAGAGCATCTGCGACAGGGGTGGTCAGCGAAGTTCTTCCGCGGCAGGCGACCTTGATCGTCCGGCTCGCAAGGAGCCGGACGGCCGGCAGCCCACCACACGCCGGGCCGGCTATTCCGCACCGGTGGTCGATCTCGGCGGCAACAAGCGGCCCTATATGGAGCCGCGGGGTGGCTCGGACGATACGCCTTCGAAAATCGGCGATATCGAGAGCCCTGCCTGGCAGGAATATTTCTTCCTTGCACCCAACGTGCGTTTTACACGCACGCCGGACTATGAGGCCAGGAAGCATCGTCCGCCGCACGAGCGTGTTGTCGAACACGCCGCGACGCGCCCAGCAGAGCAAGCCGTTGCTCAATCCATGATCAACGGGGCGTCTTCCGCGCCTTCGCTACTGGCATTGCCGGCTTCGGTGAAAAGCCCTGCTTCCCAGCCGCTGGCCGGCCACGCCTCGCAAGGGCCACTGCCGCCGGCTGCTGCTTTTGTTGCCCCGGAGCGCACCAGGGAGAGGGTGCCAGCCGTTGCGCCGGTGCCGCCGAGGTCGGTCGCTACGGCACGGGCATCCGCGCGCGCGTCCGTTGCTCCGGGCGCCAAAACGACCACTTCCGAAAGGCTGCGCTGGCCATATCTTTCGGATCATGCCTTCTTCGAGGCCATGGCACCCTATCTGGTCGACGTTTCGTCGCCGGCCCGGCAGACCGGTCCAGCGTCGCCTGCACCGGTCGCCGTGGCGCCAGTGACCACTATGCCGATCGACATTCGCCCGACGACAGGGGCCGATGCCACCGCATTGTTTCGTGTCATCGACTGCCTTCCGGGCCAGGTCTTGAAGCCGTTGCCGGATGTTTGGCCGGCCAATTCGAACCGGACCGTCGCCCAACCTGGCGTGCCGGCGAGCAATGCGCCGTCGCCGGTCCAGGCTGTCGCAATCCCAGCCGCCAAAAGCGATGCCGTTTCCGTGTCGGCCGCGCCAAGTGTGAACGTCCCTGCCAGGGCCGTTGGCGCCCGCTCCGCGCGCTTGCCTGGGGCTGGAAAGGTCGTGCTGTCAACCGCAGGCGATCCCTATGAGCTTCCCTCGGAAGAGCTGTTGCAGCAGCCACCGGAGGGACAAGGCTTCTACATGTCGCAGGAGCGGCTCGAGCAGAACGCCGATCTGCTGGAAAGCGTGCTCGAGGACTTCGGCGTGCGTGGCGAGATCATTCATGTTCGCCCAGGCCCGGTCGTCACGCTCTATGAGTTCGAGCCGGCGCCGGGCGTCAAATCTTCTCGCGTCATCGGGCTTGCAGACGATATCGCCCGCTCCATGTCGGCGATTTCGGCGCGCGTCGCCGTCGTGCCTGGCCGCAACGTCATCGGCATCGAGCTCCCGAACGAGATGCGCGAAACCGTCTATTTCCGGGAGCTGATCGAATCGGAAGGCTTTCGCAAGACCAACTGCAAGCTGGCGCTTTGTCTCGGCAAGACGATCGGCGGCGAGCCGGTCATCGCCGAGCTGGCGAAGATGCCGCATTTGCTGGTGGCCGGAACCACCGGCTCCGGCAAGTCGGTCGCCATCAACACCATGATCCTGTCGTTGCTCTATCGGTTGAAGCCGGAAGAATGCCGGCTGATCATGGTCGATCCCAAGATGCTCGAACTCTCTGTCTATGACGGCATCCCGCATCTTCTGACGCCCGTCGTCACGGACCCCAAGAAAGCCGTGACGGCGCTCAAATGGGCGGTGCGCGAGATGGAGGACCGGTATCGCAAGATGGCGCGGCTCGGTGTGCGCAACATCGACGGCTACAACGAGCGTGCCGCCGCTGCCCGCGACAAGGGCGAGACGGTTGTCATGACGGTGCAGACCGGCTTCGAAAAGGGCACCGGCGAACCGCTTTTCGAACAGCAGGAAATCGACCTTGCGCCGATGCCCTACATTGTCGTCATCGTCGACGAGATGGCCGACCTGATGATGGTCGCCGGCAAGGAGATCGAAGGCGCGATCCAGCGACTGGCGCAGATGGCGCGCGCCGCCGGCATTCACCTGATCATGGCAACGCAGCGCCCCTCGGTCGATGTCATCACGGGCACGATCAAGGCCAACTTCCCGACCCGGATTTCCTTCCAGGTGACATCGAAGATCGACAGCCGCACAATCCTGGGCGAGCAAGGCGCCGAACAATTGCTTGGCCAGGGCGACATGCTGCACATGATGGGCGGCGGGCGCATTTCCCGCGTGCACGGGCCATTTGTTTCCGACGCGGAGGTCGAGCATGTGGTCGCGCATCTCAAGGCGCAGGGCCGCCCTGAATATCTGGAAACCGTGACGGCCGATGAGGACGAGGAAGAAATCGAAGACGATCAGGGCACGGTCTTCGACAAGGGTTCCGTTGCAGCCGAAGACAGCGACGCGATCTACGACGAGGCGGTCAAGGTGGTGGTGCGCGACAAGAAATGCTCGACGTCCTACATCCAGCGGCGCCTCGGCATCGGCTACAACCGCGCTGCGTCCCTGGTCGAGCGTATGGAAAAGGAAGGCTTGGTCGGCACACCCAACCATGTCGGCAAGCGCGAAATCATCATGGGCCGGCGCCAGCCGGCAAGCGCGTCCGAGGACGATGGCGCGGATTGAGCGGCAGTCTGCTTGGAGCGCACATGAAAAAGGCCGGTTGCCCGGCCTTTTCATCACAAGCGAATTGGCTTCAGCCGATCGCCATTCTCAGCCGATCTTCTGGCCGGTCTTTGCCCAGTCGGCGAGGAACTGTTCCAGGCCCTTGTCGGTCAGCGGGTGCTTGACCAGTGCCTTCAGCGTCGCCGGCGGCGCGGTCACGACATCGGCGCCGATGAGCGCCGCCTGCTTGACATGGTTCACGGTGCGCACCGAAGCGACCAGGATCTCGGTCTGGAAATCGTAATTGTCGTAGATCTGCCTGATCTCCTGGATCAGCTCCATGCCGTCGATGCCGATGTCGTCGACGCGGCCGACGAAGGGCGAGATGAACGAGGCACCGGCCTTGGCCGCCAGCAGCGCCTGGTTGGCCGAAAAGCACAGCGTGACGTTGACCAGGCGGTTCATCTCGGTGCGGATCGTCTTGCAGGCCTTGAGCCCGTCCAGCGTCAGCGGCACCTTGATGCAGACATTGTCGGCGATCTTGGCCAGAACCTTGGCCTGCTGCATCATCTCGGAATATTCGGTGGCGGTGACTTCAGCCGAGACCGGACCCTTGACGATGTCGCAAATCTCTTTGGTGACCTCGGCGATCTTGCCGCCGGATTTGAGGATCAGCGACGGATTGGTGGTGACGCCGTCGAGCAGCCCCAGATCGTTCAGCTCACGGATATCCTTGACGTCGGCGGTGTCGACAAAAAATTTCATGGCGGGTCTCCTGAAGATTTTCATGTGCATGTCATGCACATTCGGGGTCGGCCTTTGATCTAGACCAAAGTCAGGGCAAGGTCACGCCTCATGATCGAAGATTCGCCCTTTGTCGCAGCCGCACCGGTGCTGGTGCCGATGCCGGCCGAACGCCCCTACACCTATGCCGTGCCGGCCGGCATGCGCGTGGTGCCGGGCTCGATCGTGCGCGTGCCGCTCGGTCCGCGCCAGGTCGCCGGCATCGTCTGGGATGGCGCGGTCGAGAAGGTCGACGCGAAAAAGCTGCGCCCCATCGAACAGGTTTTCGACTGCCCGCCGATCGACCGCGCGATGCGCCGCTTCGTCGACTGGGTGGCGCAATACACGCTGTCGCCGCCGGGCATGGTGGCGCGCATGCTGCTCAGGGCGCCGGAGGCTTTCGACCCTGAACCGTGGATCGAGGGATTGCAGCGCACGCTTCTCGCACCCGACCGGATGACGAGCGCCAGGCAGCGCGTGCTGGAGACGGCCGAAGGCGGCCTTGCCTGGACGCGCTCCGGCCTCGCTCACGCCGCCGGCGTGTCGTCGACGGTGATCGACGGCCTGAGGGCGCAAGGCGTGTTCGAGACCGTGATGATCCCGCCGCGCCCGGTGGTGGCCGCGCCCGATCCCGGCTACGCCATTCCGGAACTGATGCCGGACCAGAGCGCCGCGGCGCAGATGCTGCGCGCCAATGTCGCAGCCGGCGTGTTCAACGTCGCGCTGCTCGACGGCGTCACCGGATCAGGTAAGACCGAGGTCTATTTCGAGGCGGTGGCGGCTGCGCTCGACCAGGGCAGGCAGGTGCTGATCCTGCTGCCGGAAATCGCGCTGACGCATGCCTTTCTCGAGCGCTTCCAGCAGCGCTTCGGCGCCAAGCCGGGTGAATGGCATTCCGACCTGCCGCCGCGGATGCGCGAGCGGGTTTGGCGGCAAGTGGCGGAAGGCGGCGTGCGGGTCGTTGCCGGTGCGCGTTCGGCGCTGTTCCTGCCGTTCAAGGAGCTCGGCCTGATCGTCGTCGACGAGGAGCACGACCCTGCCTACAAGCAGGAGGACCGCGTCTTCTACAATGCGCGCGATATGGCAGTGGTGCGCGGCCATATCGGCAGCTTCCCCGTGGTGCTGGCGTCGGCGACGCCGTCCGTCGAAAGCCGGGTCAATGCCAGCCAAGGTAAATACAACAGAGCGGTGCTTTCCGCTCGCTTCGCCGAGGCGGCGCTTCCGCATCTGAAGGCGGTCGACATGCGGCGCGCGCCGCCGGCGCGTGGCGGTTTCCTGTCGCCGGTGCTGCTCGACCAGATGCGCCAGACGCTGGAGAGGCAGGAGCAGTCGCTGCTGTTCCTCAACCGGCGCGGCTATGCGCCGCTGACGCTGTGCCGGGTTTGTGGCCACCGCTTCGGCTGCCCGGTCTGCTCGGCCTGGCTGGTCGAACACCGTTTTCGCGGCCAGCTGGTCTGCCATCATTGCGGGCACAATGAGCGCCGCCCCGAAGCCTGCCCGGAATGCGGCACGCTCGATCATCTGGTCGCCTGCGGGCCAGGTGTCGAGCGGATCGCCGAAGAGGTCGTTGCGCATTTTCCCGACGCACGCACCATCGTCTTGTCGTCGGACCTGATGGGCGGCGTAAGGCGGCTGCGGCTGGAGCTGGAGGCGATCGCCGATGGCGAGGCCGACATCGTCATCGGCACGCAGCTCGTCGCCAAGGGCCACAACTTCCCCAACATGACCCTGGTCGGCGTCGTCGATGCCGATCTTGGCCTTGCCAATGGCGATCCGCGCGCCGCCGAGCGCACATTTCAGCTGCTCAGCCAGGTCACCGGCCGCGCCGGCCGCACCGGCAAGAAGAGCCTTGGCCTGCTGCAGACTTTTCAGCCCGACCACCCGGTGATGCGGGCGATCGTCTCGGGCGACGCCGAGGCCTTTTACGAGCGCGAGATCGCCGAGCGCGAACGGGCCGCACTGCCGCCCTTCGGCCGGCTCGCAGGCGTCATCGTTAGTGCGGTGACGCGGGCTGAAGCCGAAGGCCATGCACGTGGCCTGCGCCGCGCCGCGCCCGAGGCGACGGATTTGTTCGTGCTCGGCCCGGCGGAGGCGCCGCTGTCACTGCTCGGCGGCCGCCATCGCTTCCGCCTGCTGATCCAGGGCGAGCGGCGCGCCGATATGCAAGGTTTTATCAGGGCCATGCTGGCCAACGGGCCAAAACAGCGCGGTTCGGTCAGGGTGCAGGTCGATATTGATCCGCAGAGCTTTTTGTAGAGGCGATGGCTGCCGGGCGCTTGGTAAGTGGATTCAAATAGGTACGTCGGGCGGCTCAAAACTCGACGTCTCGTGACGGCGATTCGTTTCGCTCAAATTCAATGCCGCCAGGATACCGAAGTAACCAATCAGCCAAATTTCTCCGACTGTCTTGCGAATAGAGCTTTCGCCCTTCATCGACCGGGACGATCATGGCAGCCGGCCTGCCATTTTTTTTATGATGGTTGGCTCGCCGTTTCCCGCAGCCTCCACAATTGCCGAGAGTGTCGCCTTGGCCTGCTGAAGCTGAACGGTTTTCACTGCGACCTCCTTATGCTCTCATGTGTTTATAGTATCGGGGATCGCCCAGGAAAAGGAACAGCCCTTATGAAAACCCTCGGCCTTCTGGGCGGCATGAGCTGGGAATCGACCGCCATCTACTATCGCCTGCTCAACGAGATCGTGCGCGAGCGGCTGGGCGGCTTGCATTCTGCCAAACTCCTGCTGTGGTCCTTCGATTTTGCAGAGATCGCCGAGCGGCAGCATCACGGCGACTGGGACGGCGCCGGCGTGCTTCTCGTCGAAGCAGCGCGCAAACTCGAGGCCGGCGGCGCGGAAGGTCTGCTTTTGTGCACCAACACCATGCACAGGCTGGCCGATGAGGTGCAGGCGTCGGTGTCGATCCCGCTGATCCACATCGCCGACGCCACGGCGGTGGCGGTCAAGCGCGCCGGCATGCAGCGGCCGGCGCTGCTGGCGACGCGCTTCACCATGGAGCAGGACTTCTACAAGGGCCGGCTCGCCGACAGATTTGGATTGAGCCCTGTGGTGCCGGATGCGGCCGGGCGCGACATGGTCCATCGTGTCATCTATGAGGAACTGTGCCAAGGCATCGTCAAGGAGACTTCAAAGGCGGCTTACATAGCCGAGACCGAGCGCCTGCGCCGCGAAGAGGCGGCCGACAGCGTCATCATGGGCTGCACCGAGATCACCATGCTCATCGGCCAGCAGGACTTCGACGTTCCGGTCTTCGACACAACGCGCATCCATGCCGAGGCGGCGGTCGAATTCACGCTGGGCTGACAGGCTTCCGCAAATTGCCGGACTCCATCTGGCGTCCTTTCTTTGCTTCGCTAGAATGCCCGGAATTTCAAAACAGGCATTTCGAGGGGACGAGATGGATTTTGCGCTTCCATGGCCGACGAGCCAGGGCGAATGGCTGGCCTGGTCGAGCGCCGTCTTCACCGTGCTGCTCGGTCTTTTGTTTTTTCTGGCACCTGGTCTCGCCTTCCGTGCCCTGCGCTTGCAGGTCAAGCCAGAGAAGGCTGCCGCGATCGCCGAGGGGCGCGGCAGGATGTCGGGCTTTTATCTCGGTGTCGGCCTGTGCTGTATCCTGCTGGCGCAGCCGCTGGTCTACATGGCGCTCGGCTTTTCCTGGTTGTTCACCGCCTTCGGCCGGCTGCTGTCGATGATGTCTGATGGCGCCAACACGCCTTTCAATTGGGTTTCCATTGTGCTGGAATTGGTCCTGGCGGCGTTGCCGCTCGCCTTTGCCTTCGGCTTTCTGCCTTGAATCGTTGGGTATTCCGCGATGGAAGACGGGTGACTTTCCCCGGATGCGACAATAGTGCCTGAAAACCATGCGGAACGACGCATTGCGGTCTTAAAATGCCTGTGCTAGACGGCAATCGACTTTCGGCCGGGGATAGCGGAAGCCGCGCCTCCGTGCTCGAAAAAATGCAGTAAGGTCAAAGATTTAGCCAGAGTTTTTGCTCGCGCCAACAATCTACGGCCTGTCAGACAAGAGAAAAGACGGTCCGTGGCTCAATCGTCATCGCCAATCTCAGGTGTCGCAGAACGCTATGCGGGTTCGCTGTTCGAACTCGCCCTGCAGGCAAATTCCGTGGCCAAGGTCGAAGCCGACCTCAGCAGTTTCGAAGCCATGCTCGCGGGCAGCGCTGATCTCACCCGGCTGATCAATAGCCCGGTGTTCTCCAGCGAGGACCAGGCGAAGGCCATTGCGGCGATTGCCGACAAGGCGGGGATTGCCGGCCTCACGGGCAATTTCCTGCGCGTCGTCGCCCGCAACCGCCGGCTGTTCGCCATTCCCGGCATGATCAGGGCGTTCCGCCAGATATCAGCCGAACATCGTGGCGAGACCGCTGCTGAAGTGACGTCGGCGCACGAGCTGACGGCTGCCCAGCAGACCGAACTCAAGGCGGCGCTGAAGAGCGTTGCCGGCAAGGACGTGGCCATCTCCGTCACCGTCGATCCGTCGCTGCTCGGCGGGCTGGTGGTCAAGATGGGCTCGCGCCAGATCGATACGTCGCTCAAAACCAAACTCAATTCGCTCAAGCTTGCACTGAAAGAGGTCGGCTGATGGACATCCGCGCCGCGGAAATTTCCGCAATTCTGAAAGACCAGATCAAGAATTTCGGCAAGGAGGCCGAGGTCTCCGAAGTCGGACAGGTGCTGTCCGTCGGTGACGGTATCGCCCGTGTCTACGGCCTCGACAATGTCCAGGCCGGCGAGATGGTCGAATTCCCCGGCGGCATCCGCGGCATGGCGCTCAACCTCGAAGCCGACAATGTCGGCGTCGTCATCTTCGGCGCCGACCGCGACATCAAGGAAGGCGATATCGTCAAGCGCACCGGCGCGATCGTCGACGTCCCCGTCGGCCCCGGCCTGCTCGGCCGCGTTGTCGATGCGCTCGGCAATCCGATCGACGGCAAGGGTCCGATCAAGGCAGTCGAGCGCAAGCGCGTCGACGTCAAGGCGCCCGGCATCATCCCGCGCAAGTCGGTGAACGAGCCGATGTCGACCGGCCTCAAGGCCATCGATGCGTTGATCCCGGTCGGTCGCGGCCAGCGCGAGCTGGTCATCGGCGATCGCCAGACCGGCAAGACCGCCATCATCCTCGACACGATGCTCAACCAGAAGTCGGTGCACGACAACGGCCCCGAGAAGGAAAAGCTCTACTGCGTCTATGTCGCCGTCGGCCAGAAGCGCTCGACCGTCGCGCAGTTCGTCAAGGTGCTGGAAGAGCGCGGCGCGCTCGAATACTCGATCATCGTCGCCGCCACCGCTTCCGATCCGGCACCGATGCAGTTCCTGGCGCCGTTCGCTGGCGCCACCATGGGCGAATATTTCCGCGACAATGGCATGCACGCGCTGATCAGCTATGACGATCTGTCGAAGCAGGCCGTCGCCTATCGCCAGATGTCGCTGCTGCTGCGCCGCCCGCCGGGCCGCGAAGCCTATCCGGGCGACGTCTTCTACCTGCACTCGCGCCTGCTCGAGCGCGCCGCCAAGCTCAACGACGATCTGGGCGGTGGTTCGCTGACCGCGCTGCCGATCATCGAGACGCAGGCCAACGACGTGTCGGCCTACATCCCGACCAACGTGATCTCGATCACCGACGGCCAGATATTCCTCGAAACCAACCTGTTCTTCCAGGGCATCCGTCCTGCGGTGAACGTCGGCCTGTCGGTCAGCCGCGTCGGCTCGGCCGCGCAGATCAAGGCGATGAAGCAGGTTGCCGGCTCGATCAAGGGCGAGCTCGCGCAGTACCGCGAAATGGCGGCCTTCGCGCAGTTCGGCTCCGATCTCGACGCCGCCACGCAGCGCCTGCTCAACCGCGGATCGCGCCTGACCGAACTCCTGAAGCAGCCGCAGTTCTCGCCGCTGAAGACGGAAGAGCAGGTCGCGGTGATCTTCGCCGGCGTCAACGGCTATCTCGACAAGCTGCCGGTCAACCAGGTCGGCAAGTTCGAGCATGGCCTGCTCAGCCACATGCGTTCGGCCGGCAAGGACGTCCTCGATGCCATCCGCAAGGAAAAGGCGCTGTCGGACGATCTGCGCGCCAAGCTGAAGGCCGAGATCGACGCTTTCGCCAAGACCTTCGCCTGAGCGAATTGCAAGACGGGATCAGGTTTGAAGCATGCCTTCATTAAAAGACCTTCGTAACCGTATCGCCTCGGTCAAGGCGACGCAGAAGATCACCAAGGCGATGCAGATGGTCGCCGCGGCGAAGCTGCGCCGTGCGCAAGAGGCTGCGGAAGCGGCGCGCCCCTATTCGGAGCGCATGGGTTCCGTGCTGGCCAACATCACCCAGGCCATCGGCGGCGGCGGCGATGCCCCGGCGCTGATGACCGGCACCGGCAAGGATGACGTGCATCTGCTCGTCGTCTGCACCGCCGAGCGCGGCCTGTGCGGCGGCTTCAATTCGCAGATCGCCCGCCTTGCCCGCGACCATATCCGCAAGCTTTTGGCGGACGGCAAGCAGGTCAAGATCATCTGCGTCGGCAAGAAGGGTTTCGACATCCTGCGCCGCGACTATGCGTCGATGATCATCGACCGCGTCGATCTGCGCGAGGTCAAGACACTCGGCTTCGTCAATGCCGATGCGATCGCCAAGAAGGTCATCCACCTCTTCAATGAGGGCGGCTTCGACATCTGCACGCTGTTCTATTCGCAGTTCAAGTCGGTGATCAGCCAGATCCCGACCGCGCAGCAGATCATTCCGGCCGGCGTTGCTTCGGCTCCTGCCGAGGCGACGGATGGCGGCAACGCCGTCTACGAATATGAACCGGAGCCGGGCGAAATCCTCTCCGACCTCATTCCGCGCAACATCTCCGTGCAGGTTTTCCGGGCGCTGCTCGAAAATGTGGCCGGCGAAATGGGCGCCAAGATGAGCGCCATGGACAATGCGACGCGCAACGCCGGCGACATGATCAACAAGCTGTCGATCACCTATAACCGCCAGCGGCAGGCGCAGATCACCAAGGAACTGATCGAAATCATTTCGGGCGCCGAGGCGCTCTAGGCGCGGTTCGCGGGTCATCGACCCGCGATCGGACCGCGTGAGAAACAAAGGACGAAAAAGGGTAAAGACGATGGCGAAAGCAGCGACCCCCCAGAAGGCGACATCCAAGACGGCAGCCCCCAAGGCCGCAGCCGCGAAAACCGCAGCCCCCGTGAAGGCGGCAAAGGCTCCAGCAGCAGCCGCGAAGGCTGCCCCGGCCAAGGCAGCAGCGCCGGCGAAGGCGGCCGCTGCCAAGACATCGGCAGTGGCCAGCAAGGCAACCGGCGTTGCCGGCAAGGTCCGCCAGGTCATCGGCGCCGTTGTCGACGTGCAGTTCGGCGATCACCTGCCGGCGATCCTGAACGCGCTCGAGACGACCAATGTCGGTAACCGACTGGTGCTCGAAGTCGCCCAGCACCTGGGTGAAAACACCGTGCGCTGCATCGCCATGGACTCGACCGAAGGTCTGGTTCGCGGCCAGGAAGTGCGTGACACCGGCGCGCCGATCACCGTGCCGGTCGGCCCGGGCATGCTCGGCCGCATCATCAACGTCATCGGCGAGCCGGTCGACGAAGAAGGCCCGGTCGACGCGACCGAAATGCGCTCCATCCACCAGCCGGCTCCGACCTATGTCGAGCAGTCGACGGAAGCGCAGATCCTGATCACCGGCATCAAGGTGCTCGACCTGCTGGCTCCCTACGCCAAGGGCGGCAAGATCGGCCTGTTCGGCGGCGCCGGCGTCGGCAAGACCGTGCTGATCCAGGAACTGATCAACAACATCGCCAAGGCGCATGGCGGCTACTCGGTGTTCGCCGGCGTCGGCGAGCGCACCCGCGAAGGCAACGATCTCTATCACGAGTTCATCGAATCCGGCGTCAACAAGAAGGGCGGCGGCGAGGGCTCCAAGGCCGCACTCGTCTATGGCCAGATGAACGAGCCGCCGGGCGCGCGCGCCCGCGTCGGCCTGACCGGCCTGACGGTTGCCGAATATTTCCGCGACCAGGGCCAGGACGTGCTGTTCTTCGTCGACAACATCTTCCGCTTCACGCAAGCGGGTTCGGAAGTGTCGGCTCTGCTCGGCCGCATCCCGTCGGCCGTCGGCTATCAGCCGACGCTCGCCACCGACATGGGCGCGCTGCAGGAACGCATCACCACAACCACCAAGGGCTCGATCACGTCCGTGCAGGCCATCTATGTGCCCGCCGACGACTTGACCGATCCGGCGCCGGCGACCTCGTTCGCCCACCTTGACGCGACGACGACGCTCAACCGCGCCATCGCCGAAAAGGGCATCTATCCGGCCGTCGATCCGCTGGATTCGACCTCGCGCATGCTCGACCCGCTGGTCGTCGGCGACGAGCATTATGGCGTCGCGCGCCAGGTGCAGTCGATCCTCCAGCGCTACAAGTCGCTGCAGGACATCATCGCCATCCTGGGCATGGACGAGCTGTCGGAAGAGGACAAGCAAACCGTGGCCCGCGCCCGCAAGATCGAGCGCTTCCTGTCGCAGCCGTTCTTCGTCGCCGAAGTGTTCACCGGCGCGCCGGGCAAGCTGGTCGACCTCGCCGACACCATCAAGGGCTTCAAGGGCCTCTGCAACGGCGACTACGATCACCTTCCGGAAGCTGCCTTCTACATGGTCGGCGGCATCGAGGAAGCGGTCGAGAAGGCACAGCGCCTCGCGGCTGAAGCGGCTTAATTTAGGGAATAGGGAGTAGTCAGTAGTGAGTGGGGAATAGCAGCTGCGTAATGTGGACCGGTCAGGGCCACTTACTACTGCCTAGTTCCTATTCCCTACTCACTAAATTGATCATGGCTGAAGCTTTCAAGTTCGAACTGGTCTCGCCGGAGCGTCTGCTCGTTTCCGAGCAGGTCGAATCCGTCGTCATTCCCGGCGCCGAAGGCGAGATGACCGTCATGGCGCATCACGCTCCGGTCATGACCACGATCAAGCCCGGCGTCGTCACGGTGAAGACCGCGGCGGGCGGCGAAGAGCGCTATGTGGTGTTCGGCGGCTTCGCCGACATCGTTCCGGCCGGCTGCACGCTGCTGGCGGAATCGGCTGTCGCGGTGAAGGATGTCGACCGCGCCGATCTCGCGCGCCGCATCCAGGAAGCCAGGGAAGACGCCACTGATGCCAAGGACGACGAGGCTCGCAGCAAGGCGGAACAGTTCCTTAGCCAGCTCACCACGCTGGAAGGCGCCATCCTGCCGGCGTAAGGCCTGAGCGCAGACTCTGGAATTCATGCCCTCACATTGGTAGCGCGCAGGACGGGCGTTCGGTCGCGATCCTTCGCGCCCCCCTCTGTCCTGCCGGACATCTCCCCCACGAGGGGGGAGATTGGCAGCTCGGATGTCGGTGCTCTTCCTGTAACGTTAGAGATTTGCGAAAGAGGGGGGCGCTGTCCCGCCGACATCATAACCGCGAGGCCGTAGCTCAGGTCTGCTCGCTCTGTATGCCCAAGGCGGCGAAGGCCAGAACCGGACCATCGCGCCGCAGGTGGACGAGATGGACGGCCACCAGTTCGATCAGCGTCTGCCGCTCGGCATGATCCCCAGCGAAGCCGGCCAGGTCGAACACCGCGGTCACGGTTTCGTTGGCCGGCAGCTGCTCGCTCAAAAGTGCCGTCAGCGCCGCGTCGAGCGGATCGGTGAAATGTCCCGCCGGCAAGGTTTTTCCTCGCGCGGCGCAAGCGGCGATCCAGGCAGCCACCACCAGGGTTAGATGGACCAATTCAGTACCGGCTTCGAGGCATTCGATGGCGGAGGCGACGATGCGCTGCGGCAGTTTCTGGCTGCCGTCATTGGCGATCTGCGCCGTGCGATGGGCAAGTGCAGTGTTGGAAAAACGCTCCGCGAGCTCCGCAGTATAGGCGCTCGTGTCCAATCCGGCATCCTCGGGCAGGGTCGGGATGGCTTCGGCCCACAATGCATCAACGAATTGCCGGATCGCCGGGTCGGCGAAGGCGCGGTCGACGGTGGCATGACCGCTGAGCAGGCCAAGATAGGCGATGGCCGAATGCGAGCCGTTGAGCAGCCTGAGCTTCATGTCCTCGAACGGGCCGACATCGCGAACCATGGTGACGCCGAATTGTTCCCACGCGGGCCGGCCAGTCGGGAACTTATCTTCGACCACCCACTGACAAAACGGCTCGGTCATCACGGGCCAGGCATCCTCGACGCCGAGTTCTTCAGCGATCCGCACCCGATCGGCGTCAGTGGTTGCGGGCACGATGCGATCGACCATGCTGGAGGGAAACGCGACTTGTTGTGCGATGTGGTCGGCAATTCCGACATCGCTCGATTGCGCGAGCCCGGCATCTCGCAACTGGGCGAATTCGACCAACAGCCGGTGCAGCGTGGCGCCGTTGGCCGGCAAATTGTCGCAACACAGGACAGTGAAGGGCGGCGTGCCGGCGGCGCGTCGCCGGGCAAGCGCCTCGGTCAGAAAACCATGCGCTGTCTTCGGCATCCGGGGATTGGCCAGATCATGGGCGATATCGGGATGTGCGGCGTCCAATCCGCCGCCTGCCGCCCTCAGATAGGCCTTTTCAGTGATCGTCAGCGTGACGATGCGGGTGCGCGGATCGGTCAGCGCGACCAGCACCGCCCTGGGATCCTCCGGCGCCACCAGCATCACACCGATCGAACCGATGACCTGAAGCCTTTCGGTTCCACTGCTTCTGATCGCCAGCGTGTAGAGCCCGTCCTGCGGCGTGAGAGCGTCGCGCGTGTCGGTGCTGCGCAGCGAAACGCCTGTTATGCCCCAATCCGCGTCGCCTGCCGCCAGGCAATCCTCGACATAGGCTGCCTGATGGGCGCGGTGGAAGGCGCCGACACCAAGGTGCACGATGCCCGGGACGACGCGGCTGCGATCATACGCAGGTGTCGCGATCGAAGCCGGCAGCGCGCGCGCCGTCTTCGTGGAAAGGCGTTCGGTCGTCGTGGTGCGACTGGGCTGGTCGGATGACATGAGTGGCCTCGGCAGGGATCGGCAAAGCGGCGTAACATTCGATTTCCTGCCACACAATGGGTCGAAAAGTCATCATACAACAATCGGATTTTTGTATGTTGACATTATTTCTTGCCGCCCCTACCGATAGTGGCCTTGGGAGGATGACCGTGACACTGACCCATGCGGATCTGCTGTTTCCCGCCGAGGCGCATTCGCGCGCGATTGCCCGTGATCTCTATGCCGGGATCAAGGACCTGCCCCTTGTCAGCCCGCATGGCCACACCGATCCGCGCTGGTATGCGCTGAACGAGCCATTTCCGGATCCGGCGCAACTGCTCATCGTCCCGGATCACTACATCTTCCGCATGCTGTTCAGCCAGGGCGTCCGCCTCGAGGATCTCGGCGTCGCGACGCTGGACGGCGCGCCTGTCGAAACCGACGGCCGGACGATCTGGCGGCGCTTTGCCGAGCACTATTATCTGTTTCGGGGCACACCGACCCGGCTGTGGTTCGACCACGTACTTGCCGATCTGTTCGGCATCGACGAACCGCTGACCGCCGCGACGGCCGACCGCCACTACGACACGATTGCAACGCTGCTGCAGTGGGAGAATTTTCGCCCGCGCGCGCTGTTCGAGCGTTTCAACATCGAGGTCATCGCGACCACGGAAGGCGCGCTCGACGATCTCAAATGGCACCAGATGATCCGCGACAGCGGCTGGCAGGGCCGTGTGGTCACCGCCTACCGGCCGGATGCCGTCGTCGATCCTGATTTCGAGGGGTTTTCACCCAATCTCGATCGGCTCGGCGAGATCACCGGCTGCGACACCGGCAGCTGGGCCGGATATCTCGACGCGCATCGCCAGCGGCGCGCCTTCTTCAAAAGCTTCGGCGCGACTTCGTCAGATCATGGCCATCCGACGGCCGAGACCGCCAATCTTTCGGATGCGGCGGCGCAAGAGCTGTTCAATCGGGTTCGCCGTGGTTCCGACGATGAGCGCGAGCGAAAACTGTTCCGCGCCCAGATGCTGACCGAGATGGCCAAGATGAGCCTCGACGATGGGCTGGTCCTGCAGATCCATCCCGGCTCCTGGCGCAACCATTCGCCCGCAATCTTCCAAAAATTCGGCCGCGACAAGGGCTTCGATATCCCGACCCGGACCGACTATGTGACGGCGCTGAAGCCGCTGCTCGACTGCGTCGGGCTGGAGCGCGACCTCACCGTCATTCTCTTTACGCTCGACGAAACCAGCTATGCGCGCGAGCTGGCTCCGCTGGCCGGCGTCTACCCGGCGCTGAAGCTCGGGCCGGCCTGGTGGTTCCACGACAGCCCGGAAGGCATGCAGCGGTTCCGCGAGATGACCACCGAGACGGCCGGCTTCTACAACACCGTCGGCTTCAATGACGATACCCGCGCCTTTCCATCGATCCCGGCACGTCACGATGTGGCGCGGCGGGTCGACTGCGCGTTCCTGGCGCGTCTCGTCGCCGAGCACAGGCTGCGCGAGGACGAGGCGCATGAGCTGGCGCGGGAACTGACCTATACGCTGGCGAAAAAGGCGTATCGGCTCTGAAGGGGCAACTCGCCCGCAATGCAAAGGGAGGAAACCATGTTGCATTTTTCAAGACTGACGGGAGCTGCGCTGCTCGCCGCCGCACTGATGGCCGGAATGGCAAGCGCCCAGACGGTTCTGCGCTCGTCCGACACCCACCCGGACGGCTATCCGACGGTCGAGGCAGTCAAATATTTCGGCGAGCTTGTAAAGGAGCGTACGGCCGGCCGCTATGCGGTCGAGCTCTATCATTCCGCGCAGCTAGGCGAAGAAAAGGACACGATCGAGCAGGTTCGCACCGGCGTGATCGACCTCAACCGCATCTCGATGGCGCCGTTCAACGGGCTCATTCCCGAAACCACTGTGCCCTCGCTGCCCTATATCTTCCGCTCGGAAGACCATATGCACAAGGTCATGGACGGGGCGGTCGGCGATCAGATCGCGGCGGCGTTCGAACAGGTCGGGCTGGTGCTGCTCGCCTTCTATGACAGTGGCGCGCGCTCCTTCTACAATTCGAAGAAACCGATCAACTCATTAGCCGATCTGTCCGGCATGAAGTTCCGCGTCATCCAGTCCGACATCTTCGTCGACATGGTGGCGGCACTCGGCGCCAACGCGACTCCGATGCCGTATGGCGAGGTGTATTCGGCGATCGAGACCGGGGTCATTGACGGCGCGGAAAACAATTTTCCGAGCTACGACACCGCAAAGCATGCGGAAGTCGCCAAGTTCTATTCGCTCGACGAGCACACTATGGTGCCGGAAGCCTTCGTCATGGCGAAGTCGAGCTGGGACAAGCTGACGCCGGAGGATCAGGCGATCTTCAAGGCGGCCGCCAAGGAGAGCGTCGCCAGGCAGCGCGAGCTGTGGACCGCCAAGGTCAAGGAATCGCGCGCCAAAGTCGAAGCGGCCGGTTCGCAGATCACGACGCCGGACAAGCAGCCCTTCATCGACGCCATGGGTCCGGTCTACGAGAAGCACGTCAAGGACGACAAGTTGAAGGCCATGGTCGAAGCCATCAAGGCCGTGCAGTGATCAAGCGGCGGCGCGGGCATTCCGCGCCGCCATCCCCCTTGCGGAGAGAACCGGTGACCTCCAGCCCAGCACACAGACCGCCCCTGTCCGGCGTCGCCCGCATGATGTCGCGCGTCAGCACAGCGGCGCTATGGGTCGCAGGCATCGGGCTGGTGCTGATGACCGCCTTCGTCGCCTGGCAGGTGTTCGGTCGTTATGTCCTGAACCGCTCGCCAAGCTGGACCGAGCAGGGCTCGGTGATGCTGATGAGCTGGTTCATTTTCCTCGGCGCTGCCGTCGGGGTGCGCGAGAACTATCACCTCGGCTTCGACGTCCTGCTCTACGTGCTGCCCAAAGGCGGCAAGCGTTGGCTGCGGATGATCTCGGACCTCGTCGCGCTCGCCTTCGGCATCGGTATGATCTGGTATGGCAGCCAACTGGTCGCATTGACCTGGGGCGCTACCTTGCCGTCGCTCGGCATATCGGGGGGCTGGGACTACGTCCCGCTGGTCGCGGGAGGCGTGCTCGTCGCGCTCTTCACGCTGGAGCGCATCGTGCTTCGTCTCTCCGGTGCGCCGATCGACGATGTGCTCGATGAACTGCCGCCGGCGGAAGTCGCAACCGAACTCGACACGGCGAACGTGAAGGTCTGACGGCATGGAACTCTGGATCCTCTTCGGCGTCTTCACCCTTCTGATGCTTATCGGCACGCCGATCGCTTTCTGCCTCGGCGTCGCAAGCTTTGCCACCGTCCTCTACATGGGCCTGCCGCCGCTCATCGTGTTCCAGCGCCTGAATTCCGGCATGAGCGTCTTTTCGCTGCTGGCCATTCCCTTCTTCATCTATGCCGGCGACTTGATGGTGCGCGGCGGCATCGCCAGCAAGATCGTTGCCTTCGCCGGCTCGCTCGTTGGCCATTTGCGCGGCGGCCTCGGGCAGGTCAACATTGCGACCGCTACACTATTCGGCGGCATTTCGGGCTCCGCCGTGGCCGAGGCAGCGGCGGTCGGCGGCTTGATGATCCCGCAGATGAAGGCGCGTGGATATGGAGCGGATTACGCCGTCAACGTCACGTCGATGGCGGCGCTGATCGCGCTGCTCCTGCCGCCGTCGCACAACATGATCATCTACTCGATCTCGGCAGGTGGAAAGATCTCCATCGCCGACCTGTTCACGGCCGGCATCATTCCGGGCCTGCTGTTGGCCTTGTCGCTGATGATCACCGCCTATTTCGTGGCGCGCTCCCGCGGCTATCCGACCGAGCCGTTTCCGGGCTTCACCGCCGTCGCGCATCTCTTCGCTGTCGCGGTGCCCGGCCTGCTGCTGATCGCGATCATCTTCGGTGGCGTACGATCGGGCGTTTTCACGGCGACCGAGAGTTCCTGCGTCGCGGTCATCTATGCGTTGCTCGTTACTGTCTTCGTTTACCGGCAGATGACTTGGGAAGGTTTCGTCCATGCCACCCATGGTGCCGTGCGCACCACGGCCATGGTGCTGCTCATTATCGGCATGGCGGCGGCGTTCTCGTGGTTGATGGCCTTCCTGAAAGTGCCGGCAGCGCTCATAGCCTCCATGAACGCGATCTCGGACGATCCGCTGGTCGTGCTTCTCCTGCTCAACGTCTTGATGCTGTTCCTCGGCACCTTCATGGACATGGGGCCGACGATTATCATCTGCACGCCGATCTTCCTGCCCGTGGCGCAAGCCTACGGCGTCGACCCGGTGCATTTTGGCGTTATCATGATCCTCAACTTCGGCATCGGGCTGAATACGCCGCCGGTGGGCGCTGTGCAGTTCGTGGCGTGCGCAGTGGGCAAGATATCCGTCTGGGAAGCGATGCGCTCGATCTGGCCGTTCTATGGGGCCGGGCTCGTGGTACTGGGGCTCGTCACTTACATTCCGGCCATTTCGCTCTGGCTACCGAGCGTCTTCAAATAGGGGCGACATGGCATCGGACACCGCAACCGACCTCAGGGTCGAGAGAAAACCCAAACTGTCGGAGACCGTGGTCGCGACGATCCGCAAGCAGTTGCAGGCGGGTGAGATCCTGCCCGGCCATAAATTACCGACCGAAGGCCAACTGACCGAAACCTTCGGCGTCAGCCGCACCGTCATCCGCGAGGCGCTGGCCAAGCTTGCCGCCGACGGGCTGGTCGAACCGCGCCAGGGCGCCGGCGTCTTCGTCACAGAGCACATCTCGACAATGTTCGGCGCGCTGGCCGCCGACATGGGCAGCAAGGATTCGATCGCACTCAACGTGCTCGAAGTGCGGCTGGCGATCGAGATCGAATCGGCCGGGCTCGCCGCCATCCGTCGCAACGCCGCGCAGGAGGCGGCGATCCAGGAAGCCTTCTTCGAATTCGAGCGGCTGCTGCTTGCCAGCGAGCCGACCGGTCCGGCCGACCTCGCCTTCCATCGCGCCATCGCCAGCGCCACCAGCAACCCCTTCTATGTCGAGATGCTCGACGTGCTCGGCCGGCGCGCCATCCCGTGCGACGTGACTTCGCCCTGGTCGACCGAACTGGCGCAATCCGACAGCTACCAGCGCGGGCTCCAGCGCGAGCACCTGGTGATCCTCAACGCCATTACCTCTGGCGATGCCGAGGCCGCGCGCGAGGCGATGCGCGCACACCTCACCGCCAGCCAGCAGCGTTACCGCGAGCGGCTGCATGCACGTCAGGCTTTTTATTCCAGTTCGGTCAAGGCCGCCGCCGGCAAATGACCCATCTCAAGTCAGGACGAAAATGAGCCAGAGCCATATCGACTGTACATCACGCTTTGCCATCGACCCGGTCGCCGCCGCGGCGATGGGAACCGATGAGCTGCGTCACAATTTCCACATTGACGGCCTGTTCCAGCGCGGCCGCATCAGCCTGACCTACACCCATTACGACCGCATGATCGTTGGTGGCGCCGTGCCGACTGGCGCACCGCTGCCGCTGGAAGCGATCAAGCCGACCGGCACGAAGAACTTTCTCGACCGTCGCGAGCTGATCGCCGTCAACATCGGCGGCGCGGGCGTCATCACGGCCGGCGGCCAGTCCTTCGAATTGCAGGCGCGCGACATGCTCTATCTCGGCATGGGCACCACCGACGTGTCCTTCGCCTCGGTGGACAAGACCGCGCCGGCTAAATTCTATCTGCTCAGCGCGCCTGCGCATCAGGCCTGGCCCAGCCGGCTGATCCGCATCGGCGACGCCAAGCGCCTCGATCTCGGCAGCAAGGACACCTGCAACGAGCGTTCGATCTTCCAGTTCATCCATGCCGAGGGCGTGAAGACCTGCCAGCTGGTGGTCGGCATGACTCAGTTGGCTCCAGGATCGGTGTGGAACACCATGCCATGCCATGTGCATGACCGGCGCATGGAGGCCTATCTCTATTTCGACCTGGCCGAGACGGCGCGCGTCTTCCATTTCATGGGCGAGCCTGACGAGACGCGCCATATCGTCATGGGCAATGAGGAGGCGGTGCTGTCGCCGGGATGGTCGATCCACTCCGGTGCCGGCACTTCCAATTATGCTTTCATCTGGGCGATGGCCGGCGACAATGTCGACTATACCGATGTCGACCCGGTGGCGTTGGGCGATCTGCGGTGAGCGACCCCTTCAGCCTTGCCGGAAAACGTATCCTGGTCACCGGCGCCAACACCGGCATCGGCCAAGGCATCGCCGTGTGCGTCGCACGCGCCGGGGGCGCGGTGGTCGGCGTCGGCCGCTCGTCGATGGACGATACGGCAGACAAGATTGCCGCGGTGGGCGGGCAATTCGAAGCGGTGAGCGCCGACCTCGCCGACACGTCGGCCGCCGGCCCGTTGCTCGACCGGATCTGGGACGAAAGCGGTCCGCTCGACGGGCTGGTCAACAATGCCGGCATCATCCGCCGCGCCGATGCCGTCGATCTCAGAGAGGCCGATTGGGACGACGTCATGGACGTCAACCTGAAGACGGTTTTCTTGCTCTGCCAAAGCTTTGCAAGGCGTGCCTTGGCCGCTGAGCGGAAAGGCAAGATCGTCAACATCGCCTCGGTGCTGGGCTTTCAGGGCGGCATCCGTGTCGCGTCTTACACGGCCTCGAAGCATGGCGTGCTCGGCATCACCCGGCTGCTCGCCTGCGAATGGGCGCAAAAAGGCATCAACGTCAACGCCATCGCGCCGGGCTATATCGAGACCAACAACACGCAGGCGCTGCGCGCCGATCCCGACCGCAGCGCCGCCATCCTGGCGCGGATCCCGGCCGGTCGCTGGGGGGAAGCGGGCGACATTGGCGATGCCGCCGTGTTCCTGCTGGCGCCGGCGTCGAACTACATGCATGGAGCGGTGGTGCCTGTGGATGGCGGCTGGCTTGCGCGATGAGGAGACGACGATGACCACAAAGATTTTCGCGCATGCCGGCGAGGGCGCCTGGACGCCGACCCCGGACGGCAACAGGCGACGCGTTCTCCTGCATACCGACGAGTTGATGCTGGTCGAATTCGGCTTCGACAAGGGTGGCGTCGGCGCCCTGCATTCGCACCCACACGTCCAGGCTAGCTATGTCGCCGAGGGCCGCTTCGAGGTGACCATCGACGGTAGGACCGAAACCATCGAGACCGGCGGCAGCTTCATTGTGCCGTCCGGTCTGGTGCACGGCGTCAAGGCGCTGGAAGCAGGGCGGCTGGTCGACAGCTTCACGCCGCACCGGGCCGATTTCCTCGGCTAGCCAGGGAAGACCCGCACCTCAAAAGAGGCGCGGGTTGTTGCCTGGGCGCTTGTGGCGCCGCGGTACTCAAGACATGACCGCAGGATGCGAACCTGCCGCATGATGGTGAACATAGGCTTAACGCGCCGGGTGTTCGTGATGGCGGTGACTGCGTCGGTCAGGTGATATGCCGGAGCAGGCTGAAGAGCCGCTCGAACGTCTTGCCGTAGGGCGGGCGCAACAAGGCTCCCGCGCTCAGCCGGGACTGCAGGAAAACCGGCTTCTCCTTGCTGAAGGTGCGAAAGCCCCATTCGCCGTGATAGGCGCCCACGCCGCTGGCGCCGACGCCGCCGAAAGGCTGGTTCTCCTGCACCAGATGCAGCATGCAGTCGTTGATGGTGACGCCGCCGGCGACGGTCTCATGCAGGATGCGTTGACGGTTGCCGCTGTCGCGCCCGAACCAGTAGAGCGCCAGCGGCCGGTCCGCCCCGTTCACATGGGCTATCGCCTCGTCGATCCCGGCATATTCGACGATGGGCAGTACCGGCCCAAAAATCTCCTCGCGCATCAGCCGCAGGTTTGCGCCGGCGTTGCGGACCAGGGTCGGCGGCAATTTCCGGCTGGTACCGCCAAGCTCCTCACTGGCCGGGTTGATTTCGGTGACATCGGCGCCGGCGTCACGCGCTTCAGTGATCATGTCGCGCAGGCGCTGGTGGTGCCGATCGCTGAGGATGGCGGTATAATCGGGGTTGTCGCGCAGGGTCGGGTAGAGCTTCGCGATCGCCGTTGCGAGCTTCGCGGCGACCGCGTCTGCTCGCCCCTTCGGGACCAGAAGATAATCCGGCGCGATGCAGGTCTGCCCGGCATTCAACAGCTTGCCATAGGCAATGCTGGATACCGCCGCGTCGAGATCGCATGACGGATCGAAGATTGCCGGCGACTTGCCGCCGAGTTCGAGCGTGACCGGGGTCAGGTTGGCGGCCGCGGCGATCGCGACCTGGCGTCCGACCGCGGTCGAGCCGGTGAACAGCAAATGATCGAAAGGCATCGACACGAAGGCCTTTCCCATCTCCGCGTCGCCGCTGATGACGCTGAGCTCATCGGGTGCGAAATGCTCGGCAACGAGTTTGGCCAGCAGCGCTGAAAATGCCGGCGTCAATTCGGAAGGTTTTATAAGCACGCGATTGCCGGCCGCGAGTGCCGCCGTGACCGGCGCGACGGCGAGCTGGAAAGGATAATTCCAGGGCGACACGATGCCGACGACGCCGAGCGGCTGCGGGACGAGGCGATTTCGGCCGGGCAGGAACGGCATGGTGGTGACAACGCGGCGTTCGCGCCAGCCCCTGAGGTGCGACAGCGCGTGGCGGATACCGGCGCGCACGACGAACAGTTCCGCAAGACGCGTCTCATGCGCGGAACGGCCGCCAAAGTCGGTGTCGATGGCGGTGCAGATGTCGGCTTCATGCCGCTCGGTCAACGCCAACAGGCGTTTCAGGCGATCCTTGCGGATGCCAAAGTTGGGGAAAGGCTGCGCCTCGAAGGCAGCACGCTGCAACCGAAACCGCTCGCCGAGAGCATCCTGAATGGCCTGCAGCATCGCGCCCTCCCTGACTTGTCGGGCCGAGCTTACATCGTGGTGCGTGGCGGAATCCAGCGGGGGTGCAGGTCTCACAAGGGAAGGTGCTGCGGCGAGCCTTGGATCAATCGGTCAGCTTCCGCGTTCGCGCCGCAGGCTTTCCTTGGGCCGGCTTGTTCTGGTTGTGGTCCGGTGTCAGCTGCGCTAAGGCAAGGTGCCCATGCGGAGAGTCGTTTTGACCGGTTTCCACATCCTCTCCAATCCACGAAATTGCAGCCCGGTGTCTGCCTGATGCAGGCATCGGCGATGAGCATCTTGGCCGTGGCCCGCAGGCGGCGCGTTTCGTCCCGGGTGGCCCTGATGCAAGATCGGGTTGCCGCATTGCGCCAGCGGAATTGCGGATGAAGGGCGCGCGCAGGCTTGAGGCTGCGTTTGGAGCGGCCGCGCGAAGGGTTATGCGGGAGTTTCTGCGATTCGTGCCGCTGTCTCTGAAACAGCGCATGCAAAGACGCACATACGCACGCGCAACGCCCGCCAACAGAATTTTCATTTCGGGCTGCGCGCGTAGCGGAACGACGCTGACACAGCGGCTGATGAGGTGTTTCGGGGATATTTTCGTCCATCCGCCCGAAGCGCGATACACAATGCTGGACATGCTGGATCGGCCGGAATCGAACCTCGTCGTCAAGCGCGATGCGCGCGGTTTTGCGCATCTGGCGAAGCTACCTCCCTCCATCGGCTTGATCTATTGTGTGCGCCATCCATTCGACACGCTGACAAGTTCGCATCCGCAAACACGCCACGAGCGTCGGTTCCACGTCACGCCGCATCGCTGGCTGGCCGAATACGACGCGCTGACCCGGCTGAAGAAGGCACAACCGCACCGGCAGATACTCTTTGTCCGCTACGAAGACATGATCGGCGCGCCCGATGCGCAGCAGGACAGAATCGCGCAGTCGTTCGGACTGACACCGCGCATTCGTTTCAGCGAGGATCCGGACAATCCGATCCGGGTGGCTTCGTTGAGAAAATGGGAACGGAATGAAGAATTCAGGACCTATCTCGACGGTCTGCCCCCGGCATTTCTCGTCGGCGTCCGGCGTTTCTGCGCCGAGTTCGGCTATGACATGCCAATAAGCACGCCGACCGTGGACGCGCGGTGATGCAGGCACCGGCGGCCGTCGCGACAGAAGAGCGAGATCCCAAGCGGCGCGTGCTGAAAGACGTGTTCGGCTTCGATGATTTTCGCCCCGGCCAGGCCGATGTCATGGACGCGCTGCTGGCTGGGCGTCATGTGCTGGCCGTCATGCCGACAGGTGCGGGCAAATCGCTCTGCTACCAAGTGCCGGCACTGGTCCTGGGTGGGCTCACCATTGTCGTTTCGCCGCTGGTGGCGCTGATGCAGGATCAGGTCGCCGCCTTGCGGCTTGCCGGCGTGGCGGCCGACACGATCAATTCCTCGATCGACCGCGATGCCAATATCGCCGCATGGCGTCGCGTCGCCTCGGGCCAGACGCGCCTGCTCTATCTCGCGCCGGAGCGGCTGATGACCGAGCGCATGCTCGAGGCGCTGGCCAGGCTCGATATCAGCCTGATCGCCGTCGACGAGGCGCATTGCATCTCGCAATGGGGGCCGGCGTTCCGGCGCGAATACGAGGACCTGTCGCGTCTGCGCGGCATCTTTCCCAACGTGCCGATCATCGCGCTGACGGCAACGGCGGACGAAGGCACGCGCACCGACATCGAATCCCGGCTATTTGCCGAGCGCGTCGAGACCCTGGTGCTGGGCTTCGACCGGCCGAACATCAAGCTTGCCATCGAGGCCAAGCAGGACAGCAAGCGGCAATTGCTGCGCTTCGTCGCGCGCCATCCCGGCCGCAGCGGCATCGTCTACTGCCTGTCGCGCAAGAAGACGGAGGAGATGGCGGCCTTCCTCGAGAAGAACGGCGTGACCGCGCTCGCCTATCATGCCGGCATGAGCAAGGAGGCGCGAGACGCCAACCAGAACAGCTTCATGACCCTTTCAGGCGTCGTCATGGTGGCGACCATCGCTTTCGGCATGGGCATCGACAAGCCTGATGTCGCCTATGTCTTCCACACCGACATGCCGGGCAGCCTGGAGGCCTACTACCAGGAGATCGGCCGCGCCGGCCGCGATGGGCGGGACGCCGAGGCGCATATGCTGTTCGGCCTTGGCGATATCCGCATGCGCCGGATGTTCATCGACGACGAGGATGCGCCGCCCGAGCACAAGAGGCGCTCGCATGGCCGGCTCGACACGCTGATCGGCTATTGCGAGACGGCGCAGTGCCGCCGCCAGGTGCTGCTCGGCTATTTCGGCGAAGAAGCGCAGCCTTGCGGCAATTGCGACACCTGCCTCGACCAGGCGCCGCGCGCCGATGGCGGAGCGGAGGCGCGGATCATCCTGGCAGCCATCGCCCAGAGTGGCGAACGCTTCGGTGCCGGCCATGTCATCGACATTCTGCTCGGCCATGAAACCGAGAAGGTGCTGGCCAGGAACCACCAGAGGCTCGCCAGCTTCGGCAGCGGACTGGCGCATAAGAAGGATTTTTGGCTGTCGCTGATCCGGCAACTCGTCGCCGGCGGGTTCCTGATCCCGGATCCGGCCGGCCATGGCGGGCTCGCCATCGCCGAAAAGGGCCAGGCGCTTGGCCGTGGCGAGGTGCCGTTCCATTATCGTGTCGAGGTACGCAGCCGCGCCTTGCGCGGCAAGACGCGCTCCGGGCAGGATTTCGGGCAATCGGATGTGGACACCGGGCTGCTGGCCGCGCTGAAGACCTTGCGACTGCGGCTCGCCAAGGAGCGCCAGGTGCCGGCCTATGTGGTGTTTTCCGATCGCACCCTGATCGACATGGCAGAGCGCCGCCCAAACGACCTCGACGCCTTCGCTGAAGTGAATGGGGTTGGGGCGGCAAAGCTGAAGGAGTTCGGCCAGGTTTTTCTGAGTGCGATTGCCGAGCACCAATCCGATGGTTCGGCCTGAGGTCAGATCAGCGACTGGTCACGCGCCCTGAAGCATAGGGATCTTCGGAGAAGGCATCCGTTCCGAAACCTCCTGTTCCGTCGCCGCCCATTCCTCCACCGCCCATGCCCCCGCCGAGACCGATCAGTTCAATGTTCTCTGGCCGGCCAGTCGACAGATCAGGCCCAGACTGAGGCGTTCATCGACTTCATGGCTGAGCATCTGCAACCGCAATAGGTGCCGCTGTCCGCTTATCCCGCAGCGTCGACCCGCGGGGCGTCAGTCGCGCGATATGGACAGTCCCGTGAAAAGCGGAGCGTAGGCGGCGAGCCTGCGGGATACGAACTCCGTGAAGAGCCGCACGCGCTTCGTCTTGCGTGTCTCCCCCTGTGTGAGAAGCCAGAGCGTTCCGTACATGTGCAGGTCGGTGCCCGGCACCCTCACCAGCAGGGGGTCGGCATCTCCGACGAAGCACGGCAGTGTCGTGATCCCGAGACCTTGCCGTACGGCAACGATCTGCGCCTCGGCGTCCGTGGTCCTGAATGGAACCCCCGCGGTGCGAACCTCACCCGCGCCGGCCCACTCTGGAATTCCATGAACGCTTATGACGATCCACCGGATGGGATCAGGCGCGCCCGCACGCCACGCGGCCAGGCGATCGCGGGACATGTAGACGCCGCCGAACACCTCCGGTCCCTTCAGGCCGTGAAGATTGAGCGGCAGGGTTTTGCGGTCGTAGACGACGCGGATCGCGACGTCGGCCTCTCGGCTGGTCAGATTTGCCAGCTCGCCGGACGACAGGATTTCCATCTCGATGTCCGGGTGCAGACGCGCGAAATCGGCGAAGTCCGGCATGAGCAGGTGTGTCGCGAGGGGAGGTGCCAGCGTCACCCGCAGAAGCCCGCGCACACCCTGGTCGCGCCCGAAGACGCGCGTCTCCAGCTGGTGCGACGACGCTTCCATCTGGTTCGCGAGATCGAGGACCTCCTCGCCCGCAGCCGTCAGGCGGTAGCCCGAAGGCAGCTTTTCGAACATGTGCGCTCCGAGGCGTTCCTCGAGCTGGGCGACGCGTCGCAGCACGGTCGAGTGATTCACCCCGAGCTGCGCGCCGGCAGCCCGCACCGAGCCTCCGCGCGCGACGGCAAGAAAGTAGCGAATGTCATCCCAGTCGATCATGGTGCAATCCGGCACCGCGCGGTGCGCCTTCCAAAGCCCGTATCTAACGCATGCTACAGCAGTACGGGCGGGACATCATAGCTTATGTCGACAGGGGCGGCGCAATTCCGAATGGCGGACACGGATCGTCACGGCTGGCGTCAGTTCCTGAAAGCGGATCGATTTTGCACCACCGATGTGCGCGCATCCGCACTCACGGCGTGACTCTGACGGGCCCATCTAGAGGTTCTCGGGGCTTACCCGAACGACCAAAGACAGAGCCTGGAAGGATTGAGTTATGGGAAAACTAGACGGTAAGGTTGCGGTTATTACGGGTGGCGCCACCGGCATCGGCCGCGCCGCAGCGAAGCGCTTCATCGAGGAGGGCGCCTTCGTCTTCATCTTCGGCCGCCGGCAGGAAGCGCTAGATGCCGCCGTGGCCGACCTCGGGCCTAATGCCCGCGCGGTGAAAGGCTCGGTTTCCAACGAGGCCGACCTCGACCGGCTCTACGCAGCGGTGAAGGCCGAGCGCGGAACCCTCGACATCGTCTTCGCCAATGCCGGGGCGGGAGGCCTGCTTCCGCTCGGCGAGATCACCGCCGAGCACATTGACGAAACCTTCGACACCAATGTGAAGGGTACGATCTTCACGGTCCAGAAGGCGCTGCCGCTGATGGGCGAGGGCGGTTCGATCATCCTGACCGGATCGAGCGCCGGCACCACGGGCGCCCCCGCATTCAGCGTCTACAGCGCGAGCAAGGCGGCCGTGCGCAATCTTGCGCGGAGCTGGGCGGAGGACCTGAAGGGCACCGGCATCCGGGTAAACGTGCTGTCGCCCGGGCCGACAGCGACCGAACTCGCGAAGGCAGCGATAGGGGAGGAGGGCTTGAAGGCCTTTGCCTCGATGAACCCGCTCCAGCGCATGGCCGATCCGGCTGAGATTGGAGCGGCGGCTGCCTTTCTCGCGTCATCGGACAGCAGCTTCATGACCGCCAGTGAGGTAGCCGTCGACGGCGGCTTGGCGCAAATCTGACGCCCTGCGCCCGGCCGGTCACTCCATTCGATATTTTGAGCCCGCAGGGCGTGGTAAACTGAAGGAGAATATACATGAGCTATGCAATTATTGGCTTCGGCAAGATCGGCCACGCTCTTGCCAAGGCGTTTGCCCGCAACGGCATCGAAGTGTCCGTGGCTACCACGCGCGACCCGGAAAGCTTTGCAGCCGATGCGGCCGCGATCGGACCCACGATTATCCCGAAAACGCTGGCGGAAGCGATCAAGGCGGACATCGTCTTTCTGGCGGTTCGTTTCGAGTCGCACCCAGATGTTGCGAAGGCTCTGTCAAGCTGGGAAGGCAAGACGATCATCGACGCGACGAACGTGTTTCCAGTCCCTGAAGAGCTGGACGGTCTGCCGTCCTCCGCTTTCGTCGCAAAGGCGTTCACCGGCGCCAAGTTGGTCAAAGGCTTCAATCACCTGATCGCGGCGACTTTGGCTGCCGATCCGATCGTGGAGGGCGGGCACCGGGTCGTCTTCCTGTCGAGCGACGACGAGGACGCGATCGCTCCCGTGGCGGCCTTAGCCAAACAACTCGGGTTCGCACCGGTCAAGCTGGGGAAGCTCAACGAGGGTGGCGCACTGGTGCACGCACGCGGCCGCACTTGGGGCCAGCTGATCTTCCAGGACCTGTTCAAGAAGGAGCAGTAACGGATTTATCGTGCACCGACAGAGTGGCCGGTGTTCGACGCCGGCCACATCGTCAGCAACGAGCCGAGCCGCAAAGTGACATGCTTGAAAGCGGCTTACATTTGCCTGGGATCCTTCGGCCGACATGTGCCGGCCACCCATGAATCGTAATTGCAATAGCTGACGTCCCAGCCGGCATCGCGTCTTTTGGAAGTTACCTCACGACCGCCCGGGCGGATGGGTCCGAAGCCACCCCAACTGCCATCCGAGCCTTTGCAATTTCCCATGACGCGATAATTGCAGTTGTTTACGACGAAGTTGCCGTCCATCGACACGCATGCCGATGCGACAGTGGAAAGACTGAAGAAGGCCGTGCCGACGACTGTGACGGCGAGAGAGGCTTTGCGCATAGTGGTCTCCTAACTGGCTGGGCGAACCAACCATTACGAGATCTTGGGCCGGCCACTTCCCCCATTTGGGCCAAACCGGCTGGCAAATTCACAGCGACATGGCTGCGCTTGCGGACAGAAAACCATGTGCGGAGAGCCGAATGGGCCTGCCCATCGCCGAAGCTTTACGCCTCCGCAAAGGCCAGAGTGTCCCGGCTCGGGCGGCTTTGTCCTGTTGGCTGCGCGATATGCGCGCGATATGCGGCAGGCGGCTAGCAGCCCAGGAGATGTCAGGTTCTTGGGCTAAATGGCGGAGAGGGAGGGATTCCCTTTCACCTCTATGATACTGAAAATACTAGTCTTTTCGCGCTTTTTGTTACACAGTTTGTTACACAGCTACAACTACGATTTATAACCGCTCTAAGCTCGCAGCTTTTGGGCTCGCCTGCCCAATCCATCCGATCTGTCGAAACCGATGGCTTGTAGGACACTCCCGCGTGTGTACGTTGGGGCTTGGGTCAGAAGGTGACCCACAGCAAAGACGGGAGCGCCGCAGCGCAAAAGATCTCATCGGTCAAGGAACAGATAGTGAAGTAGCCTGTGACAATCGGCGCCAGCATCACCTCCAAAGCCGACCAGGAAAAACCCGCAAAAAACGTCGCCCTCAGATACCCCGTCGGCAATGAATATGGGACCGAAGTTGCGCGGCAGATCGGGCGTTAGATGCCTTCATGACATCTGAACCTGAGCAGGCTCCTACGCCGCGAGCCGGCACATTTCCGAACGGAGTTTCGTCCGGCTGCGCAAAAAGGTGCCCTGTCGAGACTTACTTGTTGGCCAAATGGCTTAGCAGGGACGAACTCGTGAAGAGATTGATAATGCAACACTATCAGTCGTTGTGCTGATCCGACAGGCTGTGCGTTTTGGCACGAAAATCATGGCGAAAAGCGCACCGGCACTTTACTCTCCAAATTATGATTCGCCTCGATCCCGCGACCGCCAGCTCCTCTGCGCCGCCCTCCGTTCCCGCGTGGGCGATCACAAGCGCCGGCGCGCCGAGTGACGGCGACGCCGCCTTCCGGGCCGGCGCCGCCCTGGGTGCCCTCGACACGCTCGCCCGCGCGCAGGCAGCCTGGGCCGGCGCTTGGCGGCAGCGGCTGGCGGTTCGCTGCGCCGCCTCCAGCATGCGGCTCGCCGGCCGCGCCGAGGATGCGGCCGCCTTGCGCGATGCCTGGCATTTGCGTCCCCTACGTGCTGACCCCGGTCCCGCAGGCGCCGTCTTTGGCGCCTGGCGGCAGTTGGCCAGGCAGCCGCCCGCCGCTACGCCCGGCCGGCTCGGGAAGATACTCGACCAGCTTGGCCTCCATTGGGACGGCGCCGCGCTCGCCGACCTTTGCACGCAGATCGAAAAACTCGGGGTATCCCAGCGGTCGGCGCCATTCGACGCCGCGGCGATCGCCGCTGAGGTCGTCGCCATGCGTCCCGATGCCGAAGTCTTTGGCTGGTGGCTCGCCGACCTGGTACTGGCGCAACGCCTGGGCTGGCCGCAGCCCCTGCCGCTCCTAATGGCGCAGGGTTTTGGACCATCTTTCCGCACCGAGGCCGGCGGTGGCCGGCGCATCCGGCCCGGGGACAAGAATTTTGAGCGGGCGGTTTGCATCGCGCTCGTCGCGGCCGCCGCGGACGCTTGTCGGTTGGCCGCCGAGCTGTCGCGCCGGGCCGAAAAACTCCTGGCGGTGGCGCCGAAACTGCGCGCCAAAGGCGCCGGCGACGTAATCTTTCTGCTGCTCAGTGAAGACGCCGTGTCCGGATCGCTGACGACGGACAATCTGTCGCGCTTTGCATCGCGACGGCTGTTCGAACGGCTGCAGCAACTGGAGGTCGTGCGCGAGCTCTCCGGCCGCCCCACATTCCGGCTGTTCGGGCTGTAGCGATGAGCGAAGCGTCCGCCCGCCGCAAGCCAAACGATCAGCCGGCGCTGCTCGACACCGAACTGGAACATCTGCCGCCGGAGCTGCGCTGGTGCGAATGGATGGCCCGCGTCGAAGCGGTGATCTTTGCGGCAAATGAACCGGTGACACGTAGTGTCCTCGCGCGGGTGGTGGGAAAAAACTGCAATATCGAGCTGATCATCGACGACATTCGCGCCGAACTCGCCGGCCGCCCTTACGAGCTGGTCGCGGTCGCCGGCGGCTGGCAGCACCGGACCAAAAAGGTTTTTGGCGACGCCATTCACGCAGCCTTCGGCACGGCAGCGGGCGAGGGAGCAAAAGAACTGTCGCAGGCGGAGGCGCTTGTCTTGATGTGCATTGCCTATTTCCAGCCGATCACCCGTGGCGAGCTGTCGAGCTTTTTCGGCAAGGAGGTGTCACGTGACCTGATCGGCGTGCTGCGCGCTGAGCAGCTGGTCGCCTCGGGGCCGCGCAGCCCGCAGCCGGGCGCGCCCTACACCTATGTGACGACCAAAACTTTTCTGTCGCAGTTCGGGCTCGACACGCTGCGCCAGCTGCCGGATTTCGAGGCGCTCGAGGACGCCGGGCTGCTGTCGAAGGAGAAGCTGCTGGATCATCCCAGGGTTTGCAGATATCGACGATGATGGCGCCAGCGCCGCGCTCGACGAATAGATGATCCCATCACGGCGGGACACACGCGATCTCGCCGCTCGTCACATAGAAGATTGCGCCACGCACGCCGTCTGGTCTCGCCGGCTGGGTCCTTCGCGTGACGGAAGGGAGGTGGCGGCACGCGTCCGCTTGTCGATGAAGGATAAGCGAACAGGCAATTGATCGAGCCTGGTCGCACATGTCGATCACCATTGAGAGCTCTCGAAGGGAGAAAGTTCAATTGAACCACGTCTACCTTGAGCTTCTCGCGACGATTGAGGCGTTAAGATCCAGCCCATCGGGGCGACCATTCAGACGCTGATGGACAAGGTTCGCGACCTTTCACAGACGATCAAAGCCCTGAAAGACGATCTCCACCAGACAGCCGGCTATGGCCTGCTAAGAACCTAGCCAGCCGGCGAGTGCCCATCCCGGCCATTGTCAGCGAGGCGGCCATCCCAACAAGATCGCCTTGCCGCCACCGCCAATGGCGGATGCTGACAGCAGCGCCATAAGAACGCCAACGTAGATGGGGAAGATCATCCTCGGGCTATTCGTCCTTCCAAATGACAGTCTTCCCCCGAAAATCCCAATGAAATTTGAGGTTGGCTTTCAGTACCTCGGTGGGGATCCTCGGCTCGATCGCTGTGTGGAGAGCGTTATACGTTTCTCGGCAGAAGCTCGGCGGCGGGACATTCAGCTTGTACCCCGACGGGTACCTAAAATCTTGCTGAGAATTCATCAGGTCAAGGTTGTTGGCAATCATCTTCACGTTCCCAATCGGCGGCATTCCTAGGGCCACTGCGGCTTCGTAAATGTCCTCGATCTTGTGACCGAAGCCGAGCCGGAGACCGCGTTTCGACACGCCCTTTGAAGCTAGATACGCTTTCAAGAGGAGTTCTAGGTGTGAGCTTTCGAGAGGTTGTCCATTCGGACCGGACCGAGGAGACTGGAGTTACCACGCTTCAGCATCCATCGGAGGGTCCGAATGAACATCCACAAGAATGCCCGTCTCACACCGCTGCGT
>NZ_RZRV01000128.1:0-478 GCF_004023085.1 Mesorhizobium sp. M7A.F.Ca.US.010.02.1.1 | reverse complement strand
TAGTCTCGTGGGCTCGGACGGATGGCGTCATCGCGTGGCGGCCCCAGGTCGCATGAAAAGGCACCCGGTCTAATGACGCACCAATATCCGGACAGCTTGTCACTCTGATCCAAATGTCGTGAAATCGAGGTTTAGGCCGTAGAGTCTATTCGAGTATCGTGACGAGCGATGAAGATGACTGTCGAAAAGGGTTGGACATGGATGCCACCGGACTGAAGGCCATGCAGGCGCCGCTCAAGGACGCCTATCGCGACGACGCGTCGAGCGCGCTGGTCACGCTCAGGGCCAGGGGCTCGATCGACGACCAGTCGATCGCCTGCAAAGTTGAGACGGGCCGGGCGCTGGCCGTTGCCGGTCTCCATCCGGCTACCGGCGGTTCGGGGCTCGAACTGTGCTCGGGCGACATGCTGCTGGAGGCGCTGGTCGCTTGCGCCGGCGTGACGCTTAAGGCGGTGGCGACGGCGCTGGAGTTCAAACT
>NZ_RZRV01000127.1:0-487 GCF_004023085.1 Mesorhizobium sp. M7A.F.Ca.US.010.02.1.1 | reverse complement strand
GGAAGGGTATAAGCATATCAAAAATGGGTGGAAGAAGGCGGCGTAGGCGCCTTCCTTATAGTGGGACTGAGCGAAGCCGCCCAACACCTGCCGCCGCGTTCCTTCACACCCCCCTCTGTCCTGCCGGACATCTCCCCCGCAAGGGGGGAGATTGGCGGTTCCGCTGGCGGCGCCTTCCTTCCAACGCTGGAGACTAGCGAAGGCCGACGGACATCTGATCTCCCCCCTTACAAGGGGGGAGATTGGCGGTTCCGCTGGCGGCTCCTTCCTTCCAACGCTGGAGACTAGCGAAGGCCGACGGACATCTGATCTCCCCCTTGCGGGGGAGATGTCCGGCAGGACAGAGGGGGGTGCTGTCCCGCCGGCTTCTCATGAGACGGCAGCCGTTGCCTACCCCTGCTCGGCCTGGATCCTGTTGTAGTCGTGGATGGTCTGGCTCAGCCGGCGGCGCAGGAAGTTGGAGATGTTGTCGAAGATGAAGACAACG
>NZ_RZRV01000126.1:0-523 GCF_004023085.1 Mesorhizobium sp. M7A.F.Ca.US.010.02.1.1 | reverse complement strand
GCCCAAGTTTTTTGATCACTTCAAGAACTGTTGCCTGGTGTGGTTCCCAGGTCGCAACGATCGACCGTCCGACTGAAAGCGGCTTGACGCCGTGCTTTTTTAGCTTGGCGACGAACTTGGGCGCCGGTGCCGGTGAAATCACACGTTCTTCCTCGCTGGCAGGCGTGTAGATCAACGCCCCATTTTCGGCGACGACCTTGTCGAACAGGCCGATCTCGGGAAAAACGCGCTTGAGGTCGGGCAGTTCTCGTCCTGTGACGAGAATGAGCTTGCGGCCACTTTTCTTGACCCGTTCGAGAGCCGCAACCGTCTTTTCAGCTACGATCCCCTCGTGCGCCAGCGTGCCGTCATAGTCTGTTGCCAAGGCGATGAAATACATTTGTCGACCATTTCATGTCTGAGATCGCCGCTACCACCGCCACACGCGAGGTCGCACGACGAGATGCCATTCCGCAAAGGCGTGATCGAGCCGAGCGGCCAAGTGTTGCGGCGCAGGATACCCACTCAGTAGCCGCCGATAATC
>NZ_RZRV01000125.1:0-527 GCF_004023085.1 Mesorhizobium sp. M7A.F.Ca.US.010.02.1.1 | reverse complement strand
TCGGTTTTGCCGGGTTGGGTGGAGACGCTGTGTCAGGCTCTTCCCAAATCGTCGATCCATGTCGAGTCGGATTATTCAAACCAGATGGTCAGCGACCTAAGCATGGGAAATCTCGACATCGCAGTGCTTTACGCTCCGCGATACCTACCCGAAATCTCCTATGAGCATTTGATGGTTGAGGAATATGTGATGGTTTCCACGGTGGCCAGAACCCTCTCCGAGGTCGATCCCGAAACCTACATTCGTCCGGGCTATACGGTCCTGCTGGAGAAGGCCCATGCCGAATTGCTCGGCGAGTTGGCGATCTGTCGCCTTTCCATGGGATCGGAAACCTTGGCGGAGATGATGCTACGGCGCACGGGCGGCACCTGCTATATGAGAAGTGACGATGCGCGCAGGTTCGCCCTCGAACGCCCATCGTTCATCGTCGAAGGCGCTCCGACGCTGCATCAGCCGGTACACACGGCCATCCTGGCGCGCCGCAAACACGAACCGATCATCCGCAAGGGAATCCGCGCCCTTCACGT
>NZ_RZRV01000124.1:0-531 GCF_004023085.1 Mesorhizobium sp. M7A.F.Ca.US.010.02.1.1 | reverse complement strand
CGGCCACCAGCGCCTTGCGCGCAGCGGCGCCATCGGCGCGACGCAGCGCCGCGAGCATTTCGTCGTGATGGTCCAGGCCCAGGCCGTAGGTCACGTCCGAGCGGACGATGTTCAAGAACGGTCCTGCCTGCAGCCACAATTTCTCGATGATCTGCTGAATGAGAGGTGACCGCGCGGCATGGTACATCGTGAAATGGAACCGCCTGTTCAGGCCGAGATAGTTAGCCATGACGTTGCTCTCGACGCACTCGCGCATCAGGCTGTTCAGCTTCGCCAATTCATCGAGCTCTTCGGGCGTGATGGTCGTCGCAGCCCATTCGGCCGCCGTCCCTTCGACGCTGCAGCGCACACGCACGAGATCCGAAATACGCGCCACCGTGGCCTCGGGGACGATGACGCCCCGGTTTGGGTGGTCGAACATCGCCTCGTCGCTGACGAGTTGCCGCAAGGCCTCGCGCACCGGCATGGCGCTGGTCCGGTACTGTTCGGCAAGCTGTCGCACGACCAGTCTTTGGCCGGGCAGGAAGTCAC
>NZ_RZRV01000123.1:0-543 GCF_004023085.1 Mesorhizobium sp. M7A.F.Ca.US.010.02.1.1 | reverse complement strand
CTTCGACACCACCCCGGCTAAGATTTACGGGCGATGGTACTGCAGCCCATCCTATCGTGGGCAGTGGAGCTTTACCGACTGTGTTCGAGTCGGCCGCAATCTGATCAAGGTACCAATGCGAGAACTCTACGAACCTAAACCAGACCGTGAGATCCTTCACGCCTATGCTCACGTGCAAGACCCTGCTCAGGTCGCTGAGTTCAGTCAAGACGAAGAGCACATCGTCTCTAAGACAGAGCGCTTCGTGAACCAACTGCTGGATCTGGGTGATCATTTGGCCTTCCTGAGAACCACGCTAGAGATGCCCCAGGCTGCGGCCGAAATCGTCGGGTTCTCCCGTGCGGAACTGCAGGCTAGTGGATGGTTACACTATCCAGAGCTTTCCCGCCTAGGTCAGGTGGCTCCGCTTGCCATGACGGAGCAAGCGTTTCTCTCGCGGTGCAAAAGCATCCATGAACTCTGGCAACGTATCCCTAACGGATTCTTACGCAAGCTAATCGAGCGCGCCGGCCACGCCCGGTCAGATGTCAAGGATCTAGGCAG
>NZ_RZRV01000122.1:0-572 GCF_004023085.1 Mesorhizobium sp. M7A.F.Ca.US.010.02.1.1 | reverse complement strand
ATGCTCAACCGCGCAACGAACTGGTATCGCCGTTACGGTAGATGGTCGCTCCTGTTAAGCTGGATGCCGATCATCGGCGACCCGCTGACCGTGGTCGCTGGGGTCTTGCGCGAGCCGCTATGGAGCTTTGTCGCAATCGTCGCCCTCGCGAAGGTTTCGCGTTATCTGGTCGTCGCCGGGGCGGTGCTGAACCTGATGTAAAACCGGAATCGCGGACATCGCAGCGCCGCTTTTTGCGCGGGCCATAAACAGGCCATACAAAAATGTATGAAAAATGTGGTGGCACATGGCGGCTTCGAGCAATACCGTCCTTACAACAACCTTCACTTTTGGTTGCACTGCAGCAAACTGGTCGAGGGCGGCCTTGACAAATCAGCCGAACAATTGTCGGAAGGGTTGATGAGGACTCTTGGTCGATTCACGATCCTAGGAAACGCACCGCTCCGAGCAATGCTGGCGGTTTTGTTCCTGGTCATGTCGGCTCTTCAGCCTGGTCTGTTCGCCACAGCCAATGCCACGGGTTTTCACGCCGGGGTGCATCTCCAGGCCGAGACAGCCGCACACGATATGGG
>NZ_RZRV01000121.1:0-633 GCF_004023085.1 Mesorhizobium sp. M7A.F.Ca.US.010.02.1.1 | reverse complement strand
CCCCGGAAACCATTACGTCGGCCCGGCCCAGCTTGATCTGGTCCACCGCCGAGGCGATCGCATGGTTGGCCGAGGCACATGCGGAGGTCACCCCGAAGACCGGCCCGCGCAAGCCGAGGCTCAAGCTAAGATGGACGGAAGCGGCGCTGGGCATCACCTTTACTCCAGTGAAGAGTTCAGCACGGATTGCGCTACCCAAAAGCAGTGAGCGGTAAGTTTGTTCTGTTGCGTACGAACCGGTAAATCCGACGCCCACTGTCGCGCCGAAGCGATGGGCATTCCCCTCGTCGCAGGAAAGTCCGGCCTGCCGCATGGCTTCGCGCGCTGCAAGCACGGCGAGCAAGCTGAAGCGGTCCATGGAGATGAGATGCCCCCGGTTGATGTCGTGCTGGGGCAGCGCCTTGATCTCAGCGCCGGTCATGCCCTCCAGGTCATGAAGCTCGGAATTGGCGATCGGGCCGATGGCGGAGCGGCCTTCGCGCATCTCTTTCCACATAGAGGCGGCCTCGGTGCCCAGTCCGCACAGGCCGCCCACTCCGGTGATAACGACGCGCCTGTCCATTCAAGCCTCCTTCGCAAGCAAGCCGCGGACGGCTTCCACGACGTCGCCGACATTCTTGAGATTGGACCAGG
>NZ_RZRV01000120.1:0-633 GCF_004023085.1 Mesorhizobium sp. M7A.F.Ca.US.010.02.1.1 | reverse complement strand
CCCCGGAAACCATTACGTCGGCCCGGCCCAGCTTGATCTGGTCCACCGCCGAGGCGATCGCATGGTTGGCCGAGGCACATGCGGAGGTCACCCCGAAGACCGGCCCGCGCAAGCCGAGGCTCAAGCTCACCTGGCCGGCGGCGGCGCTTGGCATCGTTTTGGGTACAGCGAGGATGCCAACTCGCCTCGCGCCGTCCAAAAGGAGGGCCCGGTAAGTTTCCTCCATCACATCCCAGCCCAAGCCGCCGACGCCCACTGTCGCGCCGAAGCGATGGGCATTCCCCTCGTCGCAGGAAAGTCCGGCCTGCCGCATGGCTTCGCGCGCTGCAAGCACGGCGAGCAAGCTGAAGCGGGCCATGGAGACGAGCTGCTTGCGATCGATGTCGTGCTGGGGCAGCGCCTTGATCTCAGCGCCGGTCATGCCCTCCAGGTCATGAAGCTCGGAATTGGCGATCGGGCCGATGGCGGAGCGGCCTTCGCGCATCTCTTTCCACATAGAGGCGGCGTCGGTGCCCAGTCCGCACAGGCCGCCCACTCCGGTGATAACGACGCGCCTGTCCATTCAAGCCTCCTTCGCAAGCAAGCCGCGGACGGCTTCCACGACGTCGCCGACATTCTTGAGATTGGACCAGG
>NZ_RZRV01000011.1:0-196921 GCF_004023085.1 Mesorhizobium sp. M7A.F.Ca.US.010.02.1.1 | reverse complement strand
GGTGATCGCCAGCGAGCCGGTGGTTACCGCAGCGGCCGAAGAGCCGGTGGCGCTTGCTCCGGCCAATGACGACGCGCCGAGCACGGAGAAGCCCAAGAAGCCACGCCGTGCCGCCAAGCCGAAGAAGGCCGCGGCCGAAATCGTCGCCGAAGAGCCGGCTGCCGAGGCGGAAGCACAGGTCGAGACGCCGGCCACTGCGTCCGACGAGGCGGTGGCTGTCGAGAAGGCGCCGAAGGCCCGCCCGTCGCGGCGCAAGCCGGCGGCGGTGAATGCGCCGGTCGAGCCGGTGGTGTCTTCGACCGTAGCGGAAGAACCCGCGGCCAAGGCTGAGGACAAGACCGAGGACAAGCCGAAACGCGGCGGATGGTGGCAGCGGAAGGGCTTTTTCTAAGCCTTTCAGCCACCTGAGCTAGTTCTCTGACAAAAAATCCCGCGCCGTCTCGAAGACCGTGCGGGATTTTCTTATCTGGCGTTATGCCGGATCGCGAAAGGCTAAAACGCTTCTTTGATTCCAAGCATGTCGTTGTCCCAAAACCGCTGCGCACTTTTGGGCGACATGCATCACGGCGCGAAGATCGACCAGTTCATCATCCTGGCCAGCTTTTCCAGCGCGATCGACCCCAGCTTGGAGTTGCCGTTGGCATTGAGGCCCGGCGACCAGACGGCAAGCGACGCCACGCCCGGCACGATGCCCAATATGCCGCCGCCGACGCCGCTCTTGCCGGGAATGCCGACGCGGAAGGCGAAATCGCCGGAGCCGTCATAGTGGCCGCAGGTCAGCATCATGGCGCCGATGCGGCGCGCCCGCTCGGCCGACACCACGGAATGCCCGGTCGCAGGGTTCTTGCCGCCATTGGCGAGGAAGCGGCCGGCGAGCGCCAGTTGCCGGCAGCTCATGGCGATGGCGCAATGGTGGAAGTAGACGCCCAGCGCCAGCTCCGGCGCGTGGTGGAGATTGCCGAAAGATTTCATGTAGTTGGCAAGCGCGAAGTTGCGATAGCCGGTGGCCCGTTCGGACGCCGCGACCTCGCGGTCGATGATAACAGTCTCGTCGTCGGCCAGGAACTGGATGAAGCGCAGGATCTCGCCGATCGCCTCGCGCGGCTGGTGGCCGGCAAGCAGGATGTCGGAAATGACGATGGCGCCGGCATTGATGAACGGATTGCGCGGAATGCCGTTCTCATGCTCGAGCTGCACGATCGAGTTGAACGGATTGCCTGACGGTTCGCGGCCGACCCGCTGCCACAGCGCGTCGCCGACATTGCCGAGCGCCAGTGTCAGGGTGAACACTTTCGAGATGCTCTGGATGGAAAAGGCCTGGTCGGCGTCCCCTGCCGTCAGCACGCGGCCGTCATTGGTGACCGCTGCGATGCCGAATTTCTTCGGATCGACCTTGCCCAACTGCGGAATGTAGGAAGCGACATCACCGCGATCGATGCGATCGGCCATTTCGGCGGCGACTTCGGCCAATGCCTGATCAAGTTTGGGGGCCTGATCAAGTTTGGAGGCCTGATCAAGTCTGAGGGGCTGTTCGAGTTCCGGCATGGTGCTACCTCAACCAGCGTTCGATGCGCGCCATTGCCTCGACCATGTCGTCGTGGCTGCCGGCATAGGAAAACCGCATCGTCCGGTGCCCAGCCTGAGTGTCGAAGTCGCGGCCGGGCGTTGCCGCCACATGCGCCTCAGCCAGCATCTTGCGTGCGAAGGCCATGCTGTCATTGGTATGCCTGGTGACGTCACAGAAGGCATAGAAGGCGCCGTCCATGGGCGCTGCCAGCGGAAAGCCGAGTTCCGGCAGGCGTTTCATCAAAAGCTCGCGATTCCAGGCGTAGCGGCCTTTTACCGCCTCCAGCTCCTCGGTCGCCCTGAACGCTTCGATCGCGGCGATCTGCGACAGTTCCGGCGGCGAGATGTAGAGGCTCTGGGCGACGCGCTCGACCGGCCGCACCAGCTCTTGCGGCAGCACCATCCAGCCGATGCGCCAGCCCGTCATGCAGTAATATTTGGAGAAGGAGTTGATCACCGTCACGTCGCCGCCATAGGCCAGCGCCGTGGTGTCGGGGGCGGCATAGGCCAGCCGGTGATAGATTTCGTCGGAGATGACGGCGATGCCGAGCTCTTGTGCCGTCCTCACCAGAACCGCCAGTTCATCGGCCGGTATGACCGCGCCGGTTGGATTGGCGGGGCTGGCGAAGAGAACGCCTTTCAGCGGCTTTTCACGATGCGCGGTCTCGAGATGGCCGGCATGCAGATAGGCGGCGTCGCCGAGCTCGATCTCGACCACCTCGATGCCGAGTGCGGCCATGATGTTGCGATAGGCAGGATAGCCGGGTGCCGCGATGGCGACCCGGTCACCCCCATCGAACATCGCCAGGAAGGCGAGGTTGAAGGCGGCCGACGATCCAGTGGTCACCGCGATCCGGCCGGGCTCGATATCAAGCCCGTAGTGATCGGCATAGTGTCCGGCGATCGCCTTGCGCAAACCTGCCAGTCCCAGCGCATCGGTGTAGCCGATGCGTCCATCCTGCAGCGCCTTGGCGGCTGCGGCGCGAACCAGAACCGGTGCGGGATCGGAGGGCTGGCCGACGGCCATCGAAACAACCGGCACGCCCTGGGACTTCAGCCGGTTTGCCTCTGCCAGAATGTCCATCGCATGGAAGGGCTCGACATTGCCACGGCGTGAGAGCGAAACGACCATTTAACCAGTATTCCCGATGACTGACGGCGCCACGCACTGGCGCATGTGCCGCACAAATGCCCGATTGATGTGAGGATCACAAGTTGAGGAAGTTTCCGGCGCCGACTTTTCATCTTTCGCCCGCTCGTCTACCAGTGGAGCCATCATGTTGAGCCGACCCAGATCGACGATTGCCCAGGCAGCGCGCGTCTTCGCGACGCTTTCGCTTGGCGTTGCCGTTGCAATGGCGAGCTCGGTTAGTGCCTTCGCCCAGAACGTGCCGGTGGTGCGCGACGCCGAGATCGAGGCGCTGGTGCGCGATTACGCGCGGCCGATCTTCAGGGCGGCCGGCTTGGCGAATGACGGCATTGACATCGTTCTGGTCAACGACCAGAGTTTCAACGCCTTCGTCACCGGGCGCCGGCTGTTCATCAACACCGGCGCGCTGATGACGGCTGAAACGCCCAACGAGATCATCGGCGTCATCGCGCACGAAGCCGGCCATATCGCCGGCGGCCACCAGCAGAAGCTGCGCGACCAGCTCGAACGAGCCAAGACGATGGCCGTCATCGCGACATTGCTTGGCGCCGGCGCCATTGTCGCCGGTGCCACAACCAGCAGCCGCGGTCTCGCCGGCGCTGGCATGGGCGTGGCCGCTGGCGGCGGCGAGATGGCACAGCGCAGCATCCTCGCCTATCAGCGCACCGAGGAGATGACGGCCGACCGCTCGGCGATCACCTATCTCAACGCCACCGGCCAGTCCGGCATGGGCATGCTGAAGACATTCCGCCGCTTCCAGACCGCACTTTCGCTTTCGGGCGCCCAGGTCGATCCGTATCGGATCAGCCATCCGATGCCGCAGGACCGCATCGCCAATCTCGAAGTGCTGGTGAAACAGGACCCCAATGTCGACAGGCCAGACCCGCCCGCGCTGCAGCAGCGCCATGACATGATGCGGGTGAAGATCGCCGTCTACATGGAAGGCCAGGCGGCCGCGTCGCGGCTGATGCGAAAGATGCAAGGAACCCTCGCCGCGCAGTACGGCGATGCCCAGTCGACCTACCTGTTCGGCAACATCGCCGCCGCTCTCGCCAAGACCAATGCACTGATCAAAGCGCAGCCGAAGAATGCCTACTTCCAGGAACTGCGCGGCGACATCCTGATGAAAGCAAACAAACCCAAGGAAGCTGCGGACGCTTACGCCAAGGCGGTCAGCCTCGATTCGGCTCGGTCCGGTCTGCTGCCGGTGTCCGTGGGTCAGGCGCTGATGGCCGTCGGCAGGCCCGACTCCCTCAAAAAAGCCGTCGTGCAGATCAACAATGGCCTCGGTCGCGACAAGGAAAATTCAGCCGGATATCGCTATCTGGCACAGGCCTATGGCGAGTTGGGTGACATACCTGGCGCGGAACTTGCCACCGCCGAAAGCCATTTCTATTCCGGCAACTACAAGGATGCGAAGATTTTCGCCATGCGGGCGCAACAGCAGATGAAACGCGGCGAGCCGCGCTGGCTTCGCGCCCAGGATATCATAAACTACAGGCCGTCAACCAAGATCAAGTGAACCTTCCGGTCGCGCGCCACGACATAGCCAGACCGGAAAACAGGTAGAAGGAACAGGAACGATGAAAAAGGCACTGCTGCTGGGCACCACGGGGGTTGCGGTCGCCCTGGCCATGCTGGCTTTCGGATTCGTTGCCGGAAACCCGCAGATCGCCAAGGCCGGTACCGCGCAGCCGGTCGAGACGGCGGCGGCCGATACCAAGATCGACCGCACCGAGGTCGAAGGCATCATCCGCGACTATTTGTTGAAAAACCCGGAAGTCCTCCTGGAGGTCCAGGATGCGCTTGAGGCCAAGCAGAAGGAAGAGCAGCGCATCGCTCATCTCGGCGTGATCAAGGATGCCAAGGACCAGATCTTCAACTCCGCCTTCGACGGCGTCGTCGGCAATCCCAACGGCAAGGTCACCATCGTCGAGTTCTACGACTACAATTGCGGCTTCTGCAAACGCGCCATCGACGACATGCAGGCGCTGACCAAGACCGATCCGGACCTGCGTTTCGTGCTCAAGGAATTCCCCATCCTCGGACCGGATTCGCAGAAGGCGAGCGTGGTCTCGATGGCCTTCCACCTGATGCACCCGGAAAAGTACGGCGAGTTCCACAATGCGTTGCTCGGTGGCCAGGGGCGCGCCACCGAGGCGGCGGCCATGAAGGTCGCGCTATCGCTCGGTGCCGACGAAGCGGCGCTGCGCGAGAAGATGAAGGACCCGACAATCAACGAGGCCCTCGCCAAGACCTACGATCTTGCCAACAAGCTGGCGATCACCGGAACGCCGTCCTATGTCGTCGGCAACGAGGTGGTGTTCGGGGCGCTCGGGCAGGAAGTGCTGGCTGAAAAGATCGAGGCGGCGAAAGCCGCGCTCTGATCTTGCTCGCCAGCTATTTCTCACGGGCACATTTCCGCCTGTTGTGGACAGTGAAAGAACGCACTTGCGCTCTTTCCGCGGGCGGCTATGCCCATTATAGAGGGCCCAGCGCGCCGGCTTGATGACGGCGCCGGGAAAGGTCGGCTTTTTGAAAACGGTTTTCGTCCTGAACGGTCCCAATCTCAACGCGCTCGGCAAGCGCGAGCCGGGCATCTATGGCGGCAAGACGCTTGCCGCGATCGCCGACGACTGCAAGCAGGCAGGCACGGCGCTGGGGTTCGAGATCGATTTCCGCCAGTCGAACCATGAGGGCGACCTTGTCGACTGGATTCAGGAAGCCGGCGACAAGGCTGTCGGCATCGTCATCAATCCGGGCGCCTACAGCCACACCTCGATTGCCATCCACGACGCCATCCGCGCCGTCGCACCGTTGCCGGTGGCCGAAGTTCATCTTTCCAACATCCATGCGCGGGAACCATTCCGCCACGTCTCCATGGTCGCGCCGGTCGCCGTCGGCATGATCTGTGGCTTTGGGCCGCTCGGCTATACGCTGGCGCTACAGGCGCTGGCCGCACGCCTATGACCGGCCAACAAACAGAAGGCTCGAAAATGTCGATAAAGAAGACCGGTGTTGACCAGCAACTGATTCGCGATCTGGCGGGCATACTGAACGACACCAACCTCACCGAGATCGAGGTTGAACTGGGCGACCTGAAGGTGCGCGTCTCGCGGCAGGCGCCGGCTGTTCATGCAATCGCAGCGCCGCAGCAGGCCTATGCGCCGGCAGCAGCGCAAGCTGCCTCCGTAGCTCTGCCCGTTGTGGCAGATATTTCCAAGAACGCAGTCACCTCGCCGATGGTCGGCACGGCCTACCTGGCGCCGTCGCCGGACGCCAAGGCATTCATCGAAGTCGGCCAGAAGGTCAAGGAAGGCCAGACGCTGCTGATCATCGAAGCGATGAAGACGATGAACCAGATCCCCTCGCCACGCGCCGGCACGGTGACCGCGATCCTTTTCGAGGATTCGCAGCCGGTCGAATATGGCATGCCGCTCGTCGTGATCGAGTAGAGCGGGCCTGATGTTTCAGAAGATCCTCATCGCCAATCGCGGCGAAATCGCCCTCCGGGTGCTGCGCGCCTGCAAGGAACTCGGCATCCAGACGGTGGTGGTGCATTCGACCGCCGATGCCGACGCCATGCATGTGCGGCTCGCGGACGAGAGCGTCTGCATCGGTCCGCCGCCATCGCGCGACAGCTATCTCAACATCCATCAGATCGTTGCGGCCTGCGAAATCACCGGCGCCGACGCCGTGCATCCGGGCTACGGCTTCCTGTCGGAGAACGCCAAGTTCGCCGACATACTGGCCGCGCACAACATCACCTTCATCGGTCCGTCCGGCGACCATATCCGCATCATGGGCGACAAGATCGAGGCCAAGCGAACCGCCAAGCGCCTCGGCATTCCGGTTGTGCCCGGTTCGGACGGCGCCGTCACCGACCAGAAGGAAGCCAGGCGCATTGCCGCCGAGATCGGCTATCCCGTGATCATCAAGGCATCGGCCGGCGGTGGCGGGCGCGGTATGAAGGTCGCCCTCACCGAGGCTGACCTGGAGATCGCCCTGCAGACGGCGAGCACCGAAGCCGGTGCCGCCTTCGGCGACGATGCCGTTTATATTGAAAAATATCTGGAAAAGCCGCGCCATATCGAAGTCCAGGTGTTTGGTGACGGCTTTGGCCGCGGCGTGCATTTCGGCGAGCGCGACTGTTCCTTGCAGCGCCGCCACCAGAAGGTCTGGGAAGAGGCGCCCTCTCCCGCCCTCAATGCCGAAGAGCGCGCCCGCATCGGCGGCATCTGCGCCAAGGCGATCGCCGACCTCGGCTATTCCGGCGCCGGCACGATCGAGTTCCTCTACGAGAATGGCGAGTTCTACTTCATCGAGATGAACACGCGCCTGCAGGTCGAGCATCCGGTGACCGAAGCGATCACCGGCATCGATCTCGTGCACGAGCAGATCCGCGTCGCCTCCGGCGGCGGCCTCTCGGTGAAGCAGGAGGACATCAAGTTCAACGGCCACGCCATCGAATGCCGCATCAACGCCGAGGACCCGCGCACCTTCACCCCCTCGCCCGGCACGATCACCCATTTCCACACACCGGGCGGCCTGGGCATCCGCGTCGATTCCGGCGTCTATTCCGGCTACAAGATCCCGCCCTATTACGACAGCCTGATCGGCAAGCTGATCGTGCATGGGCGTAATCGCGTCGAGTGCATGATGCGCCTGCGCCGCGCCCTGGACGAGTTCGTCGTCGACGGTATCAAGACGACGCTGCCGCTGTTTCGCGATCTCGTCGGCAATGCCGACATCGCCAATGGCGATTATGACATCCACTGGCTGGAAAAATATCTGGCCAAGGAAGAGTAGCGCGGAGACGCGATGACCCGCCCCTACGCGCCCGGCTATCGCATCCCCACCGACCTGCTGCTCAAGGCCTACGCCTCGGGCGTCTTCCCAATGGCAGAAAGTGCCGGCGACCCGGAGGTGTTCTGGGTGCGGCCGGAGACGCGCGGCATCATCCCGCTCGATGGTTTTCACGCACCGAAGAGCCTGAGGAAAACGATCAAGAAGAACCCCTTCGACATCCGTTTTGATTTCGATTTCGAAGCCACGATCGACGGTTGCGCCGAGAAGCGGGTGGAACGGCGCTCGACCTGGATCAATGCGCCGATCCGCGAAGCCTATGTCGAGTTGCATCGGATAGGCCATTGTCATTCGGTCGAGGCGTGGCGCGAGGACCGGCTGGTCGGTGGCCTCTATGGCGTGTCGCTCGGCCGGGTGTTTTTTGGCGAGAGCATGTTCGCCAGGGAGACGGACGCTTCCAAGACCTGCCTTTTCTATCTCGTGGAGCGCTTGAAGGCACGCGGCTTCGCGCTGCTCGATACGCAGTTCACCACCGAGCACCTCAAGCGCTTCGGCGCCGTCGACGTGCCGCGCGGCAAATATGAAAAGATGCTGGCCGACGCGCTGAAGGGCGAGGCCGTATTCTATCCCTGACGCCCAATTCTATCCCTGAAGATTGAGCCTACTTCCCAGTGGCGGCTTCCAATGGCGTCTGCGAATGGAACATCATCTTCCAGCCGTTGACGCGATGGACATAGCCGGTGCTGACCAGCGCGGCGTAAGGTTCGCCGTTCTCGCGTGTCGCATGTGCCTCGTAGGTCAGCATGATGATGTCGCTGCCCGGCTCGATAATACCCTTGAGGTCGATTTTCAGGTCGCGCCAGCGGTTGGGCTTGGTTGCGGTCTTGGCGAGATCCGCATTGTCCATCGCCTGTGCCATCTGCGGAAACGCCACCAAGCATTCGGTGTCGGCATTGGCCGCATAGTAGGCCGCGTCGCCCGTCCAGAATCCCTTTTCGAGTTCCAGCAACTCTGTCTTGCCGGCCGTGATCCGCTTGCTGTCTGACATCGGAAGATCCTCCCTGCGCATAAATGCGCGCTCATCCGTGCCCCAACGTATGGTGGCAAGGACGGTTCCGGAGGATCAGTTGGTGTCGGTCGTATCGGGGTCCGAAGCGTCCGGCTCCGTCACGCCAGGCTCTGTCACGTCCGGAGCGGTCGCGGCTTTCGGTTTGGCCGCGGCGGGCTTGGGCGCCTCGGCTTTGGTCGAGTCTGCCTTGGCGCCATCGGGCGCCGGCACATCCGACTTCTGCTTGCAAGCCTTCAGCCAGACGTCATAGACGGCATGCTCGACGGCATTGAGGCCGGGGCTTTCGGCAAACATCCAGCCGGTGAAGATGCGGCGGATCTTGCGGTCCAGCGTGATCTCGTCGACCTCGACGAAGGAATCTGTCTTCGGTTCTTCGGTCTGTGGCCGCGAATAGCAGACGCGCGGCGTCACCTGCAAAGCACCGAACTGCACCGTCTCGTCGATATAGACATCGAAGGTGATGATGCGGCCGGTGATCTTGTCGATACCGGCAAACTCGGCAACGGCGTTGGTAACCCGGTCCGCTCCCGCGGGCGGCGCCGGCGCGGGTGCCGCGGGCTCAGGCGAAGCGGCGAAGGCCACGGTGCTGACGGCAAGACCGGCGGCTAGCGCCAGACTGGCCGATATTGAGTAAGAAAAGCTCATGCAAAGATACCGGTGGTTCGCGCCCGGGTGATTCTGTCGATCGCCAAGGCTAGTCGCCGTTTTCTGATCAGCAAGCAGCTAAACACCAATTGTGGCGATAAAGGACCGGCTTGCACCCTGTCGCTACGACCCGGGTGTCCAGGCATCGTAGTCGCCGGTGACCTGCGGGCGATGCTGATTGGTCAGCACCGAGCCCTTCGGGCGATAGGCCGCCGGGCTGCCGGTCAGATTGGGCTGATGCGGCTTCTGCCAGTCGCGCGGCTTGTAGTCCTCGCTGGACGGCGCAACGTCGACGCGGTGGTGCATCCAGCCGTGCCAGCCGGGCGGTATCGCCGAAGCTTCCGAATAATTGCGGTAGATGACCCAGCGGCGCGTGCGGCCTTCCGAATCGATGCCGCCTTCGTAGTAGAAATTGCCGGTTTCGTCCTGGCCGACCTTCTTGCCGTACCGCCAGGTGTGCAGGCGGGTTCCTATCGTCTGGCTGTTCCACCAGGTGAAAAACTGCGTAAGGAAAGTCTTCATTTCAAAACCCTCGCGCCGGCAGCGCCCGTTTTCCTGCTTATGGCGTCAGGCCTTGCCGAAGGCAAGGCTTTTGCCACGGCGTGCGCGCAAATGGCTTGCCGGAAACCCGACACAAGCCTGTGATCCTGCCGGTCGCTGCATGCACGCTTGCCAAGCCTTTACGGTATTTCTAAAGCTCTGCGCGCCCATGCCTGCATCCAGCCCGGCTTGAGGCCAAAGGAGGTGACGATTGGCCACGGAATTGCCGACCACCGACATTCGCATCAGCGCCGAGGCGATTCGCCACCGCAAGGGCGGCACGCCGATCGTTTGCCTGACCGCCTATACCTATCCCATCGCCCGTCTGCTCGATCACCATGTTGACCTGCTTCTGGTCGGCGACAGTGTCGCCATGGTCCTGCATGGCCACAAGACGACGCTGGGCGCCTCGCTAGAGATGATGATTGCGCATGGGCAAGCGGTGATGCGCGGCTCGGCCAGGGCCTGCGTCGTCGTCGACCTGCCGGCCGGCAGCTATGAGGTCACGACGGCGCAAGCCGTGGCCTCGGCGCGGCGGGTCGTCGACGAAACCGGCTGCCAGGCGGTGAAGCTCGAAGGCGGCCTCGACATGACCAGCCAGATCGAGGCCATCGTCGCCGCCGGCATTCCGGTGATGGGACATATTGGCCTGCAGCCGCAATCGGTCGAGAAGGACGGCGGCTACAAGATCAAGGGCCGCACCGAGGAGGCTGTTGCGGCATTGCTTCGCGATGCGCTTGCCGTCGAGAACGCCGGCGCTTTCTCGGTCGTCATCGAAGGCACGGTCGAGAGGGTCGCCGCCGAAATCACCCGCCGCATCGCCATTCCAACCATCGGCATCGGCGCCAGCGGCGACTGCGACGGCCAGATCCTGGTCATCGACGACATGGTCGGGCTGACCGTCGATCGCGTGCCGAAATTCGTCAAGGAATACGCGGATCTGCGCAGCGTGATCTCGCATGCAGCTGAAACCTATGCAGCCGAGGTGCGGGGCCGGACATTCCCGGGCCCCGGCCATGTCTTTTCGGCGACAAAGAACAGGGATGACGCATGAGCCAACCCGTCGTCGTCGACAGCGTGGCCGCACTTCGCGCGCAAATCCGGGACTGGCGGCGCGACGGCCTTCGTGTCGCCATGGTGCCGACCATGGGTGCACTGCATGACGGACACATCTCGCTGGTCAGGATCGCGCTCCAAAAAGCCGAGCGCTGCGTCGTGTCGATCTTCGTCAACCCGACGCAGTTCGCGCCGAGCGAAGACCTCGACAAGTACCCGCGCCAACTCGGCCGCGACCTCGACCGGCTGGGCGCGGCAAAGGCCGACCTTGCCTTCACACCGACGGTTGGCGAGATGTATCCTGCCGGCTTCGCCACGAAAATCTCGGTCGGCGGCCCCTCCGCCGGGCTCGAATCGGACTTTCGGCCGACTTTTTTCGACGGCGTCGCCACCGTGGTGGCAAAGCTCCTCCTGCAGGCAACGCCCGACTGTGCGGTCTTCGGCGAGAAGGACTACCAGCAGCTTTGCGTGGTGAGGCAGCTCTGCCGCGACCTCGACCTGCCTGTCGAGATCATCGGCGCACCGACGATCCGCGACGCGCATGGTCTCGCCATGTCGTCACGCAACGCCTATCTCGATGAGGCCGAACTGAAGATCGCCCGCCAGCTCAACGTGATATTGCGCAATACGGCTGCGGCCCTGGCGGCAGGCGCCGGCCAGAGCGACGCAACCGAAGAGGCCAGCCGCGCCCTCATCGCCGCCGGTTTCCGCGAGGTCGACTATGTCGAGGCACGCCAAAGCCTGACGCTTGCGCCATGGCGTCGAAACCGCGAAGGGCGTCTTCTTGCGGCAGCATGGCTCGGCAAGACGAGGCTGATCGACAATGTGGAGGTTCCCGCTGCCTAGCGAGAAGGCTTCGGCCAGATAGACACGGGCCGCGACCAAGGTCGATGGTCCCGCACTCCCGGCGGATTGCCGCCGCGCCTAGCTCTCGCTCTTTTGTCCGCCGGCCCTGACGATCAGGTGTCCCGCCACGATCCCAACCACCCCGGCAAGGGCTTTCACCAATGCATCGATGAGGCGTGCATGGCGACCGGGATCAATGAGCTGAAGCAGTTCCAGCATGCCGGCGGTCACAGCCACAAAGATCACGACCTGATACAGTCGGTTGGGAAAGCCGATCGCCAGGGCGAAGCCCAGCAGGACATAAGCCAAGGCACGCTCGACATTCGCTTCAGCGAGGTGCGGCCGCATCTGGATCGGCGACAAGGTCGCGAAAATGATGATGGCGAGCAGCGCCAGCGCTGTAATGCGGGACAGTTTGGTCATGCCCTTGCATATCCGTCGTGAGCCGGCACAGCAAACGCCGCGATGACGCATGGCTTGATCGCTCTATTCATCCCGGTGGTCTATCCCAGCGGTTTCTCGAAACTCAGCGTCGTCGGCCTTGAGGTATCACGGGACTCTTCCGCGGCACTGACAGGCAAGAACCCTTTCGACCGATAGAAGGCGATGGCACCGGCATTGGCTTCCTCGACCTCGACGCGCAGCGTTCGCGCTTCCGGGAAACTGGCTTCGACCTCGTCGAGCAGTGCTTGCCCGATCCCCCGCCGCTGACAGTCCGGATGGACGTAGAGCTGGTTCAACAGGATGATTTTCGCATCGGCGGTGGCGGCGGCGAAAGCCATGCCGCCGATCCGCTTGCCGTCATCGGCCACCAGGAATTCCGAGTTGGGCCGCGTCAGCCGCGAGCGGAGCGAAGCGATCGAGTGCCATTCGTCGGTGATCTCGGCGACTTTGGCAGCGCCATAAATGGCGTCATAGGTCGCATGCCACGTTTCCACCAGCAGCGTCCGCACAGCGGCAAGGTCGCGTTCACCTGCGGTGCGGACGAACACGGCGCTACTCGATGCCCAGCTTGGCCTTGACGAGGTCGTTGACGGCTTGCGGGTTGGCCTTGCCGCCGGTCGCCTTCATTACCTGGCCGACGAACCAGCCGGCCATGCTCGGCTTGGCGCGCGCCTGTTCGACCTTGTCAGGGTTGGCGGCGATAACGTCGTCGACGGCCTTCTCGATGGCGCCGGTGTCGGTGACCTGCTTCATGCCACGGCTCTCGACCAGTTGGCGCGGGTCGCCGCCCTCATTCCAGACGATCTCGAACAGGTCCTTGGCGATCTTGCCGGAGATGGTGCCATCCCTGATCAGATCGATGACCGCACCGAGCTGCTCGGGCGAAACCGGAGCGTTTTCAATGTCTTTTCCGGCCTTGTTCAATTGCCCGAGCAGATCGTTGATGACCCAATTGGCGGCAAGCTTGCCGTCGCGGCCGGCGGCCACCTTTTCGAAATAGTCGGCGATCGGCTTTTCCGAAACCAGGATCGAGGCGTCATAGACGGACAGGCCGAGCGACGCGATCAGCCGCGCCTTCTTGTCGTCCGGCAGTTCCGGCAATTCCTTGGCCAGCGCATCGACATAGGCCTGGTCGAATTCCAGCGGCAAAAGGTCGGGATCGGGGAAGTAGCGGTAATCATGCGCCTCTTCCTTGGAGCGCATCGAGCGCGTCTCGCCCTTGACGGCGTCGAACAGCCGCGTCTCCTGATCGATCTTGCCGCCATCCTCGAGGATGGCGATCTGCCTGCGCGCCTCGTAGTCGATGGCCTGGCCGATGAAGCGGATCGAGTTGACGTTCTTGATCTCGCACCGCGTGCCGAACTCGCCGCCCGGCTTGCGCACCGAAACGTTGACGTCGGCGCGCATCGAACCTTCGTCCATGTTGCCGTCGCAGGTGCCGAGATAGCGTACAATGGTGCGCAGCTTGGTGACATAAGCCTTGGCTTCGTCGGCCGAGCGCATGTCCGGCTTGGAGACGATCTCCATCAGCGCCACGCCGGAGCGGTTGAGATCGACATAGGACATGGTCGCATGCTGGTCGTGCATCGACTTGCCGGCATCCTGCTCCAGATGCAGCCGCTCGATGCCGACCTCGATGTCCTCGAATTCGCCCTGGCGGTCCGGGCCGACCGAAACGATGACCGTGCCCTCGCCGACGATCGGCTGCTTGAACTGCGAGATCTGGTAGCCCTGCGGCAGGTCGGGATAAAAGTAGTTCTTCCGATCGAAGACCGACTTGTGGTTGATCTGCGCCTTCAGCCCCAGGCCGGTACGGATCGCCTGCTTGACGCATTCCTCGTTGATGACCGGCAGCATGCCCGGCATCGCCGCATCGACCAGGCTGACATTGGCGTTAGGCGGCGCGCCGAAGGCCGTCGAGGCGCCCGAAAACAGCTTTGCTTCCGAAGTGACCTGCGCATGGACCTCGAGGCCGATGATGATCTCCCAGTCGCCGGTTGCGCCGGGGATCAGGCGTTTTGCGTCAGGAGTACGGGTGTCGATAAGGGACATGGCGGCCTGCGAACTGGAATGATGGGAAGCTGCATTAATGCACATTCTGATTTGCAACTTCGCTAGTGCAAACCGCCAAAAGAGACAAGCGCAAAGCCACGGACTGGCCTTTTCAGCCGCGTTCGCCTATAGGACGCTCATTCCAATGGAGAGTGGATGTCCACTTACGCTCAGTCCCGGTAAGGCCCTGACCTCCTGGCGAGGCAGGGCAGAAAACCGAAACCCCGTGCCGCGAAGCTTCGCGGCGGCGGCATTTTTTGTTTTCCCGGAAAACTCTCACATGGACATTTCGCGCATAGAACAGCGCATCCTGCACCTGCTCGCGCAGGGTGGACGCATTGAAATCGAAAAGAACGAGAAAAAGCGGATCGCCTCCGTCAAATGCCTGACCCGCGACGGCTGGCATTATCCGGGCGTCGATCTCGATATGTTTCGAAAACTGAAGCGTAAGAAGGCGGTTTCTTCGTCGGGAGGCGGCCCTTACCGCATCACCCGGCGCGGGCTCGCGCTCGTCCGCTCCGAACTCGACAACAGGTAAACCACGGCTCCGCCGGTCGGTTCTCCGGCCGGCGGTTCGCCTCGCCGCTCAGGCGGTGGCGATATAGGCCCTGATCTCGTCGGCCTCGCGCTCGACATCCTCGATGCGGCGCTTGACCACATCGCCGATGGACACGATGCCATCGAGCATGCCGTCCTTCTCCACCGGCAGATGGCGGAAGCGGCCTCGGGTCATGATCTCCATCACCTCGTTGACGGTGTGATTCTCGTTGCAGATCTTCACCTTCGGCGTCATTGCCGAGCGCACGGCGATATCCAGCGCGGCTCCACCTTCGCGGGCGACAACCCGGACGATGTCGCGCTCTGACAGGATGCCGACGATCTTGCGATCGCCATTGGTGATGACCAGCGCACCGATCTTGTGCTCTGCCAGGATGCGGATGGCTTCGCTAAGCTTTTCGTTCGGCCCGAGCGTCAACACGTCATGGCCTTTTCTCTCGAGAATTGCCTTCACCGTCATGGCGTCCTCCTCTGCTTTGCCTGCCGGTTCCTGCCCTGACCGGCCTTCACGTAAGAGTGAACATCGTGCGCCGTGATCGGTTGCATTTCAAGTGCGGTGGTCGGTCGTCTCCCATTCAGGCGCCTGCCATCGCCTGTCGAACCAACGCAAGCCGAAGAAGCCCGCGAAAAAGCCGCCAATATGGGCCTCCCAGGCGATCTGACCATCTACCCCTGGGGCAAACCCGAGCAGGCCGGTGGCGAGATTGATGACCATCCACATGGCGAGGAAGATCACGACACCGCGCAAGCGCAATACGAATGCGATCGGCAGCACAGGGCCGGCGAAGGCGGCCTTGCCGGCCGAACGGTCGGTGCGGAAGCCGAAACGCGCCGCAGCCCCCATCATGCCTGATATCGCACCGGAAGCCCCGACCAGCGGCGCCTCACCATAAGGATGGATCGCCCAGAAAAGCGCGACCGAAGCCAACCCGGTTGCGGCAAAAAACAGCGCGAACCACAGCGTTCCCAGGCGGTTTGCCAATGGTGAACCAAACGCGGCGAGCCACACCATGTTGATGGCCAGATGCGCGAAACCGCCGTGCAGGAAAGCATAGGTGAACGGCCGCGAAAACAGGAACCAGTCGAAGCCGTATTGCCCGGTGTAGAGAACGGGGATGAAGGCCCCGTCATACAGCAATGTCATCTGCTGGGATTCGCTCAACACATATTGCTGCAACAGGTAGACGACGACGCAGATGCCGATCACCGCCAACACGACGGGTGGCAGGTTGAACACCGGCTCGCGCCGTCGTCGCGGCGCGTCGTCCATCTGTTCCGTGTCCGAAGGGTTTACCGGTTCGTTCATGCGCATCTGGTCCAGGAATTCCTGCGCGTCCTTTAGAGCAAGGATGTCCGGGTTGGAACAATTCTGTTTTCTCAACAGCGAACGCCCGGCACCGCATCGTCTTCATTTGCTACGAAACCGAAAGGAAGCGAAGTGGAAATGCTCCGGGATTTGAAAAACTCGCAATGAGCGTTCTCGGAAGCGATGGGCCTCCTCCCTAGAATGCGGCCAATTTCAAAGGGGTCTCCACATGATCAAGCATATTCTTTCGCTGGCGGCAGCCGCCGGCATAGCCGGTCTCGCCACCGCTGCTTCGGCGCAGGGCATATCCGGCGCGCCGGCACCCTTCGATAAGGGCGGCGTCAAGATCGCCGTCGTCAGCTTCCTCGGCTCCGGTGACTGGCTCCAGGCATTCGAGGCCGGCGTGAAGCGCCAGGCCGATGCGCTCGGCATCGAGGCCAACATCTCGCAGGCGCGCAACGACATCAACACCGAGCGGCAGTTGATCCAGCAGGCGATCAATCTCGGCGTGCAAGGCATCATCATCAACAACGGCCAGCCCGAAGCTATCAAGGACGTCGCACAGGCAGCGCTTGACGCCGGCATTCCAGTGGTGGCCTACGACACTAACCTCGACAACCCCAAGATCCCGCAGGTCGAGCAGTCCGATGCCGACATGGCGCGCCTCGTGCTCGACCAGGCGGTCAAGGACCAAGGCGAGAAATTCGACGGCGGCGTCCTCTATGTCGCCGGCTTCGCACCGCTCGACCGCCGTTATGCGGTGTGGAAGGATTTCGGCAAGAAGTACCCAGGCATCAAGGAAGTCGCCACCTGGGGCGTGGTCAACGACACCGTTGCCGCTTCGGTCGCCGACCAGACCAAGGCCGTGCTCACCGCCAACCCGACGCTTTCGGTCGTCTTCGCCCCATGGGACGAGTTCGCCCGTGGCGTGAAGCTCGCCATCGACGAGCTTGGCGTGGCAGACAAGGTGAAGATCTACGGTGTCGATATCTCGACCTCGGACATCCAGGCCATCCTCGAGCCGAACAGCCCGTGGGTGGCGACGGCGGCAACCAACCCGGCCGTGGTCGGCGAAGCTTCGGTGCGCGCGCTGGCCCAGCTGATCGCCGGACAGAATCCCGGCCATTCGGTGCTGATCCAGCCGACGCTCGTCACCAGAAAGGACCTCGTCGACAACAACATCAAGACGATCGAGGACCTGCAGGCGAAATTCCCGGCCTTCAAGGACAGCGATGCCGCAAAGGCACCGTGGATCCCGGCGACGAATTGAGCTTCAGCGCCTTCACAAAATCAGCGATCCAAACAATCATCCCCCGGCCTGCTGGGGGATGATTGCGCCTGCCTCCGCCACACCACCCGCTGCGACAGGCAAAGTGCGCCGGACCGACCTTTTGAAAGACAATTATGGTTTCTGTCCCCACCCCCGACTATTCCAGGAACATGCGCCTGATCGGTCATTCCGACCAAGGCGGGCGGCCGGACGGATTGCAGGTGATGGTGCATCGCGGCTTCGCCTATGTCGCGCATCCCTGGTCACAAGGCTTTTCCATCATCGATGTACGGGATCCCAAGAATCCGGGCGGGACGGTGTTCGTGCCCGCGCCGCCGAATACCTGGACCATCCATCTGCAGACGCATGAGGATCTGCTGTTGGTCGTCCATGCACGCGATCTGTTCGCCGACGCCGCTTTCGCGTTCGACGAGAAGGTCTACTACACCCAGTCGATCGGCGAGACGATCGGCACCGCGTCTGGTTCGGGCGCGGCGCGGACCTGGTCGGCCGGCATGGCCGTCTATGACATCTCGAAGCCGACGCAGCCTCGCCAGATCGGCTTCTTCCCGGTCGACGGCATCGGCATCCACCGCATCTGGTACGTCGGCGGGCGCTACGCCTACGTATCGGCGCTTCTCGACGGCTACAGCGACTACATCCTGCTGACGGTCGACCTTCAGGACCCGGCACGGCCAGTCGAGGCCGGTCGCTGGTGGATTCCAGGAATGCATCTTGCCGGCGGCGAGACACCCGGCTGGCCCGACGGCCGCCGCTATGCGTTGCATCATGCGGTCGTCGAGGGTGATACCGCCTATGCCTGCTGGCGCGACGGCGGGTTGACCGTCCTCGATGTCGCCGACCCTGCCCTGCCGAGGCTGATCAGCCACAGGAACTGGTCGCCGCCCTATGGTGGCGGCACCCATTCGGCGCTGCCGCTGCTCAAACGCGGCTTGCTCGTTGTCGCCGACGAGGCCGTGCTCGACCATGAGGAGGATGGGCGCAAGCTCACCTGGATCTTCGACATACGCGATCCGGCGAACCCGATTTCGATCTCGACCCTGCCGACCCCGGACGAGACCGATTACACCGCCAAGGGCGGACATTTCGGTCCGCACAATCTGCACGAGAACCGGCCGGGCAGCTTTGTGTCAGACACCCTGATCTTTGCAACCTACCAGAATGCCGGCGTGCGCGTTTTCGACATCTCCGATCCCTATCGCCCAAAGGAGACCGGGGCGCTGGTGCCGCCGGCTCCCAGCCGCATGGTCGACAAACGTCCGAATCGGCCGCAAGTGATCCAGTCGACCGACGTATTCGTCGACGCCAACGGCATCGTCTATTCGCCGGATTACAATGCCGGACTGGCGATCATGGAATATGGCGGCTGACAATTACGACCGTGCCCCGTTGGCTTGCTTGCCTTTCCCAGTTCCCGCTCAACCTGTAACCGGCTGAACCAATTGTCCCTCACCGCCGCCCCCATTGCCGTCGCTGTCGCCGGGATCGAAAAATCCTTTGGCCCGACGCGCGCGCTCGCTGGAGCCGATCTTACCGTGGCAGCCGGGGAGGTCGTGGCGCTGATGGGCGCCAATGGCGCCGGCAAATCGACTCTGGTGAAAATCCTTTCAGGCTCGCATGTACCCGACGCCGGAACGATCACCCTGGGCGGCGGGATCGTCGCCCTCGCCTCGCCCAGCGCCGCCAAGGCCGCCGGCATCGCGACCGTCCATCAGGCGACGGATCAGGCGGGGGCTGCCGGACTGACGGTCGCGGAGAATCTTCTGCTCGATGAACTTTGCCAGCCGGGCGAGCGCTTCTTCGTCTCGGCCCGGTCGATCCGCAGGCGTGCGCGCGCCATCGCGGCGCTGATCGATCTCGACCTGCCGCTCGACCGCGACTTCATCGACCTGCGGCCGGCGGAGCGGCAATTGATCGCCATCGCCCGCGCCGTCGCGGCCAAGGCCTCCGTTCTAATCCTCGACGAGCCGACATCCAGCCTCTCGGCCACGGAAGCGGACCGGCTTTTCGCCATCATCCGGCGGCTGCGCGCGGGCGGCATGGCAATCCTCTACATCTCGCACAGGCTGGGCGACCTTGCCGCCATCGCCGACCGCGCCGTGGTCATGCGCGGCGGTCGCATCGTCGGCGCCTTTGCCAAACCGATCGATTTCCCGGCCGCCGTTGCGGCCATGATCGGGCGGACGCTGGAAGCCGCCACCCATGACGGCAAGATTTCGGCGGCCCCAATCATCGCCTCCATCAAGGGTGCGCAACTGATTCCCGGTGCGAGGCCTTTCGATCTCGATCTGCGCTCCGGCGAGGTCGTCGCGCTGACCGGCACGCTTGGCTCTGGCAAGAGCCGGCTGTTGCGCGCGCTTTTTGGTCTGGAAACGCTGGCGCAAGGCAGCTTCGTGCTCGATGGAAAACCATGGCTTTCCAACGGGCCGGCGCGATCGATCGAAAACGGCGTCTTCATGGTCGCCGAGGACCGCTGGGCATCGTCGCTGCTACCGCCCGAGGTTCCCGGCGCCTCGATTGCCGGAACGATTGCCCTGCCACATCTGAGGCGCTGGTTTCCGGACGGCCTGCTGCGGGTCGCGCGCGAGCGCAAGGTTGCCGCCGAGGCGATCGCCCGGCTCGGCATCAAGGCGCGCGGCCCCGATGACAAGCTCGACGAGCTTTCCGGCGGCAACCAGCAGAAGGTCGTGCTCGCCCGCTGGCAGGCGGCACCTTGCCGGCTGCTGCTGCTCGACGAGCCCTTCCAGGGTGTCGACGTCGGGGCGCGTGCCGACCTGATCTCCGCAATCCGCAACAGCCAAAGCGGTTCCGCCACGCTGATCGCGACCAGCGACACCGAAGAGGCGCTGGAGGTTGCCGACCGCATCCTCGTCATGCGCGATCACTCCCTTCACGAGGCCGGTGACGGCCATGGCCCGCTGACCGACCAGATCGGCAAGGTCGAGAGCGAAAAGGCCGGAGAGCATCGATGACGAACCCGACGACGGTCCAGCAGGCCGCCCCGCGCACATCGCTTTTCCGCGAAACGCGCCGTTACGCGCTGTTCGTGCTGCTGGCACTGATGGTGATCGGCTTCTGGTACGCGCAGCCCGCCTTCATCCGCTCGGCCAACCTGTTCTCCATCCTGCAGGCGGTTTCGGTCGTGGCGATCCTCGGCGTCGGGGTCTCGATCACGATGTCGGCCGACGGCTTCGATCTCTCGGTGGGCAGCATCGCCGCCTCGTCGGTGATGGCGGCAAGCTATGCCATGGTCGTATGGCAGCTGGATGCGGCCCAGACCATGGGTCTGGTCTTGCTGATGGGCGCCTTCATAGGCCTCCTGAACGGACTGCTGATTGTCCGCATCGGCGTCCCCGATCTTCTCGCCACGCTGGCGACAATGTTCCTGCTCGCCGGCCTGCAGCTAATCCCGACCGGCGGCCGCTCCATCACCGCCGGCATGGTGCTGCCCGACGGCTCGTCCGTTCCCGGTGCTTACGATCCGGCTTTCCTGATCCTCGGCCGGTCGCGGCTCTTCGACACCGTACCCCTGTCTGTCGTGGTCATGGCGGTGGTCGCCATCCTCGCCTGGTTCCTGATGGAGCGTACGCGCTGGGGACGCGTCTTCTATGCGATCGGCGGCAACGAAACGGCCGCGCATCTATCCGGCGCGCCGACCAAGGCATATCGACTCTGGGCCTATATCCTGTCCGGCACGCTTGCTTCGTTGGGAGGGCTGATCGTCGCTTCGCGTGTCGGCCGCGGCGACGTCTCGGCCGGCAACTCGCTCCTGCTCGATGCGGTGGCGGCCTCGCTGATCGGCTATGCCGTGCTCGACAAGCGTCGCCCGCATGTGATCGGCACGGTGGCCGGCGCAATTTTCGTCGGCGTCCTCCTGAACGGCCTCACCATGCTGAACGCGCCCTACTACACGCAGGACTTCGTCAAGGGTGTCGTGTTGGTTGGCGCTCTGGCGCTGACCTTCGGCCTGGGGAAGAAGCGATAGTTCACACCAGCCGACCACGGAACGCAGATTTTTCGTCGCATAGCGATCGGACGATGCCGCCTTAGCGACCGCCGGGATGGTTGCCTGCACTTGTCGGCAGGTAGAAATACACGCCCGCCGTTAACCCCGAATCGCCTAGCGCGAATCAAAAAAGAAGCCGTTCAAGGTTTCCCCTGAACGGCTGGTCGAGCCCCCTGCTCCCCTAAAACTCTGACTGAAGTGCTGCCGATCGTCGCGAAACGACCGCTTCTGGAGTGGTTTTTGTGTGCCACGGGGCTCGCTTCGACGCAACGTAAACCACTTGTTAACCTTAACGGCCCCGACCCGTGAACAAGTGTTAACGACGCTGGCACGCTTCCTGCTCCGCAACGCATGTAGGTCATCGGAGGGCGCCCTTCTGTTCACCGATGGGACATCAGACGACAGATTGCGCGGAGCAGCATAGCATGAACCAGAATGGATCGATCACGCTGTTCCAATATTGGAACCGCCTGCGTGATGGACGCCCTGCCCCGAAGCGTTCGGAGGTCGAACCGGCCGACATCAAGTCGCTGCTGGCCGACACCTTTATCCTGGAGCGGGACACGCGCGGGCAAGCCGTATTCCGGCTCGCCGGCACCAGGCTTTGCGCCTGCTACGGCCGAGAACTCAAGGGGTTTTCCTTTCCGTCGCTGTGGCGCGAGAAGGATCAACGGCTGGTCTCGCGGCTGATCCACGGCGTCTTCGAGCAGAAGTCGGTCGTGCTCATCAGCTATGAGGGCTTCAGCCGCAACGGGCGCTCCAACAAGTTCGAACTGCTTGCCCTGCCGCTTGACGGCGGCGTCGAAAATCCACGCTGCCTGGGCGTCATCAGCGCCGTGGAGAAGCCCTTCTGGCTGGGCGCCGACCCGATCACCGATGCGTTGATCGATTCGATCCGCGTCATCGATCCGGAGAAGGAGCTCCTCAACAACCGTCCGGCCATCGATGTTCCCTCGCTCGCTCCCGATGAACTTGGAGCACCCGAGACGATCTCGGCGCTCGGCCGGGCGCGCCGCATCCGCCATCTCGTCGTCTTCGATGGCGGGCGCGAGGAATAGTCCGTTTACGGCCTGATGCACGTCGCCCAAAACTGCGCGGCTGTTTTGGCACCACGGCCTGCAAAAAGGAAACCTTGGAGCGCCCGCTTTTTCCCTTTGTTAACCCGCTTTGTTGTACTTCTCTGATGAAGTTCCTCGCATCGGCGCGCGGGATGCCAAACGGGGTGTAGGCAGTCATGAGGTCAGCGGCGGTCGACTATGCGCCGTCCCAAGCTGAAAGGCGTAACTTTCAGCGCGTCCGGGTCAAAATCTACGGACGCTTCATGCTGGAAGACCGCACCGAACACCCCTGCCAGGTCGTCGACATGTCACCGGGCAACGTCGCGTTTCGCACCGACCGCATCGGCATGCCCGGCGAAAAAATCATTGCCTACATCGATCATATCGGCCGCATCGAAGGTGTCGTCACGCGCACCTTGCAGGACGGTTTCGCGATGACCGTCATCGCGTCGGATCGCAAGAAGGACAAGCTGGCCGCGCAATTGACCTGGCTCGCCAACAAGCATGAACTCGACCTGCCGGAAGATCGCCGCCACGAGCGCGTCGCGCCGCGCAATCCGACCAGCGTGCTGCAGCTCACCGACGGTCGCCAGTACCAGTGCCGTATCATCGACCTTTCGCTCTCCGGCGCCGCGGTCGAGATCGACGTCAAGCCGGCGATCGGCATCCAGGTTATGCTTGGCACCATGCGCGGGCAGGTCGTGCGTCATTTCGAGGACGGCGTCGCCATCGAATTCGCTGTGATCCAGCGCCCCGAAACGCTCGATTCCGAATTCAACACGCCACGCACCTGAGCAGGCCCGACAGCGACACTCCAGGAAACCGGCCCTTGTGGCCGGTTTTTTGTTTTCGACGCCATGACCGGCATGCTTAGGCCACTTTAGGCGGGGCTTGGAGCCCTCCGCGCGCCGAGATTCGCGCCTCAAGATCCAAACGAATTAATACTCAAATGATTCAAATTTTATTTTTATTCTACTGGAGTTTTACTCAATATCTACTTCGCGCTTTTGCGTCAAATAAATCCACATGTGGCAATGTCTCCTTCGAACGGGGAGACTACAACAATGAAGAAAACGAGGGGCAAGCTGTTGCTGGCGGCAATGGCGATGCAGTTTTCCGCTTGGGGATCAGCATATGCCGCGGGACCGGCCTATATGCACACCGGCGGACGCACCACCCAGCCTGTTGGCCATTATGAGTTCTGCCAGCGCAGTCCTGGCGAATGCAGCGAAAGGACCCCGAAGGGTGCGCCGGTCGAACTGACCCGCAAATTGTGGGCGACGATCGTCAACATCAACAATTCGGTCAACACCCGCATCAAGCCGCGCACCGACATGGAAAACTACGGTGTCGAGGAATATTGGGCCTATCCGGCCAATGGCTATGGCGATTGCGAGGATTACGCGCTGGAAAAGCGCCGCGAGTTGATGGATGCGGGCATGCCGGCCGGCAATTTGCTGATGACGGTGGCGCGCCAGCCGAATGGCGACGGCCACGCAGTGCTGACCGTGCGCACCAGCCTCGGAGAATTCATCCTCGACAATCTCGAGACCAAGGTCCTGTCCTGGACGGACACCGACTACACCTATCTCAAGCGCCAGTCTGACCAGAATTCCGGTGTTTGGGTAACGATCAACGACGGCCGCTCCGACGCGGTCGCCAGCGTCCGCTAAAACAGAGATCAAGCGCGCCGCATGAATGCGACCGCTTAAGGAGAAACCCGGTCGAGTCCCCACCCTCCCCGTCCCCAACGACCGGGTGAAAGGAGCCGGCCCCGTCCCCGGGCCGGCTCCGCCATTTCTGGCGGTCCATTGAAATCTTGACAATGTCACGATTTCTATTCCTTAGATTCCTGTTTGCAGCCCACCTCTGCTACAACAGCAAGTAGCGCGAACCGTGGTTTGGCAATGGTTTCGCCGGCTAGAGTTCGAATCTTGAGAGGGCGCCAGCCGCAGGAAGTGTCGCATGCCTCCCGAGCCCCGATCACCTCGCCTTGCGGTTCTTATCGACGCCGACAACGCTTCCGCCAAGATTGCCGACGGCCTGTTCGCGGAGATCGCGAAGATTGGTGAAGCCAGCGTCCGCCGCATCTACGGTGACTTTTCAAACGTCCGGTCGAAGGGATGGACTGACGTCTTGTCAAAGCATGCGATCATTCCGCAGCAGCAGTTCGCCTATACCACCGGGAAGAACGCCTCAGATATCACGCTAGTGATCGATGCTATGGACCTGCTCCATAGCGGTCGTTTCGACGGTTTCTGTCTGGTTTCTTCCGACAGCGACTTCACCCGGCTTGCCGCCCGCATTCGCGAACAGGGTGTCGATGTATTCGGGTTCGGCGAGCAGAAGACACCGGAGAGTTTTCGGCAGGCATGCCGCCGTTTCATCTACACCGAAAATCTTCTACGTGGCGTGGCCAATATTCAAGATACCGCGCCTGCAGCCAAGCCGCTTCAATCGTCCAGCGCTGCGATGCCCATACTCAAGAAAGTCATTGGTCAGATGGACAGTGAGGATGGTTGGGTATTGCTCGGCACATTTGGAAAGCAGCTGTCAAACCTGTTTTCAGATTTTGACCCTCGCACCTACGGCTTCAGCAAACTGAGCGATCTGGTGAGGAGTACGGATGCATTTGAAATCGAAACCCCTAAGGGTGGAGGCATGCGAATACGGACCAAGCCTACGGCAGGGAAGAAAGCAAAAAACAAAGCCGCGTAGCGGTGGCCAGGGGACCACATATCCCAACGAGCGCATCAGAACGTCGCGACCACCTTTCCGCCGGCAGCAGATCGAGGCACTATAGGCCGTCAGTTTCGCCTTCTGGATCACGGCGATGTTGGAAATCCCCGAAGATCGGTGCGAACGTCATCGTCTGTTCAAGGCGATCGACGATGCCTTCAAGGCCGGCGATTTCGAAGGCCTCGGCGTAGCCCTGGGCGGCTCGCCCCGCTGGTTCGATGAGCGCATGCCGTTTGAACTCGGCCTCGGGCATCCGCTGGAATATGCGATCTATTGGAGCCCCGTCGGTTTCATCTCGACCTTGCTGGATGTTGGCTCGGATCCGAACTATCAGGATCACGGCGGGTTTCCTTCCGTCATTGCGGCGCTGTCCACCGACCGGGCCGACAGGCTGGACATCGTGCGGGTATTGATCGACGGCGGCGCCGACCCGAACATGCGGGGTGTGAACGATTGGACGCCGCTTCACTATTCGGTGGCAATCCGCAGTGCCGATGCGATCCGCCTGCTTTTGGTGGCGGGCGCCGACCCGGCACTCGAAACCCGCATCGATAACTACAGGACGGCCGTGGAAGAGGCCGAGATTGCCGGCTTTGAAGCCGGTGCTTCATTGCTGCGCGATGCGATGGCCGGGCGCAGCTCCAACGAACAGTGAGTTGGGGCGCGACGAACCCTCGCCGACAGGTGGCCAAACCGGCCTCAGACCTTCTTCAACCCAACCTTGAAGCGCTTGCCGTTGGCGACATAATGCGCCGCCGAGCCGCGCAACCTGGCCACGGCCGCGTCGTCCAGCACCCTGATCGCCTTGGCAGGTGAACCGACGATCAGCGAATTGTCCGGGAATTCCTTGCCTTCGGTGACCAGCGCGCCGGCGCCGACCAGAGAATTTCTGCCGATTTTCGCGCCGTTCAGCACGATGGCGCCCATGCCGATCAGGCTGTTGTCGCCGATCGTGCAGCCATGCAGCAAGGCGCGGTGGCCGATCGTGCAGCCTTCCCCGATCGTCAGCGGGAAGCCGGGATCGGTGTGCATGACGGTATGTTCCTGCACATTGGTGTCGGCGCCGATGACGATGGGCTCATTGTCGCCGCGGATGACGGCGCCGAACCAGAAGCCGGCATTGCGTCCGACCCTGACGTCGCCGATCAGCGTCGCATCGGGCGCGATCCAGTTCGAGTCCGCATCGGCGAAGCTGGGCTCTGTTCCGTCGATCGCATAAAGCGGCATTTCTGGTCTCCGAATCGTCTCAGCCTGGCAGTTCGGACCCTAGGAGACGGACCGTCCATGAGGCAATGGCAAGCACGACGACGCCCAGCGCGAAGGTCCACGCAATTGCCGTGCAGCCGCAGGACATCAGCGCCAACGTTGAAATGCGGCGCTGACGCCGGGCATCGATGGCATCGTTGACCAGCATGAAGGGTCCGGCACAGGCCGTGGCGAGCAGCGAGCGCAAGACATGTGACGGCGACACATAGGGTTCGGTGAAGGCGACCTTGCGGCCCGACGCCAGTTCCATAGCCGATCCGGCCAGCCCACAGGCCGTCAACCCGACGGCAAAAGCAAAGAGTGTGAGTTCCAGCGGTCCCATCTTAACTTTCCATTTACCATGAAATTGCACAGTCGTTCCATGCAGGCTGCAAAAGCCGTGCCGTGCGATGTGTGCCGCCCAGGGACACTGGAGGCGGACGGGCCGCCCGAGATTCGAGGACTGAGATGAAGCAGGCAGCGCTCGCCAACGAACTTACCGTGGTCGATTCCACGCTGATGAAGCGGGTGCTCTACGGGTTCGCGGCGCTCGCCCTGTTGTCGGTGGCGATCAGCCTTGCCGGCAAATGGTTCGGCCACTCGATCGCCATGGCCGGATACACCGACGACGCAACGGTGCACCAGGTGGTGATCGGCAACAATGTCATCACGGTCCCGGCCAACGCCATCCGTTTCGCCCAAGCCCGGCGCGACGGCATCGCCTCGCGGCTCGACCTCTATCTGCGCTATCCCCAGATGGACGGCTACAGCGAGCCGGCGCGCAACGATTTCAACCACACGGGCACAGTCAAGAACGTCGTCTTTCTGTCCTTCGAACAGCAGATGATGTCGCGTGACATGAGTGGCCGCTTCACGCCGATCTACAGCGCGTTGATCACCCGACCCGGCATTGCCGGGCCTGGCGGCACGATGATTTATGGTTTCAACGAGAAATCAGGCTATCTGAACGAGGTGCTGGTTGTCGGCAATCGCCCCGGCAAGGAGCCGTTCGTGGCCCGTTGCCTGAGCGGGCCGAGTGCCGAGCAATCGCTGGCGCCTTGCGAGCGCGACATTCAGGTCGGCGACGAACTCAGCCTCACCTATCGCTTCCCAAGGGAGTTTTTGGGCGATTGGCAGGCGCTCGACGCGGCAATCGCCACTGAAGCCGGGCGCGTTCTGAAGGCGGGAGGCTAAGAACGCTTCGAGGGAACCGGCTGGCCGGCCGCATGAGCCGACCGACCGCAAGATTTGCTGCTCAGGCCAGATCGATGTCGAGAATTGCCATCGAAAAATTGTAGTCGCCGTCGTCCTCGTCCTTGAAGACGATGCCGAGGAATTCGTCGCCGACATAGACCTCGGCCGAATCGTCCTTGCGCGGCCGCGCCTTGACCTCGAGCTTGGGGTTTTGGAAGACGCGCTTGAAATAGGCGTCCAGCTTTCTGATTTCGTCCGGCTTCAACAGTCTTCTCCGATCATCGGGCTTGCTCGTTCGAACGCGCTTCTGGCACGTCGACAATGGCGATGTAAAGGCAAGCGGCCTGATAAGGCGAGACAACCACCCGCTCATGCCCGCGGCCGGAATCCCGCAGCAGACGGTGGGCCCTGTGAAAATCAGATGTCGAAGCTGACGACCTGATCCATCGTCTGCGACGGCAGAAGCTGGTCCATCTGGCGCGACGGCTGATCGCAGCCGGTCTCGCCGACGACGCGGGCCGGCACGCCGGCAACCGTCTTGTTGTGCGGCACCGGCGACAGCACCACCGAGCCTGCCGCGATCTTCGAGCAATGGCCGATTTCGATGTTACCGAGGATCTTGGCGCCGGCGCCGATCAGCACGCCATAGCGGATCTTGGGGTGACGGTCGCCGCCGGCCTTGCCGGTACCGCCCAATGTCACGCCATGCAGGATCGACACGTCGTCCTCGATGACCGCGGTCTCACCGACCACCAGGCCGGTGGCGTGGTCGATGAAGATGCCCTTGCCGATGCGGGCGGCGGGGTTGATGTCGGTCTGGAAGACCGAGGACGAGCGGCTCTGCAGATAGAGCGCGAAATCCTTGCGTCCCTGGTTCCACAGCCAATGCGCCAGCCGGTGGGTCTGGATGGCGTGGAAACCCTTGAAATAGAGCACAGGCATGATGAAGCGGTCGCAAGCCGGATCGCGATCGTAATAGGCCTGGATGTCGACACGCACCGTCGTCGGCCACTCCTTGTCGTCGGCCAGCATGGACTTGAAGGTCTGGCGGATGAGATCGGAGCCGATGTCCTGGTGCGCCAGCCGCTCGGCCAGCCGATGAATGACCGCCTCCTCCAGGCTGTCCTGGTTGAGGATGGTCGAATAGAGGAATGCAGCGAGCAGCGGGTCGCGGTTGACAGCCTCCATGGCCTCGTCGCGGATCGAACGCCAGATCGGATCGACCGGCTTCAATGCGCTGTGTCGGGAAATGCTGATGCTGTTCATCGCCGTCTGGTCCTGCGTCCTGCCTGGCTTGCCTGTAGTGCTTGCCTGTTGCCTGGCCGCACATATAAGCCAGATCATAGCACGATTGAACTCAATTTTCCTTAGTGCTTTGTCAAATGGATTTGGTTCGCGGGAATTCAAGCAGCCATGGAAAACGAACCCTTGATCGACGACGCGCTGAAAAGCGAGCTTTCGGCTCTCTATCGGGCGCCAGGCCGCCACTATCACAACCTTTCCCATATCGAAGCAATGCTGGCGCTCGCTGGCGACTATCGAAGGTTGCTCGGCGACCCCGAGGCGATCGAAGCGGCGATCTGGTTCCACGATGCCATCTACGACAGCAAGGCCAAGGACAATGAGGCGCAAAGTGCGGCCCTTGCCGAGAAAGAGCTGGCGGGCCGCGCGGATTCTTCACGTCTCGACCGCATCTCGGCAATGATCGTCGCCACCGCCACGCATCAGGTGCCGCCGTTCGACGACGCGGCGGCCATACGGGACGCAAGTCTGTTTCTGGATATGGACCTGTCGATCCTGGGAGCCGCGCCGGACGCCTTCGACGCCTATGAGCGCGCCGTGCGGCGCGAGTATCACTGGGTGGAGGAGCCGATGTGGCGAGCCGGACGCAGTGCGGTGCTGAAGAATTTCCTCGCCCGCCCACACATTTTCCACACCGAGGAATTCCGGCAACGCTTTGAACGGCAGGCCCGGGAAAACATGGCGCGGTCGCTGGCGGCTCTCACCACAGGCTGAGGGCAGTCACGTCCCGCGTCCCTCGCCGTCCGCTCAGAGCGGATTCTCGGCATAGAACTCCAGCACGCGCTGCTTGAAGGTCTTGTCCCCGACGGCCAGCATATGATCCCGGCCCTCGATGTGAAAGGCGCTGGCGTTCGGCATCAACGCTGCAAGCTCGTCGGGCGAGCCGCCAATGTCGTCGGTGGTTCCGACGGCGACAAGCGTCGGCTGGGCGATGCGCGCGATATCCTGCTCGCTCAGCAATTCGCGCGATTTGGCGATGCAAGCGGCCAAGGCACGGCGATCGCTGCGGGTCTGGTCGGCGAAGGCGCGAAACGACCGGCCGCGCGGATGGCTGGTGGCGGCCGGATCATCGGCAAGCAGGGCGGCGGCGATCGGATCCCAATCGCCGACACCGTCGACCATGCCGATGCCGAGACCGCCGAAGACCAGCGTCGCCACCTTGTCCGGATCGGACAGCGCCATGAACGCCGCGATGCGGGCGCCCATCGAATAACCCATGACATGAGCGCGCCCGATGCCGAGATGGCCGAGCAAGGCAGCGGCATCGGAGGCCATCTTGACCGGCGTATAGTCGGCTTCGTCATAGCTCTTGGACGACGCGCCGTGGCCGCGATTGTCGAAGGCGATGGCGCGGTAACCGGCATCGTTCAGCGTCTTGAACCAGCCGGGCGACACCCAGTTGACATAATGGCTCGAAGCGAAGCCATGGATCATGAGCACCGGATCGCCTTCGCCCGATGCCGGCTGGCGGTCGAGGAAGGCAAGCTCGAAGCCGTCATGGGTGAAAAACTGCATCTGCGATCCCGCCTGTGTGCTCAACCGCCACCGCCATTCGGCGCATCGCCATTGTCGGCTGGTGGCATGCCGGGGCCGGATACCGTGCCCACGGCCGGGTGGCGCAAAAGGTCGTCATACTCGATGCCGTTCCTGGCGGCAGTGCCGGCCTTGAGCTCGAGCACGAAGCGCACCGGCACGCCGGGCGAGATGACGGCGTCCGATTGCGGCTCGCCGTGCTTGACCGCCCGGATCTTGCCATCCTGGCCGACGAAAATCAGATCAAGCGGCATTGGCGTGTTGTGCATCCAGAAGCCAACCTGCTGCTGGACCTCGAAGACGAACAGCATGCCGTGGTTGTCCGCCATGTCCTGGCGGTACATCAAGCCGGCCTCGCGCTCCGCAGCGGTGTCGGCGACTTCGATGGAAAAAGAGCGATCACCGCCTTTCGTCACCACGACCAATGGCGCCGGATCGGCCGGAAGGATCATCGCCCGGCTGTCCGCCGAGGTCGGCTTTTCGGAATAGAAGTAACCACCGGCGGCGGCGATGAAGGCAATCGCGCACATCGCGCCCGCGGTCAGCCAGTTCCTGTAAGCCATTCGAAATCCTCGGCCGGAAACGCCCTAGTGCGAGACCGGCAAGGTCCCCATATCGGGGTGAATTTCGGCGGCCATAAGGCCTTTGTCGCCGCGCCCGAAACGAACCAGCACGACCTGTCCGGGCCGAAGCTCGGTGATACCGTAACGGCGCAAGGTCTCCATATGGACGAAGATGTCCTCGGTGCCCTCGCCGCGGGTGAGAAAACCAAACCCCTTGGTGCGGTTGAACCATTTCACCAAGGCGCGTTCGAGACCGCTCTCCGGCGTCACCGCGACATGGGTGCGCTGCTCCTGCATCTCGGCCGGGTGGACCGCGGTGGTGAGGTCCATGGAGAGCACCCGGAAGGCCTGCAATCCGCGGTCGCCATGTTTGACAAGGCAGACCACGCGCGCGCCCTCCAGGGCCGTCTGAAAGCCGTCCTTTCGAAGACATGTCACATGGAGGAGGATGTCGCCCGAAATGCCGTCATCCGGGAGGATGAAACCATAGCCCTTGGCCACATCGAACCACTTGATGGCGCCGGCAATTTCTCGCAGGTCGGCGGCGTCGCCGCCTTCGTCACGCTGCGGGGCGTCGCCAAGGGGTCCGTCCCGCCCCATGAAAGAGGCCTTTTCCCCCATAAGAATGCCCCCTCTTTTCAAGAACACCGCAACTGATTCTTGCCAACAGATTAACACTGCGGCTTCCGGTCTGTGCAAGACCTGCCGTGCCTTTTTTCACGGTTCATTTGGGCAATACCGGATTTGTTCTTTGCCGGCATTGCGCACCGCCGCACGATTGCCCTTTGACAGGGCCGACCCTATGTTGCGCCGCAACGCAATTTATCAAGGAAATCACATGCGCTATCTGCACACCATGATCCGCGTCACCGACGTCGATGCCTCGCTCGACTTCTACTGCAACAAGCTCGGCCTCAAGGAAGTGCGCCGCTACGAAAACGAGCAAGGCCGCTTCACGCTGATCTTCCTCGCGGCCTCCGAAGACGAACAAAGCGCCATCGCCGACAAGGCGCCGCTGGTCGAACTGACCTACAATTGGGACCCGGAAGACTACAAGGGCGGGCGCAATTTCGGTCACCTCGCCTATGAGGTCGACGACATCTACGCCACCTGCCAGCACCTGATGGACAATGGCGTCATCATCAACCGGCCGCCGCGCGACGGCAACATGGCCTTCGTCAGATCGCCGGACGGCATTTCGATCGAGCTTCTGCAGAAAGGCCCGGCCAAGGCCAAGGCCGAACCATGGGCTTCGATGGCGAACACCGGAAGCTGGTAGCCGATCACGCTGTCTTGAGCGGACAATGGCAGTCTGACGGCCCGGTACTGTTTGGTTTTTCAGGGACGGCGCCTATCTCTCTGGCTGAGGCGCCAGGCTTGGGCCGGTGCCCCGGCCACGCAACAGGCGCTTGCCCAGGAGAATTCATGCCGACCAGCCATGCCGACGTCGCCACCGAACATGCCAGCCGCTACCTGCAGCAGCTGTGCAAGCACTGGGCGCACAAATTCCCGGTCGAGTTCGATCTCACCCACGGCATCATCGATCTCTCAATGGGCCGTACCGTCATGGATGCCGATGCGGCAACGCTTCATATCACGGTGTCGACTGACGAAGCAGGATCGATCGAGCGCCTGGAAAGCGTTGTCGCCGATCACATCAAGCGCTTTGCTTTCCGCGAAGAGCTGACCTTCGACTGGAAACCCACCTCCGCCTAGGCAGTGACCTACTTCTCACCGGCGTGTGCGGCCATCTCCAGCAACGCCTGCACGGAGCGCCAATTGCGCGCGGTTCCCGGCACTTTCAGCGTGCGCGGGATCAGCCCGGCAAACACCGATTTGCCCAGCCCGTCCGGTGCGCTGAGGTAGAGCACATCGCCCTTGATCTCGAAGCGTTCGGGGCCGGTATACTTTTCGGTCAGCCGCGCCACCTCGTCCGCTGTCGGCTCGCGCTCCAGCACATAGGCGTGCAGCTTCGTGTGGTCCGCGGCAATTTCCGGATAGGGATTTTCGCTCACCAGCCGCTCGAACCACGAGAGATCACGCACCATGATGCGCGAATAAAAACCCCATTTCTTCTCGAAGGCTGCTTCGATCTGTTTCGTCAACGTGACCGCTTCGCCCTCTTTCGCCCGGAACACGGCATTGCCGCTCTGCACATAGGTGGCGACATCGGAGAAGCCGAGCCCCTCGAAGAACGACCGCAGCTCCGCCATCTTGACGATGCGATTGCCGCCGACATTGATGCCGGAAAACAGCGCGACGAAGATTTTTCCCGGCTCAATCATTTGATCTCCGATCGCTCATATGATGAACCCGGCCAGTGTCTCGTTGTCGGTGATGTCCTGATACTGGACGCCCTCGGCCTCGAACTTCGCCTTGAGCAGATCGAAATTGCGGCGGTCCCTGGTTTCGATGCCGATCAGCACCGAACCGAAATTGCGCGCCGATTTCTTCAGATATTCGAAACGGGCGATGTCGTCGTCGGGCCCGAGCAGTTCGAGGAAGTCGCGCAGCGCGCCGGGCCGTTGCGGAAAACGGATGATGAAGTATTTCTTCAGGCCCTCGAAGCGCAGCGCCCGTTCCTTGACGTCCGGCAGCCGCTCGAAATCGAAATTGCCGCCCGAAACCACGGCGACGATGGTCTTGCCCCTGATCTCCTTCTTGGAGAAATCCTTGAGCGCATCGATCGCCAGCGCGCCGGCCGGCTCCAGCACGACGCCTTCGACATTGAGCATCTCGATCATGGTGGCGCAGAGCCGGTTTTCCGGGATCAGTCGCACCGTGTCAGCTGGAAAATCCTTGAGATGACGCAACGGCTCGCGGCCGATCTCGGCCACCGCGGCGCCATCGACGAAATTGTCGACCTTGGCGAGTTTGAGCCGTTTTCCCGCCGCGAGGCTCTCGCGCAGGCTCGGCGCGCCGGCCGGTTCGCAGAAGACGAAGCGCGCTTCCCGGCCCTGATCGGCGAAATAATGGGTGACACCGGCGGCAAGCCCACCGCCGCCAACCGGCAGCATGATGATGTCAGGCATGCGGGCGCCCGGCATCTGGTCTGCGATCTCGTAGGCGACGGTTGCCTGGCCCTCGATGATGTCCTTGTGATCGAAGGGTGGCACCATATGGGCGCCGGAACTGCCAGTGAATTCCAAGGCAGCGCGATAGCAGTCGTCGAAGAAATCGCCGACCAGTCTGATCTCGATGAAATCGCCGCCGAACAGCCTGGTCTTGTCGATCTTCTGCTGCGGCGTCGTCACCGGCATGAACACAACGCCTCGCCTGCCGAAATGGCGGCAGACGAAAGCAAAACCCTGCGCGTGGTTGCCGGCCGACGCGCAGACGAACAGTTCAGCCTCGTTGCCGGCCGCCAGTGTCTTGCGGAAGAAATTGAAGGCGCCGCGGATCTTGTAGGAGCGGACCGGCGACAGATCCTCGCGCTTCAACAGCACCCGCGCACCGGTCTTTTTCGACAGATAATCGTTTTCCTGCAGCGGCGTTTCACGGAAGATCTGGCGGATCGCGGCGGCAGCGGCAGCAACACGGGAAGAGAAACTGTTCATCGGAAACCACCCTTGGGAAAGCCGCCTTGCGCTGCACGCTGTCCGCGGACCTCTATCATTGATCGGGTCGCGCACGTCGGTTGTTGAGCGCCCGGACAAGGTGCGGCGCGAGCCCGCGTATTGCATATCCGGCTACGCGGCGCCATCGTCCATCATGTGCGTCCTTCCGGGCGGAAATTTTGCGGAATACTTTCAGCTACTTGCGGGTGCATTCTAATGCCCCCTCGCACCGGGCGGCTTGAAATCGCTATCTCTGCGGGAATTGGAAGGCCGGCGGCGACGGCGCTTATTGCGCGGATCACGCAGGCGTTTTCCGCCATTTTGGCTTTCGCGCAACACTGCGATGCCCGCAGCGGGGCGCCGATCACATTTCGACTGGACATGACTTAGTTCTGCCGCACTCTGCCTGTCCGGGAGGTATCGTGAGGATAGACAGGCCTTTCGGCCGGAGTTGGAAATTCAGGCGTGCCTTTGAAGAAGATTTTTACCGTTGTCCTGGCCTTGTTCGTCTCCGGCTGCGCCGGCCAGCAAACACAGGAATTGCTGGGCAGCGCCATGGTGTCCGCGCCGGTGACGGAGATTGCCGGCAACCACTCGATCTTCATCGCCACGACGCGCAAGAAATCCGACGATCCCAACAAGGTTTTCGACGGCGAACGCTCGGCGACGCTGAACTATGCCCGCGTCAACGTCACCGTTCCGGGGCTTCACAAGACCGGCCAGATCGAGCGCCGCTCGCGCGGCAAGTCGGACGACCCGGCCAAATATTTCATGGCTTCCGAGGTCGTCGGCTACGACACGCAGCCGAAATTCTCCAGCGTGCTCAACGCCGACATCGCGGCGCGTGGCGGCCGCGTCATGGTCTTCGTGCATGGCTACAACACCGGCTTCGATGCCGCCGTCTATCGCCTGACCCAGATCGTCCATGATTCCGGCTATCCCGGCACGCCCGTGCTGTTTTCCTGGGCATCGGGCGCCAGGACCACCGACTACGTCTATGACAAGGAAAGCGCCAGCGCTGCCCGCGACCAGTTGGAGGTGACGCTCAGGATGCTGGAGCAGTCCGGCGCGCGGCGCATCGACATCGTCGCGCATTCGCTCGGAACCTGGGTCACCATGGAAACGCTGCGGCAGATGGCCATCACCGGCGACCGCGATCTCGGCGGCAAGCTCGGCGACGTGGTGCTGGCCTCGCCCGACATCGATGTCGACGTGTTCAAGAGCCAGATGCGGCGCTATGGCAAGCCCGACAAGCCGTTCATCCTGCTGTTGTCGGACGACGACCGCGCGCTGCGGCTCTCCGGCCTGATCGCCGGATCCCGGCCGCGCGTCGGCGACTACAAGGATGCCGCCGATCTCGCCTCCTATGGCGTGACGGTCGTCGACCTGTCCAAGGTCAAGGGATCGGACAGCTTCAACCATACGAAGTTCGCCGACAATCCGACGCTGGTGAAGATGATCGGCCAGCGGCTGCGCGAGGATGACGGCTTTGCCAGCGACCGTGACGTGACCGATCGTATCGGCCTGCTTGGACAATAGATGCGGTCCCGCGGTTTTCGCCGTGCCTGTTCACCACTGCGGATGTATCGATTCACTTTGAACTGGACCGCGCCGGTCTCCGGCCTTATCGGAATAGCCAGCGACGTCATGCGTTTGACGTCCCCCTTTGCGGGAGCCGGCGTATGACCATGCGTTCGAAGAGTTATCTCGTCGTTGCATTGACGCTCGCTGTCACCGGCTGCGCCGGCGGGAAAACGCACGACCTGCTCAACAAGACGACGGTCACGGTGCCCGCTTCCGACATCGCGGCCACGCATGAGATCTTCGTCGCCACGACACGCCAGAGGGCAACAAAAGACCCGCGACAGGTGTTCGATGGCGATCGCTCGCTGACCACCAGCTTTGCCCGTGTCGACGTCACCGTCCCGAAAAACCATCAGGTCGGCGCCATCGAGCGGGCCAAGGGATCCGCGAACAGCAATCCGGCCAAGGATTTCACCGCCAAGGACGTCACCTTCTATGAAAGCGCGCCGCAATTCGCCAAGGCGGTCGGCGCCGACATTTCCATGCGCGGCGACCGTGCGCTGGTTTTCGTGCACGGCTTCAACAACGGTTTTGACGACGGCATCTACCGGCTGACGCAGATCGCCCACGACACGAAATATCCCGGCACGCCGGTGCTGTTCTCGTGGGCTTCGAGCGGCAAGACCACGGGTTACATATACGACAAAGAAAGCGCCAACGCAGCGCGCGACGACCTCGAGGCGACGCTCAGGATGCTGGCCAAGACCAAGGTCAAGAGCATCGACATCATCGCCCATTCGATGGGGACCTGGGTGACCATGGAGGCTCTGCGCCAGCTTGCCATCACCGGCGATCGAGATCTCGACGACAAACTCGGCTACGTCATCCTGGCCTCGCCCGACATCGATGTCGACGTGTTCAAGAAACAGATGATCCGTTACGGCAAACCCGACAAGCCATTCGCCATCCTGCTCTCGGCGGATGACCGGGCTCTCAAGCTGTCCTCCCTGATCTCGGGCGATAAGCCGCGCGTCGGCGATTACGGCGATGCGGCCGACCTCGCCAGCTATGGCGTGTCGGTGGTCGACCTTTCCCAGGCCAAGGGCGGTGACCGCCTCAACCACGCCAAATTCGCCGACAACCCGATGCTGGTGCAACTGCTCGGCGACCGGCTGCGGGCGCCTGCCGGTCTTGCCTCGGACGAGCCCGTCCCGACTCAGCTCAACAATCTCGGCCAGGGCCTCGGAAAGGCCGTCGGCTCGGTCGCCGAGATCGTCATCACCACGCCGTTCAAGGTGCTCACCATCGCCACCGGCGGGTGAACGGCCGAGCGCCGACGGCTGATCTCAAACAAACAGATCGACTTTCTGGAACGTCGTCACGTCGATCAGGCCGACATCGGAAATCCTGAGTTCGGGAATGACGACCAGCGCCAGCAGCGAGTGCTGCATGTAGGCGTTGTTCAGCGAACAGCCCATCTTGCGCATCGCCTCGGTGAGCTTCTCCGCCTTGGCCGCGACGATCTCGGCCCGCTCGTCCGACATCAGGCCGGCGATCGGCATTTCGACCAGCGCCAATTCCTTGCCCTTGGAGAACAGCACGACGCCGCCGCCGACCTCGCCCAGGCGGTTTACCGCCAGCGCCATGTCCTGCTTGTTGGTGCCGACGCAGATGATGTGATGGGCGTCATGCGCGACGCTGGACGCCATGGCGCAGTCGCCCATATAGCCGAAGCCGGAAACGAAGGCGTTGGTGACGCCGCCCGTGCCCCGGTGGCGCTCGACCAGCGCGATCTGGCAGATGTCGTTGCGGCGGTCCATGGCGACCAGCCCGTCCTCGACCGCCAGATCGGCCTCCAGCGCGCGCGTCGGCGCCTGGTTCTCGATGACGCCGATAACACGCACCCGCACCTCGTTGGCGCCTTTGGGAGCAACGATATCGAAGTCGCCGCCCTTCAGCTTCTTGCCGAGCTTGACGGTGTTCTTCGCCGTCTTCGGGTAATCATAGGCCGGAATATCGATTTCGAGCTTGCCGCCCTTGGCCAGCCTGACGCCGCGTGCATAGACCTCGTCGATGGTCATTGCGGCGAGATCCGATACGATCAGCAGGTCGGCCAGCCGGCCCGGCGCGATCGAGCCGATCTCGCGCTCCAGTTTGAAATGCTGGGCGGTGTTGAGCGTCGCCATCTGAATCGCCGTCACCGGCTTCAACCCCTGTTGGATGGCGTGGCGCACCACGCGGTCCATATGGCCTTCCTGGACCAGCGTGCCGGAATGGCTGTCGTCGGTGCACAGGATGAAGTTGCGCGGGTCGATGCCGCTCTCCGTCACCGCCTTGATCTGCGAGGCGACGTCGTACCAGGCCGAGCCCAGCCGCAGCATCGCCTTCATGCCTTGGCGCACCCGGGCAATGGCGTCCTCGGCGCGTGTGCCCTCATGGTCGTCCTCGGGGCCGCCGGCGACATAGCCATGGAACGGCAGGCCGAGATCGCGCGAGGCATAGTGGCCGCCGACCGTCTTGCCTGCATGAACCGTCGCCGCGATCTCGCCCGACATGACAGGATCATTGGCGGCGACACCGGGAAAATTCATCACTTCGCCCAGGCCGATAATGTTTTCCCAGGTCATCGCCTCCTCGACATCGGCGACCGTCAGCTCGGCGCCGGCATGTTCCAGCCCCGGCGCCGAAGGCACGCAGGACGGCATCTGCACATGCACGTTGATGGGCATGGCGACCGCTTCGTCATGCATCAGCCGCACGCCGGGCAGACCCAGAACATTGGCGATCTCGTGCGGGTCGATGAACATCGAGGTGGTGCCGTGCGGAATGACGGCACGGCAGAACTCGGTCACCGTCACCATGCCGCTTTCGACATGCATGTGCGCGTCGCAGAGACCGGGCACCAGATAGCGCCCGCCGGCGTCGACCACCGTGGTGCCCTGCCCGATGGCATGGCTGGCATTGGGCCCGCAATAAGCGAAGCGCCCGCCGGCAATGGCGATGTCGGTGCCGGCGATGATCTCGCCCGAATGGACGTTCACCCAACGGCCGTTGCGGACGACCAGGTCAGCGGGTTTGCGCCCCATGGCGACATCGACCAGATGTGTCGCCATCTCGGTCCACGGTCTGGGTTTTGCGGGCGTTGCTTTCGTCATTGGCGATTCCTTCGGTTGTCGCCAGTCTCGCAAATGTCGGCGGGCGCCGCCAGAGCCGTCGGGCCAACACACCGCGGCAGACTGAGCTTGTTGACTAATCTGGCCAAAGCGCGATGCTGGCTACGGACCGAGCCGTAAGGGGAAAACATGACCCGTTTTTGCAAAGTGTTCGCCATCGTCATCTTGTTCGCCGCCTCGAGCGCTTTTGCCGCCGCCGAGGAACGTTGGCAGACCTTGCCGGAGCCTGCGGCCATGCCCAAACCCGATCAGAGCGGATATGCGCCGGTGAACGGCATCCAGATGTACTACGCCGTTTTCGGCGCGGGCGACCCGGTGCTCCTCATTCACGGCGGCCTCGGCCACGCCGACATCTGGGCCAGCCAGGTGGCCACGCTTTCCAAGACGCACAAGGTGATCGTCGCCGACAGCCGTGGCCACGGCCGCTCCACCCGCACCGAGCAGCCCTATGGCTATGACTTGATGGCGTCGGACTATCTGGCGCTGCTCGATTACCTGAAGATCGACAAGATCGCGCTCGTCGGCTGGAGCGACGGCGGCATCATCGGTATCGACATCGCGCTGCATCATCCGGAGCGGCTGACAAGGCTGTTTGCGCAAGCCGCCAACGTAACCACCGACGGCGTCGATCCGGGCGTGATGACCAACAAGACCTTTGCCGCCTACATCGACCGCTCCGGCCGCGACTACAAGAAGATGTCGAAAACACCGGACCAGTATGACGCCTTCGTGGCGCAGATGAGCCATATGTGGGAGACCGAGCCGGCGTGGACCAAGGAGCAGCTCGCTGAGATAACCACGCCGACGGCGATCGTTGCCGGCGACCATGACGAAGCGATCAAGCGCGAACACACCGAATATATCGCCTCCGCCATCCCGGGCGCGAAGCTGATTATCCTGCCCAACGCCAGTCATTTCGCCATGCTGCAAGCGCCGGATGAATATAACCAGGCTGTGCTGGACTTCATCGACGACAAATAGAGGATTCTGTGCGGCGACAGGGGGATTGCGATTGCGGCGAATGCGGTTATCCTTCTGGCGAGGATCTTTCTGAATCGTCATTTGGGGAGTTCGATGCGTCGACTGATAGTCGCAAGTGCCGGTTTTCTCGCCGTTCTGGCCGTGCCGGCTTTTGCAGCCGACCCAACGGTCGACGTGCCTATGACCGCGCCCGGCTTCGACTGGACCGGCTACTACGCTGGTCTGCAGGCCGGCTATGGCTGGGGCCAATCCGATATATCGGTGACAGAAGGCGCGCCGTTTTCCATCGCGCCCGACATTGACGGCGGTTTTGTCGGCGGCCATGTCGCAGGCCTGTGGCAGTTCAACCAGGCGGTGCTCGGCGCCGAGGCGGACCTCAACTATTCCTCGGTCGGCGGCACGACGGTATCGGCGCTGGGAAGCACATTCGGCACCGACATCAAGTGGTTCGGGTCGGTCAACGCCAAGGCCGGCTACGCCATGGATCGCCTGCTGGTCTACGGCATTGGCGGCGTCGCCTTTGCCGGCATCGAAACATCGCAAGTCGCGGGTCCGGCGTTCGCCAGCACGCGCACGAATGTCGGCTGGACCGTGGGTGCCGGCGTCGACTACGCGTTGACCGACAAGTTCGTCGTCGGCGCACAGTATCGCTACTATGATTTCGGCTCCGAGCACTACGACGTGGCGGAACCCTTCAACGATCGCGATCAGAACGTGAAGCTCAACACGGTAGGCATCAATTTGAGCTACAAGTTCTGAGCAGGGCCACAATCGCGACGCTGCCGGACCAGGCAACCACTCAAAGGGCTCTTTCATGGAAGGGTGGCCGACGCTCCCAGTGGGCGGGGGGAATGGGTTGGGCCTGAGAGGCGCCGGCCTTGGCAGATCAAATCCACCACACAGGCATCCTACCACTACCCGCCGCGCCGATAATTCCGTGATCGCGCCAGTATCATCAAGCCGCCCCGTCTGTTTGCACGTTCGGCGAACGCTCAACAACACGACTTGACGGCCTGTGTCAGGCGTCTGAAAAGGGCTGGCCTGCGGACGTGGCGGAATTGGTAGACGCAAGGGACTTAAAATCCCTCGATCTCTGATCGTACGGGTTCGATTCCCGTCGTCCGCACCAGCCTTCGCTCTTCGAGCTTGGGGTGGCGGGCCACCTGAAGCTCGTTAGTGCATGTCGCCCAAAGTGACCTCGGTTTTGGGAGAGCGACATGCACAAAGACAAAGACCTGAAGCGGGTCGCCTGAAGGCGCGACACCGCTTAGACAAAGGAGCGTCCTCCGAAGCCTTGGCCAAGGAGGACCGGTTCGAATTTCATCCGTTCAGGCGCACCAATTTCACCAGCCAGGGCTTGTTGGCATCTCTACGCCTCGAACACTTTCTGTGTGAACCATTCCGCCAGCCTGGCAAGCTCAGGCCCCAGCACACGATCGGCACCGACAGGCGGCACGATAGCTCTGATTTGATCGACGAAGGAGCGCAGTGCCGGCGGCGGCGTCCGTTCGGTGACGTGCAGCGCCTGCGAGGCGATCATCGCCAGCATCGCCATGGCGGCATCGACGCAGCGGCCGGCGGTCGCTTCCTTGGTCCATGCGAAGAATGCCGTCGTGGCGACGTCGTCCTGCCCCGCACCGGCCGATTCCGTGCCCGGAATGAAGGTACGTTGCGCCGCCAGCTTGGCCTGCTCGAGATAGCCGGTGATCGCCATCGGCACGTAGCCGACATTGCCGTGGCCATCGCTGTCGGCCGAGTGTCGTCCGGTCATCAGAAGATCGGGCAGCAGCGACACCTTGCCGTTGAGCAGCTTGGAGGCGTGGCGATCACAAAGCAGGCAGATGTCGGCCCATATCGCCGCCAGATCATCCAGCGCCGGCGTCGCCATGGCGTTGTGATAGCCGCCGGTCGAGATGCAGCGGCCGAGCGGATGTGCATCTTCGGGCGGGATATAGACCGGATTGTCCGATATAGAGGCCAGCGACACATTGGCTGCCCGCTCGGCCGACGACAGCGCACGATGCGCCTGGCCGAGGACGCGCGGCACGATGCGGTAGCTGACCGGCGCCTGATAATTGCGTCGCCCATCGCCGGCGCCAACCAGAAATTCCCGCAAACCCTGCAGGGCCGCGGCCTCATGCTCATCACCCCAGAGCGTATCGAGGGCGGCGTCATAGTGTTCGAGCGGGGCGCGAAACGCCTCGATCGACAGCGCGAACACTTTTTGCGCCATGCGGATCCGGCGGCGCGCCGCGAGCGCCGCGTCCGCTACGAGGGCTGCAGCGCAGGGCGAGCCGTTGATCAGCGAGCCGCGTTCCTTGACCTCGAGATCGAAGCGCGTCGAAAGCTCGGCAAACAGCGGATAGAGCGCCAGGATTTCGCCGGCGCCGCCCTGGCCCGAGGCCGGCACTGTTGGCATCGGCCCACCATTGAGCATTGCGGCCACGGCAAGCGCGATGCGTGGCGAGGTGGCGGCGTTGCCCTCGATGAAGTTCGTCAGGCGGGCAAGCACGATCGCCCTGACCACGCGATCCGGCAAGGGATCGCCGAACGAGGTGGCGGCGGCAAACGCCTTGATGCGCGCATGGCGATCCCGCTCGTCGAGTTCGAGCTTGCGGCTCGCCAGCTCTCCCATGGCGGTGGTGACGCCATAGATGACCGGTGGCGGATCGGATTCAATCAGCCTGAGAAACGAGGCGCGGCATTCGGCGATGCGCTGCAAGGCCTTCTCGTCGATGTCCACCGTGTCCTTCTTCCAGGCGACGCGGAAAACAGTGTCGAGGTTGATGTCCTCACGCGTCGACAGGCTAACTGGCATGTTTCACACCACTGCAAATAAGGGACTTAGTAGAGTGGTTCCTCGAACAGCGTCTTGTCGCCGTCCACCAGCGCCTTGATCTGCGCGGTGCCGTCGCCGGCGAGCGCAAGACGGATGCCGAATGGCCGCACCCGCATGTCGTTCTGGATCGCCATCCCCTCGCCTTCCGGCAGATAGAAGCGTTCGATGCCATAGTCCGGCGCGATGGTCATCCCTTCGCCGCGAAGATCCCAGCCCTCGGCGATGTGGCCTAAAATATCGGCCTCGTCCGCAGCGGCCGGCTTCGGCGCCTTGCCGAACCAGGCTGTCGTCGGCTGCCAATAGCCGTCGGAGCCCTTCTTCAGGCGCACGACAATCGAGGTGTCGTCGCTGGAAAACTTGTCGGGCGGAATGTTGGCGATCATTTTCACCGGTATGCGCGAAATATCGTAGCCCAGGATAATATAATCGCCGCGCAGGAGGTCGCGCGGATCGACAGGTTCGATCTTCAGCAAGACTTCCTTGCCGTTGCGCAGGATGGCCGCGCGACCGGCGATGATCCAGCTCAGGAAGCCGATTTGAACGAGCGCCAGCACCAGTGCCGAGATGACAAGCCTTTTCCCGGTGATCATGCCGTGGCTCCTTTGGCATCTGGGCCCTTCATGCGTTTTTCCACGCGGATGATGACGATCGCAAGGATGCCGAGCAGCACCGCGGCGGCAAGGAAGAAGCCGGCTGTATCGAGCATCGATTGCAAGGTCACCACATAGATGATGGCGAGTTCGAAGGCGAAGCCGGCATAGGCAAGCCAGCGCAGCCCACGGCTCTCCCGTCCTGCCAGCACGATTGCGGCGACAATGCCGGCAAGCGCGATCACCGAAGCGAGGGCAAAACCGCTTTCGTAGGTGCTTTCATCGGCCAGTTCGAACTGGATCATTGCGAGGCCGGTGAGGAAGCCGAGCAATGCGTGCAAGGGCAAGCGGCCGCCGAGCTGCACGACCCGGTCGACCGGATCCGGCGCGAAGACCGAGGCCGCGAACAGCAGCGCCGAGACGACGACCAGCGGGATCGCCACCTGCAGCGTGTCGTGGTTGGTGACCAGCAGCACAAGATAGAACAGAACCGACAGGGTGATCAGGTGGCGCGCCGCCTGGCTGCGGGTCCAGAACGAGACGGCAAACAGCACGATCGCCATGATCAAGAAGGCATGCGGAAATTCGCTGCGGCTGTAGTAGTCGAAGCCTTTCAGGAACAGCCAGGCATCGGCGATGCCGACCGAAGCCATGGTCAACGGGTTCGAACGCATCGCCACTGCCGCCAGCGCCGTGCCGGCGCCCCAGGTGACCAGAGCCGAGGCCTCGTCGCCCGAGAGATGATACATCTGGCCGACCAGTGCGATCGAGCCGCCGAAAGCCGCAGCCGCCACGATCCAGAGCGCTTCCCCGATGGCCGCATGGTCGCGGGTCTTCAGCACCGCGCCGCCGACATAGCCGCCGAGGATGACGGCAAACAGTGCCGCCACGCGTGCCAGGCGCGGGATGGCGTCCCAGTTGGCGGCGACGAAAATCAGGATGGCGGCGCCGAACAGCAAAGCGGCCATCATTGCCAGGATAGAGCCGAAGCTGATCGACTCGCGCGCGTTGGCCTCGACATTGCGCGAAAGCGAATCGGCTGTGGCGGCGTCAATCAGCCCGGCCTGCAGCCAACGCGCGATATCCGCCCTGACTCGCGACGAATACCCCGCCATGCTGTGTCTCCCCCACGTTTGGTCTTTTTTTCAGCCGATCCGGTCAAATCGTTGACGCGGCGGCATTTTCCGATTCGGGTTTCTTTGTGTCAGGTCCGTGAACGCCCGTTAATGCTGCATTGCACAATTTGCATTGCTGCCATGCAGCCATAGCGCTTTTAAATCGATATGGGTCCGCCTATTTATAGTTCGTACACAAACGGAATGATCCGCAAGAAAGACGAAACGAGAACTACCATGAACCTGATCCGCAACTACCGCAACTGGCGCCGCTACAGGGACACCGTGTCCGAGCTGAGCCGCCTGAGCAACCGTGAACTGACCGACCTCGGCATCAGCCGCAGCGACATTCCTTACGTCGCTCGCAAGGCGGTCTAATTCTTCGGACCGCGAATGGTCCGAACCAGTTTTGAAAAAGAGAACGACAATGAACCTGATCCGCAACTATCGTAACTGGCGCGTTTATCGCGAGACGGTTACCGAGCTGGGTCGCCTTTCCAACCGCCAGCTGCATGATCTCGGTATCGTCCGCGACGAAATCAAGATCATCGCCCGCCAGGCGATCTAGACAGAATTTCGGCAGGGTCGACCTCCTCCCCGACCTTGACGAATACGGTCACCCCTTACCTCCTCCCAAGGGTTGACCACAAAAACGGCGCCCGCCGCACCTCCTCCCGCGGCGGGCGCTGTTTCCCCGGGGCAGATCAAATTTGCCCCAAAGGGTTTCGCCCCTTTCAAAATTAGCGAAAGAGATTTCGTCAAAGCCGACCTCCTCCCCGGCAATGACGAATAGGTCCGACCTTCACCTCCTCCCGAGGGTCGACCCCAAAAACGACACCCGCCGGACCTCCTCCCCCGGCGGGTGTTGTTGTTTTCAGGGGCGCTCCGATCAGCAGCTGTTTGCTCCGCACCGCGCACGGCAATTGCAATCGCCGCACCAAGCGATTATTCCGGCGTTCATGAGCAAAAACCCAATCCACATCATCGGCGGCGGCCTCGCCGGTTCCGAAGCCGCATGGCAGGCAGCCGAGGCCGGCGGGCCCGTCATCCTGCATGAAATGCGGCCCGTTCGCGGCACCGATGCGCACAAGACCGACAGCCTGGCCGAGTTGGTCTGTTCGAACTCCTTCCGCTCCGACGACGCCGACAACAATGCCGTCGGCCTGTTGCATGCCGAAATGCGGCTGGCCGGCTCGCTGATCATGAGCGCCGGCGACGCCAACCAGGTGCCTGCTGGCGGCGCGCTCGCCGTCGACCGCGACGGATTTGCCGACGCGGTGACGAAAAGGCTTGAAGCGCACCCGCTGATATCAATCCAGCGCGAGGAAGTGCCGGGCCTGCCGCCGGCGGATTGGGACCAGGCGATCATCGCCACGGGTCCATTGACCGCGCCCTCACTTGCCCAGTCGATCGCGGAAGCGACCGGCGCCGATGCGCTAGCCTTCTTCGACGCCATCGCGCCGATCGTCCACTTCGACACGATCGACATGGACATTTGCTGGTTCCAGTCGCGCTACGACAAGGTCGGGCCCGGCGGCACCGGTAAGGACTACATCAACTGCCCGATGGACAAGGACCAGTACCTTGCCTTCGTTCAGGCGCTGGTCGACGGCCAGAAAACCGAATTCAAGCAATGGGAAGGCACGCCCTATTTCGACGGCTGCCTGCCGATTGAGATCATGGCCGAACGCGGCGTCGAGACGCTCCGTTACGGCCCCATGAAGCCGATGGGGCTGACCAATGCACACAATCCGACGGTGAAGGCCTATGCCGTCGTCCAGCTGCGGCAGGACAATGCGCTGGGCACGCTCTATAACATGGTCGGCTTCCAGACCAAGCTGAAGCACGCCGAGCAGGTGCGCGTGTTCCGCACCATACCGGGTCTCGAAAACGCCGATTTCGCCCGCCTCGGCGGCCTGCACCGCAACACCTACATCAACTCGCCGACCTTGCTCGACGCTTCGCTGCAGCTGAAGTCGCGCCCCGGCCTGCGTTTTGCCGGCCAGATCACCGGCTGCGAGGGCTATGTCGAGAGTGCCGCGATCGGCCTGCTCGCCGGCCGTTTCGCCGCCGCGGAAAGGCTCGGCCATGCGCCGTCGCTGCCGCCGCTGACCACGGCCTTCGGCGCGCTGCTCAACCACATCACAGGCGGCCACATCGTTTCGGATGACGAGCCGGGAAAGCGCTCTTTCCAGCCGATGAACGTCAATTTCGGCCTGTTCCCGCCTGTGGAAGCGCCGAAGACCGAGGGCAAGCGCATGCGCGGCAAGGACAAGACCGTCGCCAAGCGGCATGCCATCACATCGCGCGCACGCGCCGATTGCCGGCAATGGCTGGGATTGGCGGCGCAAACGGAAACGGCCGAAGCTGCAGAGTAGCCAGCTTCCTCTCTGATTGGACCATAGGCGTCAAGTAGGATACTATCTCACTTCTTGCCTAAGAGAGACAGCCATGGAATCCGCCGAGAAACTATCGGTCACCGTCACGCCCGCAATGGCGCGCATGATCCGCGAAAAGGTCGAAGATGGCTCCTTCGGATCGGCCAGCGAAGTCATCCGTGCAGCCCTTCGCGCCTTCCAGCGCGAAGAGGAAGAGCATGCCGAGCGCATGGCGTCGATCAGAGCCCGGGTGAAGGCGTCGATCGAGGATACAAGGCCGGGCCATTCGGGAGAAGAGGTTCGCACTCACCTCCGGGGACTCTTCGCCCAGTATTCGAGCCGTGCCGATGATTCGGCGGCTTGAGGTCGAGTATCGTGAAGATGCCAGAAATGATCTGGCCAACATTTTCAGACATATAGTCGAAGCCAATGGAAGTCCTGACGTCGCGCTGAAGTTCGTTCTGCGCATCGAAGACCGGTGCCAGAGCATCGGCAACGCGCCTCGCGGCGGTCGTTCCCGCGACGACATCCTGCCAGGATTGCGAACAGTTCCGTTCGAGCACTCTGCAGTCATCGCTTACATCATCGACGATAACTTCGTCCGCATCGTCAACATCTTCCATGGCGGTCGCGACTATGAAACGCTGATGCGCGAGGGCGGGTCGAGCGAACCATCCTGAGGCGATGGTTATTCGGCTGGCTCGACACCAGCCGCCGGCAACCCCGGCTTGCCCGCCTCATCAGGATTTCGCCTGACATAGGCAGCTTTCAATGTCTCGGAAGTTTCGCGCGAGCCGTCATGGCTCCAGCCCGGCGGCTTGATCAGATAGTTCAGGCGGTCGCTCAACGTCAGACCGGGCGCAAAGGCATCCCTGAACATGCCGATCCATTCATGGAACGCCACTTTCAGCGGATTGAAGGTGCCGAGATTCCTGACGATGCCGTAGCGCGGCCGGTCTTCTTCCAGTTCTCCGACGAAGGTGCCGAACACGCGATCCCAGATGATCAGCGTGCCGGCATAGTTGGCGTCGAGGTAGCGCGGATTGGTGGCGTGATGGACGCGGTGGTGTGACGGCGTGTTGAAGACGAACTCGAACCAGCTCCACATCTTGCCGATCGTCTCGGTGTGGATCCAGAACTGCCAGACAAGGTTGAAGCCGAAGGTGAAGGCAATCACCGCCGGGTGGAAGCCGAGCAGCACCAGCGGCGCCTGCAAAACGAACATGAAGGTGAACAGACCGGTCCAGCTTTGCCTGAGCGCCGTCGACAGATTGTAGTGCTGGCTGGAATGGTGGTTTACGTGTTCGGCCCACACCCAGCGCACCCGGTGCGCGATGCGATGATAGACGTAGTAGCGCAGATCATCGAGCAGGAAGGCGGCCAGGAACACCCAGACCGACAGGCCGAGATTGAAGACGCGGAATTGCCACAGCCACAGCAGTGCCCAGTAGGACACGACGCCAAGCAGCAGCCCGGCAACGACATTGCCGGTGCCCATCATCAGGCTGGTCAAGGTGTCGCGCGTCTCGAACGAATCCCTGGCGCGGCCGGTGCGCACCAACCAAAGCTCGATCAGGATCGCGACCACGAAGAACGGGATGGCCAGTTGGGTGACTTGCGGGAAATTGTAGCTGTCCATCACGCGGCCTGCCCAGTGGAATTTGAACCTTGCGGCTCAAGCGCTTTCAGCACGCCCTGTGCATCCGTTGAGCTGGCAAAGCGGAAGCGGCCGCCCTTCCAGGTGAAATCGGCGAGCCGCAGCGAAACCGTGTTCGCATCTCCGGCGTTCAAAACCGCGACATTCTGAGGCGAGACGATGCGGGTCAAAAAGCGATCGCCGATGCTGTGAACGATGCCGATGCGCCCTCGCCCGATATCCAGAAACGCCGTCTTGGCATCCGCTGTCAGGCGGACCACCGTCGCGATCTCGTCGGGAAAATCCTCAGTGAATCGGCTCACTGCGCGATCGACACTGCTGAGCGTCGCCGTCTTGCTGCCGCCGGTGAAATGCACCGCCGCAACCGACAGCGCGATGCCGAAGGTAACGATCGCTACCAATATGGGTAAGCTCATTCATCTCCTCCGGGCCGGCCTGTTGTCTTCAGCAACAGTTTGGCGCGGGGACGTCTTAACATGATTGACGTTTACGTCAAAGCGCAGGCCAGCCCTTGCTCGCGCGACGCAGCAGCAGCCAATGCCGGCGCAAGGCCGACAGCCGCGCCACGCCTTCGAGCGGCGAACCATTCTCCATCTTGCCGAGATAGGCACGTGACAGGGCGAGCGGCAGGAATGCCGGACGCAGCGATACAGGCAGAGCCGGAGCGCCTCGCTCGAAGGCGGAAAGATGTTCCCGTGCCAGCGCCATCATCGCCGCCACCGCGCGTTTGGCGCCGGGTCCGCCATCACCGGCAACGAACTCCTGCGGCGAAGAGCCGGCCGCTGCAAGGATATCGGCCGGGACAAAACACTGTCCGCGCCGGCGATGCAGCGGCAACAGCAGCAGCAGGCCGGTCATCGCCTGCGCACAGCCTGCCCTGCCCGCCAGATCGGCAAAGCGCGGCGCCTCGACGGGATCGAGCACCATCGCCGCAAGCTGGATGAGTGCTGCGGCCGTCTCGCCGCAATAGCCTTCCAGATCGGTGCGCGACGGCATCGGGTCGTCGTAGAGGTCGAAGATGCGCGCATCGAGCATGTTCTCGAAGGCCGGCTCCGGAAGGCCGAACGTCGCTATCGTGGCGTTCAAGGCTTCGGCAACGGGATGGCCGGCGCCGGCCTCGCCGCCGGCGGCAATGACATCGCGCCACCACTGCAGCCGCACTTCGCCCGGCAGCGCTTCATGGATGCGATCGCGAATGCCTGCGATCTCGGCATTGAAGGCATAGAGCGAAAACAGCGCGTCGCGCTTGTCCGCCGTTGCATAGAGCGCGGTCAGATAGCGGTCATGGTCGGTGGCGCGCACCGCGTCCATGACGATTTCAGCGCTTCGAGACATGTCAATCGACGGCAATGAGCGCTGCGGCCACCGCGCGCTCTTCCGCCAGAAGGACATTGTAGGTCCGCACCGCGGCCCCCGTCGACATCGGGTCGGATGCAATGCCGGCGGCCTTCAGCGCGGCCCGCAATGCGGCGGGCAATGGCCTGAGATCCCTGCCCATGCCGACCAGCAGGATTTCGACCTTGTCGGCCTCAGCCAGCAGCCTGTCGAAATCCGCCACCGTCAGCGCCAGGGGATCAGCCGGTTCCCAACCATGGATGCCGGATGGCAGGCACATGAGCGAACCACGGTGCGACATGTCGGCAAAGCGGAACCCGCCATTGCCGTAGGCTTCGATCGGCGCGCGGCCCGGAAAATGCGCCTCGCGGATGACGATGCCTTTGCTGGTCATCGTTCTGTCATCCCTTCGGGGCGGCGCGTCAGGTCGCGACCGCCTTGCCGCCATTGACCGGCTTCTCCTCGTCGGCAGTTGCCTGCGGCCGCAACTTGAACAGGATCAGCAGCGGTGCGGCGATAAAGATCGAGGAATAGGTGCCGAAGACGACGCCGAACAGCATGGCCATGGTGAACGAGCGGATCACCTCGCCGCCGAACAGCACCAGCGCCAGCAGCGCCAGGATCGTCGTCACCGATGTCAGTGTCGTCCTCGACAGAGTCTCGTTGATGGCGTTGTTCAACAGTTGCGGCAGCGGCATCCGCTTGTATTTTCGCAGATCCTCGCGAACACGGTCATAGACCACGATCGTGTCATTCAGCGAATAGCCGATGATGGTCAGGATCGCCGCCAGTGACGACTGGTTGAACTCCAGCCCGGTGATGACGAAGAAGCCAAGTGTCATGACCACATCGTGCACCGTCGCCACGATGGCGCCGACCGCGAACTGCCATTCGAAGCGGAACCAGACATAGACCAGGATGCCGAGCAGCGCGATCAGCATGGCGATGGTGCCTTGCTTGGCGAGTTCTCCGGAGACTGTCGGTCCCACCACTTCCACGCGGCGGAAGTCATAATTGTCCTGCAGTTCGCCGCGCACCTTGTCGATGACGGTCTGCTCGGCATTCTCGCCGCCATCCTGCGTGCCGACGCGGATCAACACGTCGTTGGGCGTACCGAACTGCTGGACCTGGACTTCGCCGATGTTGAGCTCGGTCAGGCGCGAGCGGAGGTCGGCGAGGTCGGCATTGCCGCTCTTGGCCTGTACCTCGATCAGCGAACCGCCCTTGAAATCGATGCCGTAATTGATGCCGACGGTCATGAACATCACCACCGAGAGGATCGACAGTGCGCTTGACAGCGTGAACGTCCAGCGACGGATGCCCATGAACGGAATTTTCGTGCCGGGCGGAACGAAGGTCACCGGCGCGCGCGGCAGTTCCTTCGGGCGAGCCCGGCGCAGCCAGATCGAGACCAGCAGCCGGGTGAAGGTGAAAGCGGTGAACACGGTCGTCAGGATGCCGATGGCATAAGTGATGGCAAAGCCCTTCACCGGCCCGGTACCGAGATAGAACAGCACCACGGTGGCGATCAGCGAAGTGATGTTGGAATCGACGATGGTCGCCAGCGCCTTGGTGAAACCGGTATCGATCGCCTGGATCACGGAGCGGCCGGCGCGTCGCTCCTCGCGGATTCGTTCGTAGATCAGCACGTTGGAATCGACCGCCATGCCGATGGTCAGCACGATACCGGCGATACCAGGCAAGGTCAGCGTCGCGCCAAGCAACGAGAGCACGCCGACGATCATCGCCACGTGCACCGCCAGCGCGATGTTGGCCAGGAAGCCGAGGAAGCCGTAGGCGACGAACATGAAGGCGACGACGAGGATAGAACCGATGATGCCGGCGACCTTGCCGGCATGGATCGAATCCTGGCCAAGGCCCGGACCCACCGTGCGTTCTTCGATGACCGTAAGCGTTGCGGGCAACGCACCGGCGCGCAGCAGCACCGCAAGGTCGTTGGCGCTCTGGGCGGTGAAGTTGCCGGATATCTGGCCGGTGCCGCCGAGGATCGGCTCGCGGATCTGCGGCGCCGAAATCACCTGGTTGTCGAGGATGATGGCGAACAGCTTGCCGACATTCTGCGCAGTGGCCTGGCCGAAGCGCGCCGCCCCTTTCGAATCAAAGCGGAACGACACCACCGGCTCGTTGTTCTGCGAATTGTATGTCGCCTGTGCGTCAACGAGGTTTTCGCCCGAGACGATGACGCGATTTTCGATCAGATACGGAACCGGCGGATCGTCCTGCGAGTACAGCACCGACGAGCCGGCTGGCGGACGGCCGTTGAGGGCATCCTGCACCGGCATCGACTGGTCGACCATCTGGAAGGTCAGCTTGGCGGTCTGGCCGAGGATTTCCTTCAGCCTTTGCGGGTCCTGAAGACCCGGCACCTGGACAAGGATACGGTCGTCGCCCTGTCGCTGCACGATAGGTTCGGTCGTGCCGAGTTCGTTGACGCGGCGCTCGACCACCTCGATCGACTGCGTCAGCGCCGTCGATGTGCGATATTTGATGCCGGCGTCGGTGACGTTGAACTTGAGCAGGCCGGGCTCGGAATCATCGAGCGTCATTTCCTGGATGGAGCCGCCGGTGAACAGGCCGGCAGCGACCGGATCGGTCAGCGTCTTCAGCGCCGTCTTGGCGGCATCGATCTGGGCGGGATCGGTGATACGGACCTGCAAGACACGTCCGGTGCCGGCGAGGCCGGTGTAGCCGATCTTGGCGTCACGCAGCAGCGTGCGGATTTCGTCGCGCGTCGTCTCCAACCGGTCCTTGATCAGATCGTTCTGATTCATCTCCAGCAGGATGTGCGAGCCGCCCTGCAGATCGAGGCCGAGCGTCATCTGCCGCTTCGGCACCCAGTCGGGAAGCTTGGCCAAAGTGCTTGCGGGGATGAGATTGGGCGCGGCGAGGATCACCGTGATGGCCACGGCCACCCAGATCAGGATCATCTTGAAGCGCGAAAAATACAGCATATGGCGTCGTCCGTCAGAGCGTGTCCGCGGATCGCTCCGCCTAAAATTCGGTTATTTCTTGGCATTCTGGTTCGCCACCGGCTCACCATTCATCCGCGCATCTGTGGTTGTCGAGCACAAGGCGGTCACTTTGGTGCTGCCATCGGACTTTCTTCAACTATTGTCAATCGTGCGGGTAAGCGGCCATTGCGTAATAGCACGGCGAGATCGTTAGCGTCCTCGACAGTGAAATTGCCCGATATCTGGCCGATGCCGTCAAGGATGGGCTCGCGGATTACCGGTACTGAAACCACCCGACCGTCCAGCACGACTGCAAACGAACTGCCGACATTCTGCGAGGTCTCCCGGCTTAGCCGTGCGGTTCCTTTTGAATCGACCCGAAACAGGACAATCGGCTTGTGACTTTGCGGGCTGTAGGCCGGCTTCGCATTGATCAGGTTGTCATCCGAAACGATGACACGGTTCTCGATCAGGTAGGGGACCGGCGGATCGTCGTGTGAATAAAGCATGCTGGACGAATTGGGCAGCGGCCCATTAAGCGCGTCTTTCACCGGCATCGATCCATCAATCATCTGGACAGTCAGCTTGGCGGCACGAACAAGGATATTACTTAGCCTATGCGAATCCTTGAGGCCCGACACTTGGACCATAATCCGATCATCGCCTTGCTGCCGCACGATCGGCTCCGAAATGCCCGATTCAACCCTCCTGAAGTCATGGATGCGATGCTTGATGACCTCCACTGACTGCTTCAAAGCCGCGGACGTTAGGTATTTGATGCCGGCGCCCGTGATGACGAATTTGAGCAAGACTGGTCCGGACTCATCCAGCACCAGCTCCTGGACTGCGTCATCATCGGCAGACGGATCGGTCAGTGTCTTTAGCGTTACTTTGGCCAAAACAAGCTGAGCGGCATCCGAAATGTGTACCTGAACCGCGCGACCCGATACAGCCAGACCGGTATAGCCGATGTGAGCGGAACGCAGCAGTGAGCGGATTTCGTCTTGGGTCGTCTCCAGCCTGCCTTTGATCAATTCGTCCAGATCCAGGCCGAATACGAAGCGCGAAATGCCCTTTTGATCGAGGCCAATCGCCGTCTGGATTTTTGGTGCCCAATAAGGCTGCTTCGCGAGCGGACTTGCCGCGAAAAGGATGGACACATCAAGCACTGCTGTAATGACCGCAGCCACACAGATCAGAACTATCCTGAAGCGCGAAGAAGGCGGCAAATGGCGTCCTCCGTCAGGCATGCTGGCGGATCCCTCCGCCGACAATTCGGTTATTTCTTGGCGTTCTGGTTGGCGACCGGCTCGCCCTTGACGCGCACATCGGCGATCGTGGAACGCAGCGCCGTCACCTTCATGCCACCGCCGAGGTCGATCTCGAGCTCGTTGTCGTCGATCACCTTGGTCACCTTGCCGACGAAGCCGCCGCCGGTGACGACCGTGTCGCCGCGACGGACCGCGGCCAGCATCTCGCCGCGCTTCTTCAGCTGCGTGCGCTGCGGCCTGATGATCAGAAAATACATGATCACGAAAATCAGGACAAACGGCAAAATGCTGATAAACATGTCTGGAGAAGCGCCGACGCCTTGGGCGTATGCCGGTGTCACGAACATCGAGGTACTCCTGAATTTTGAAAACAGCCGCCAATCTGGCGGCCCCTTGAAATTTGGCCGGAATATAGTCGGTAAAGTTGTCAATGCAACTGCGCGGCCGCCCAAATCGGCTGCTTTTCCGGCCTGTTGAGCCGTGTTAGAGCAGGATCGCGAAAAGCGCGAGCCAGTTTTTGGAAAAGATCACGCTCGAACAAAAGGTTGCAGCCGGTTTTGTATCAGACGGAATCGGCCAGCTTCACGCCCCCACACGTCAAAACGCGAAACAAAAGACAGCCATGACCGACAGCAGCATTGAAGCCCTGAACCAGAAACTCGACCGGCTGATCGAAGCGGTGAGCCGTCTTGCCCCGCCGCCGGTACCCCAAACCGACATCGGCGCGGCCGATTGCTTCGTCTGGCAGGCCGATCCGGGCTATCTGGAACCGGTGCGCAGGGTTAACCGCGTCGACATCGGCCTGATCCGTGGCGTCGACCGCGTCCGCGACATCCTTGTCGACAACACCGAACGCTTCGCTGGCGGCTATCCGGCCAACAACGTATTGTTGTGGGGCGCGCGCGGCATGGGCAAATCGTCGCTGGTCAAGGCCGTGCATGCCCAGATCAACGCCAGGACCAAGTCCGACCTGCCGTTGAAGCTGATCGAAATCCACCGCGAGGACATCGACACGCTGCCGAAGCTGATGGGATTGCTCAAGGCGGCGCCCTTCCGCTTCATCCTGTTTTGCGACGACCTCTCCTTCGACCATGACGACACCTCCTACAAATCGCTCAAGGCAGCGCTCGAAGGCGGCGTCGAGGGCCGCCCCGCCAATGTCATCTTCTATGCCACCTCGAACCGCCGGCATCTTTTGCCCCGCGACATGATCGACAACGAGCGCTCGACCGCCATCAACCCGTCCGAGGCGGTCGAGGAAAAAGTGTCGCTGTCCGACCGGTTCGGGCTGTGGCTCGGCTTCCACAAATGTTCGCAGGACGAGTATCTCGACATGATCGACGGCTATGTCAGGCACCATGGCCTTGTCGTGGATCCCGAGCAACTGCGCGCCGAAGCACTGGAATGGGCGACCACCCGCGGCAGCCGCTCAGGTCGCGTCGCCTGGCAGTTCACCCAGGACCTGGCTGGCCGGCTCGGCAAGCCACTGAGGGACTGATACGTTGGGTGGCGTCGCCAACGCCATCCAATGACAAGATCATTTGGGCTGCGACCGCCGCAAGTCACGCGGCGTTTGGCCGATCTCACGACGCATCCAATGCGCCAGGTGTGACTGGTGCGCAAAGCCCGTCAATTCCGCAACCTCGCTTGTGCTGAGATCCCCGCGCCGGAGCAGGACGCGTGCGCGTTCGACCCGGCGTCGCAACACGTACCGGTGCAGGGTGAAGCCTGTCGCCGCCTTGAACCAAGCCCGCAAGTGCGAGCTGCTCGCCCCGGCAACTCGGCTCAGTCGGAGGATCGAAAGGGGCTCGTGCAGGCCAGCCTCAATATGCTCCAACACACGCTTGAGCTGGGCATCTGACAACCGGTTTCTTCGGTCGACATCGAGATTGTCAAGACCGAGCAGCCTCACCGCAAGAGCTGCGCCAATGCTGTCGGCAAACAAAGGTCCACTCGGTGAGTTTGCGTTGACATCGCTCTCGAGTGCTCGGGCGAGATGTTGGATGCGCTGATCACGAAGCAGGTGACGTGTGTCGAGCGGCAATGCGCGCGCCTTGCCGCCAAGCTCAGCCGCCACCCTTTCCATCAGGGCTGGTTGTAACGCGATCTCGATCGTGTCGAACGGGGTTTCAGTCTCGAAACCGCCCTCTTGGCCAGCGGGCACCAGGTCAATATCGCCGGCGCGCCTCACGAAATATCGACCAACCTCATTGCAGTAGGAACGCGTCGCCGCGCTTGCATGCACCATGATGCGATGATGGGCCGCTTTGGAGAGACGATGGACGCCCGCTTCGATATGCCAGAAGGCCATTGTGACGTCGGGCGGAAATCGAGCCGGAACAGACTGCGAATGCAGGCTTTCTCACTTCATGGCAAAACCTGTCCAAGAATTGGCAATTTCCGCGCGATTTTCAATGCCGGGGACATGTACCTACGCCTCTCCATAGAGTTTGGACGAGAGGTTGCCATGGGTTTTTATGTAGTTGTCGGAGCAGGCCCGGTCGGGCACGAGACCGCGCGCCTTCTGGGAGAAGAAGGACATGATGTCGTTCTCACGAGCCGGAGTGTCGGCTCAAACGGGTTGCGGAACGTCCGGGCGGTGCAGGCCGATGCCACCGATGGCGTTGAACTGGCGCGTATCTGCCGAAACGCCGACGCCGTTTTCATGTGTGCCATGGCCGCCTATCACCGGTGGCCGACCGACTTTTTCCCAATCATCGACGGCACCGTGCGGGCCGCGGAAGCGGTCGGCGCGAAGCTTGTGATACTCGGAAACCTCTATGGCTATGGCGAACATGCCGATAGTCCGCTTCACTCCGACCTGTCTCTGGATCCGACTTCGAAGAAAGGAACCGCCCGGACGATCATGTGGCAGCGCGCGGTCCGTGCGGACGTGCCGGCAGTCGAAGTGCGGTCCAGCGATTATCTTGGACATGGCGCGATCAGCTCTTTCTCACTGGTCGCGCTGCCCTCCATAATCGAGGGGAGGCCGACTGCTTTCATTGGAAACCTCGACGCGACTCATGCCTGGTCCTTCACGAAGGACGTGGCCAGGACACTGGTCGCCGCTTCCCGCTACACGGGCGAATGGGGACGAGCATTCCATGTTCCATCGCAACACGCCTCACCCCGGGAACTCATCCTAACGACGGCGGCAATGCTTCACCGTGAAATTCCAGAGACACGTTCCTATTCCATCCCCGAAATGGAGGCATCGGGCATGCATGAGCTCATCGAAATGAGCTACCTCTTCGACAATCCCTTGCTGGTCGATTCCTCCGACGCGGAGACGCTTCTCGGCATCAAGGCCAGCAGCCTTGGCGTCATGATCGCCGACACCCTGCGTGATCATCTTTGAAGCTTGAAGACTGGCGCGTCGCGTTGAAGCTGAAAAAGCCCGCTCCTTTCGGAACGGGCTGAGCCGGCGGGCCGGACTGGAGGTCAGACGGCCCGCAAAATTGCTTTTTTTCTTCTATTCGAGATAGCCTCGACTATTCGAGATAGCCGGACGGATCGACCGGGGCGGAGTTCTTGCGCACTTCGAAGTGCAGCTTCGGCGAGTCCGTCGTGCCGCTCATGCCCGACAGCGCGATTTCCTGGCCGCGCTTGACCTTCTGGCCGCGCTGGACCTCGATCGAGCTGGCGTGGCCGTAGACGGTGACCAGGCCATTCTCGTGGCGCACCAGCACCGTGTTACCGAATTCCTTGAGGCCGTCGCCGGCATAGATGACGACACCGTTTTCGGCTGCCTTGACCGGTGTGCCAGAGGGTACGGCGATGTCAACGCCGTCTTTGCCGGAGCCGAAACCGGAAATCACGCGGCCGCGCACCGGCCAGCGCATCTTGCCGATGCCGGTGGCGTCTGGCGCGACGGCGTCGTCGGCCTCGGCCTGCTGGATGACCTTCGAATCCTTCTTCGGCGGCGTGTAGGACGCCAGCGTTTCCGACGGCGTGGTCTTTGCCGCGGGCTGCGTCGTGGCCGTCGTCACCGGATCGACCTTGGCCGGCTTGGCGGCGGCGACGATCGCGGTTCCACCGGCAGGCACCTTCAGGGTCTGGCCGATCTTGAGCAAGCCATCCTGCATGCCGTTGGCCTGCTTGATGGCAACGACACCGACACCGGTCTTCCTGGCAATCGAGGAAAGCGTGTCGCCCGACTGAACCGTATAGGTGCCAGCTGCATTGGTCGCCTTGGCCGCAGCTACCTGCGGCTTGGGCTCCTTGGGCTGGCTCGCGGCGGCCGACGTGTCGACCGGAGCGGCGGACTTGCCCTCCCTAGGCTTCGGCTGCTGCGGCAGGACGGCCACCTTGTCGGGCGCGGTGGCCGGCAGGTTGTGCTTGGTGTCTTTCGCCGGCTTGGCATCCGCGAGCTTCGGCTCGCTCTTGCTCGAATAGGCGTAGGCCGGGATGACCAGCTTCTGGCCGGTCTTCAGCCCCTTGGTCGCGCTCAACCCGTTGACCTTCATGATCACGTCGGACGGCACCTTGTAGCGCTGCGCCAGGCCGCCGATCGTTTCGCCGTCCCTGACGACGATCTCGGTTGCATGCGGAGTGCCGGAAGCAGCCACGCGGGGTTCGTCAGGTTGCGAAACCTTGAAAGGCGACGCCACTGGGGCGACGGTGCCGGTCGTGGTCCTGTCGACATGCGGTGCCGGGGCCAATGCGGTGCGTACCGGCTTCGACACCGGCGCCACTTCGGAAGCCTGGGCAACCGGCGGCGGCAGCGGCCGCGTCGAGACCGGATCGAGGCTGGAGCGGCTGACCGACTGTGTATGGCTGCCATCGATCGGAGCGGCGGCGACATCGCCCGGATAGGGCTGCTGTACGGCATCCTGCTTGTTGATGATGGCGCGCTGATTGTTGGTCGAGGATGTAAAGACATCGTCGACGCCATTGAACCGCGAAACTTGGGAACTGCACCCCGCAGCGGCACCCGCGACCATCAGTATGGCGCAGCCTCGCGCCAGATTGCGACCGTTTGTCTTCAAAACACTGAGTTGCATCGCACTAACCCGCACATACCCGGTACAAACTAGGCATGATTAAAGCGCGTTAATGTTACTCGACGGTTAACCCCATGGAATCCGACGCAATTTTTCTTAAAATATTAGAGAGCGAGCCCAGGGGAGATTTTCAGGTCATGCCGGCCGGGGTCGAAGACGGCGCGCGCACCCGACGCGGCGCGGCCTGAACATCGACATACGCGCTAGATGACAGCGGCGACACCGCGCAGGATCGGCTGCAGGCGAACGAGGCCGATGTCTTCACGCTCGAAGCGGCTGCCGACCTTGGTCAGCTTGGCCAGCACCTGTTCGCCCTCTTCGGGGCCGATCGGAGCGATGACGATACCGCCGCTCGACAACTGGTCGAGCAGGAAGCGCGGCAGGCTGTCGAAGGCAGCCCAGGCGACGATACGGTCAAATGGCCCTTCATTCGGCAGCCCGCCGGAACCATCGGCGTGGCGCACGATCACATTGCCGATGCCGAGCGCCTCGAAGCGCTGCCGCGCCTGCTCGGCGAGCGTCTTGTAGCGATCGGTGGTGATGACCCGCGCCGCCAGCCGCGACATCACCGCCGAAGTGTAGCCCGAGCCGGTGCCGATCTCGAGCACGCGGTTGCCCTGCTCGATAGCGAGCGCCGCGATCACCGCCGCCTGCATGTCGGCACCTTCGATCGCCTCGCCGCATTCGATCGGCAGCATACGGTCCGACCAGGCGATCTGATGGAACTGGGCCGCCAGGAAGCCGCGCCGCGGCGTCGCCTCGAAGGCCGCGATCAGCGCCTTCGGCACAGTCCCCCGGCCGCGCAGGCGCAGCAGAAAGGCAGCAAAACCTTCGCGGTCATCGATCGGGAGGCCTTGGTTCATGCAAGCGCCTTGCTCAATTGGTCACGGATTTCATGCGCGGTCAGGTCGAGCTGCAGCGGCGTCACCGACACCAGCCTGTTGCGCAACGCGTAGAGATCGGTGCCTTGCTTGCCCTCGACCGGCTCGCCGCCGAAGCGCAGCCAGTAGTAAGGCAGGCCGCGCCCGTCGCGGCGCTCGTCCACCCACAGGGAGTGCACGAGCTTGCCTTGCGTGGTGACCACCGTGCCCGCGACCTCTTCGGGCGTGCAGTTGGGAAAATTGACGTTGAGCAGCACGCCGTCCGGCAACGGCGTCGCGACAAGTTTCTTCAGCAGCGCCGGCGCCAGCACTTCTGTCGTCTCGTAGGGCACGACGCGATCTTCGCCGACATAGCTGTAGCCCTGGCTGAGCGCGATCGAGCGGATACCGAGCAGCGCGCCTTCCATGGCGCCGGCGACGGTGCCCGAATAGGTGACGTCATCGGCGATGTTGGCGCCCGAATTGATGCCGGACAGGATCAGGTCGGGTGCGCCAGGCAGAATTTTCTTGACGCCCATGATGACGCAATCCGTCGGCGTGCCGCGCACGGCAAAATGCTTCTCGCCGATCTTGCGCAGCCGCAGCGGCTCCGAGATCGACAGCGAATGCGCGTAGCCGGACTGGTCCTGCTCGGGCGCCACCACCCAGACATCGTCGGACAACGTACGTGCGACGCGTTCGAGCGACGCCAGGCCCTCGGCATGAATGCCGTCGTCGTTGGTCAGGAGGATACGCATTATTTCGCTTCGATCTTTTCCAGACCGCCCATGTAAGGCCGCAGCACTTCAGGAATGGTTACGCTGCCATCTTCATTCTGGTAGTTTTCGATGACAGCGATGAGCGCGCGGCCAACGGCTGTGCCCGAGCCGTTGAGCGTGTGGACGAAGCGGTTGCCCTTGCCGTCCCTGTCCTTGTAGCGGGCGTCCATGCGGCGCGCCTGGAAATCGCCGCACATCGAGCAGGACGAGATCTCGCGATAGGCGTTCTGGCCGGGCAGCCAGACCTCGATGTCGTAGGTCTTGCGCGCGCCAAAGCCCATGTCGCCGGTGCACAGCGTCATGGTGCGGAACGGCAGGCCGAGCCGCTTCAGCACTTCCTCGGCGCATTGCGTCATCCGCTCGAGCTCGGCAAGCGACGATTCCTGGTCGGTAATCGACACCAGCTCGACCTTGTAGAACTGGTGCTGGCGCAGCATGCCGCGCGTGTCGCGCCCGGCCGAACCCGCTTCCGAGCGGAAGCACGGCGTCAGCGCGGTATAGCGCAGCGGCAGTTTTTCATGCGCGGTGATTTCTTCGCGCACAAGGTTGGTGAGTGGGACCTCGGCGGTGGGAATCAAGCCAAGCCTGCCCTCCCCGTGCGGCGTGAAGAACAGATCTTCCTCGAACTTCGGCAATTGGTTGGTGCCGAACAGAACATCGTCCTTGACCATCAACGGCGGGATGACTTCCTCGTAGCCGTGTTCGGTCGTATGCAGGTCCAGCATGAACTGGCCGAGCGCACGTTCCATCCGGGCCAGTCCGCTTTTCAGCACCGTAAAGCGCGAGCCCGACAGCTTTGCCGCGCGCTCGAAATCCATCATGCCGAGCGCTTCGCCGATCTCGAAATGCTCCTTCACCCAGTTCGGCCGCGTCGGCACCTTGCCGACGATGTGCTTGACCACATTGTCGTGCTCGGCCTTGCCGACCGGCACATCGTCGAGCGGCACGTTGGGAAGCACTGCCAGCGCGTCGTTCAGCGCCTTGTCGAGTTCGCGTTCACGCGCCTCGCCGTTCTGGATGAAGACCTTGATCTCGCCGACTTCGGCTTTCAGCTTTTCGGCCAAGGCGGCATCGCCCGAACGCATGGCGTTACCGATCTCCTTCGACGCGGCATTGCGGCGCTCCTGCTTGGTCTGCAGTTCGGTAACGTGCTCGCGCCGCGCCTCGTCCGAGGCGATCAGCCCGTCGACCATGGACTGCGCCTCGTCAGCCGACCACGAGCGCTTCACCAGCGCCTCGACAAGGGCCTTCGGGTTGTCGCGAATCCATTTGATGTCAAGCATGGTTTGAACGCTCCTGGGTAGCATGTCGCCCAAAAGTGCACAGCGATTTTGGGACAACGATATGCTCAAAACAAAACTGAAACGCATCGCTTTGAGCGCGATGCGTTTCAGCCAGAGGGCGTAAACCGCATCCGAGATCGATGCAAGATGGGCGGGGCGACGACTATGTTTTTCCGCCGCTGCAGCCGCTCTGTTGCCTATGAGGAGGCAGGTGCCGGGGGCTCGTCCGGTGCTTTGTCCGCCACCTCGTCCGCCGCATCCTGCTTCTCGCGTGCCACGCGCTGCTTTTCCCGATCGCGCTCGATCAGCCGGGCAGCCCAGATGGACACCTCGTAGAGAAGGATGGTCGGGATGGCCAGGCCGATCTGACTCATCGGATCGGGCGGCGTCAGTATCGCCGCGACGACGAAGGCAATGACGATCGCCCATTTGCGCTTCTCGGCCAGTCCCTTGGACGACAGCATGCCGACCCGTGTCATCAGGCTGGTCACCACCGGCAGCTGGAACACCAGGCCGAAGGAAAAGATCAGCGTCATGATCAGGCTGAGATATTCCGACACTTTCGGCAGCAGCGAAATCTGCACCTGATCGTCGGTGCCGGCCTGCTGCATGGCGAGGAAGAACCACATCACCATCGGCGTGAAGAAGAAATAGACCAGCGACGCACCCATCAGGAACAGGATCGGCGACGCGATCAGGAACGGCAGGAAGGCATTCCGCTCGTTCTTGTACAGGCCGGGCGCGATGAACTTGTAGATCTGCGTGGCGATCAGCGGAAAGGCGATCACCATGCCGCCGAACATGGCGAGCTTGACCTGAGTGAAGAAGAATTCCTGCGGCGCCGTGTAGATCAGCTCGACCTTGTGCGGATCGAGCCCTGCCCATTGCGTCGCCCATTTGAACGGCACGACCAGGAGGTTGAACAGTTTCTTGGCGAAGAAGAAACAGACCAGGAAGGCAACGAAGAAGCCGCCCAGCGACCAGATCAGCCGCCGGCGCAACTCGATCAGATGCTCCATCAGCGGCGCCGACGATTTCTCGATCTCGTCCTTTTCGGTGTCCGAAACGCTCACTTGGCGGCTCCAGCCGTCTTCTTGGCCACCGGCTTCTTCACCGCTGCAAGCTTCGGTTCGGCTTTCGCCCCCGTCTTGGTCGCTACAGTCTTGGCCGCGATAGCCTTGGCCGCAGCGGGCGTCTTGGCCCTGAGCGTTTCAGGCTGTGCCGTCGTCACGGCCTTCGCCGGCGTCTTGGACGCAGACGCTGCCTTCGCGGCAACCTTTGCACCATTTGCCGAAGCTTTTGCAGCCGGCGTCGCTTTTGCCGGTGCAGGCTTGGTTAGTTTCTTCGCCGCGGATGCCTTCGGCGCCACGACAGGTGCCGCCGGTACTGACGTCGTCACCACCGATTCGTCGGTCATCGCCGGGAAAATCGGCGCTGCTGGCGCTGCTTCCGGTCCGTTGACGCCAGGCATGGTCGTTGCACCGTTCTTCAACGGCTCGGCCGCCTGCGGGGTCGAAGCGACAGAGCTTGCCGGATCGGCCGGCTTCGGCTTCATCGCCGCATCGACGCCGGAGCGAACATCGGCCGCGGCCTGTTCGAACGGATTGAGCTGCTTCCTGATCTCGGCCATCGGGCTGAGACCCCTGAGCTCGTCGACTGACTTCTTGACGTCGTCGAGCTCGGCTTCCTTCAGCGCCTCGTTGAACTGTTTCTGGAAATCGGACGCCATGGCGCGCAGCTTCGCCGTCGTGCGGCCGAAGGTGCGCAGCATATTGGGCAAATCCTTGGGTCCGACGACCACGATCATGACGATCGCGATGACCAGCATTTCGGTCCAGCCGACTTCAAACATGGCACTCTGTTCCGACTAGAACCTTTGGCTCAGCTCTTGCTGGCTTTTTCCTTCGCGGCCGCAACGGTCTCGTCGGCACGGTGTTCGACGGTGCGCTTGTCTTCGGCAACCTCGTCGTCGGCCATGCCCTTCTTGAAGCTCTTGATGCCCTTGGCCATATCGCCCATCAGCTCGGGAATCTTGCCGCGGCCAAACACCAAAAGCACGATCACCAGCACGATCAGCCAATGCCAAATCGAAAATGAACCCATAGCAAATCTCTCTCGAATGTTTTCCCTGGCGATGATCTATGCGTTTTCGCGTTGGGATTCAAACACAACTGCGACAGAGTTTATGAAAGGGTGACGGATGTCACGCATTTTCGACGGGAACGCCCGCTACGAATCCGCGCATCCTCATCAAGTTCGCCGCCAATGCCAGTCAATCTTCCGTGACGCGCGGCGTCAGCAGGCCGAGTTCCTCGAGATCGATATCGGTCAGCGCATCCTCGTCGTCGGTCAATGCGTCGGGATCGGCCGGCGGCTGCGGAATGGAGAAATTCGACGGCATGCGGCCCGAAAGCAGTCCGGCCCCCTTCAGTTCCTCCATGCCAGGAAGATCGCGAATCTCTTCCAGCGCGAAATGGTCGAGGAAGGTCTCCGTCGTGCCGTAGGTCACAGGGCGTCCGGGCGTCTTTCGCCGGCCGCGCATGCGCACCCATTCCGTTTCCAGCAGCGTGTCGAGCGTACCTTTTGAGGTCTCCACGCCCCTGATGTCCTCGATCTCGGCACGCGTCACCGGCTGGTGATAGGCAATGATCGCCAGCACTTCGAGAGCCGCGCGGGAGAGCTTCCTTTGCTGGACGGTATCGCGGCTCATCAGGAAAGCCAGGTCGCCGGCGGTGCGGAACGCCCAGGCGTCGCCCACACGCACCAGATTGACGCCGCGCCGCGCATAGATCTGCTGCAGCTCGGCCATGGCCAGGGCAATGTTGATGCCGTCAGGGAGGCGGGCCGCAAGCTGCTTTTCGCTGACGGGTTCAGCGCTGGCGAACACGATCGCCTCGGCCATGCGCACGGCCTCGGCCAGATGCAGCCGTTCGGCCGGGTTCTGTAGCTGCTGCTCGGCCGGATCCTGGGAAAGCAACTCCTCTTCGGGTTCATCGCCGACCTTGAACGGGACAACCGAAGCGTTGAAGCGTTCGCTCATGATGCCACCTCGACTGCCTTGATTGCCTGCGTGCGGCCGCGCAGGTAGATCGGCGCGAACGTCTGATCCTGCCGCACGTCCATCGTGCCGTCGCGCACCAGCTCCAGCGTGGCCGCAAACGAACTGGCGATCGCCGTGCGCCGCTCCTCGGGACTGGTCATGTATGCGATCAGAAAACTCTCCAGCGCCGTCCAGTCGCTTGCAGCCCCGACCAGGCGGGTCAGGATGTCGCGCGCGTCCTTGAGCGACCAGACACCGCGCCTGGCGATGGTCACATTGTTGATCGCCTGCTTCTGGCGCTGCTGGGCATAGGCGGTCAAGAGATCGTAGAGCGAGGCCGAATATGCGTTACGCTTTTCGACGATGACCATTTCCGGCATGCCGCGCGCAAACACGTCTCGGCCGAGCCGGTTGCGGTTGACCAGACGCGCCGAGGCGTCGCGCATGGCTTCCAGCCGCTTCAGGCGGAACTGCAGCACCGCCGCCAGTTCCTCGCCGCTTTCGCCCTCGTCGCCGGGCTGCTTGGGGATCAGGAGCTTGGACTTGAGGAAGGCCAGCCACGCCGCCATCACCAGATAGTCGGCGGCAAGCTCCAGCCTGAGCGCCCTCGCCGTCTCGACAAAGGTCAGATATTGCTCGACCAGCGCCAGGATCGAAATGCGAGCCAGATCGACCTTCTGGGTGCGGGCAAGATGCAGCAGAAGATCGAGCGGACCTTCGAAGCCGGCCACGTCGACGACCAGCGACGGGTCGCCGGTAACGCGTGAATCGTCATTCTCGGCCCACAGACGGTCCATCGGTGCGGCCTTCGCGGCCTTGCTTTCCAATGTTTCCGCCACTGCCTGTCGCTTTCCCTTTGCTATGCCACCGCATCGAAGTAGGTGGCGAATTCGGCACGTATTTCGGTTTCTTCAACCGTGTCACGGTTCTTTATATAGGTCAGCGCCCGCTTTGCGCGCTCCAGCGACGTGCCCTCAAGCCCCATGGTGCGCGATGCGATGCCGGCCATCTCCTCAAAAACGCCGTTGCAGTGAAGGACCAGATCGCAGCCCGCCGCAAGGATCGAGGCCGCCTTTGTCGGGAAATCCCCAGAAAGTGCCTTCATCGAGGTGTCGTCGCTCATCAGCAGTCCGTCGAAGCCGATTTCGCGCCGGATGATCTCGTCGATGACCTTGCCGGAGGTGGTCGCCGGATTGTTGGGGTCGATCGCGCTGTAGACGACATGGGCTGTCATCGCCATCGGCAGATGGCTAAGCTCCTTGAACGGGGCGAAATCATGCCGCTGCAGATCGCTGAGCGAGGCATTGACCACCGGCAGTTCGAAATGCGTGTCGGCAAAGGCACGTCCATGACCCGGAATATGCTTCATGACCGGCAGCACGCCGCCCGACATCAGCCCTTCCGCGGCTGCGCGGCCGAGCTCGATCACCGGTCGCGGATCCTTGCCATAGGCCCGCGCGCCGATGACATCGCTGGCGCCTTCGATCGGCACATCGAGCACCGGCAGGCAATCGGCTGTGATGCCGTAGCGCAGCAGGTCGAAGGCATGCAGCCGCGCCATCAGCCAGGCCGCTCGGGCGCCGGCATCATGATCGTCGCGCCACAGCGCGCCGAGCGCGCCGCCGGCGGGATAGTTCGGTGCCAGCGGCGGTCGCAAGCGCTGCACGCGGCCGCCTTCCTGATCGATGAACACCAGCGCGTCCGGACGCCCTAGGCAGTCCCGCATCTCGGCGACCAGATCGCGGATCTGTTCGGTCTCGCCAATGTTGCGCGCAAACAGGATGAAGGCCCACGGGCATTCATTGCGATAGAAATTGATTTCTTCGCGGGTAAGCGATTTCCCGGCACAGCCGAGGATCATGGATTTTGATTCGGTCATGTCGGCAGTTTAGGGCTTTGTGCGATCAAAGGGAATCGCCAGGGATTCATCCGGGACAATGCCGGATCTGCTTTCCCCATGAAAAAGCCGGCGCGGTGGACCGCGCCGGCTTTTGATGGTTGGCTCCGGCTTTAGCGCGAGACGAAGCAGTTGCCGCCGGCGGCCTTGTAACTGGTGCACAAATTGATCGCGTCATTGCGTGACTGGGCCGGAACGCGCACGCGGTAGAACGTGCCTTTGCCGGCGATCTCGGCCTTGACGATGTTGGCGGTACGCCCGGCAAGCACGCTGCCATAGCGGCGCTGCAGATCCTGATAGCTGGACTGGGCGCTTTCGACGGTCGGCTGCGAGGCGATCTGCATCGACCACGAGCCACCGCCGGCCGCGGTCGATGCCGGATCTATGGACGCAACCTGATCGGGCTTGACCTCGCCGACAACATCGACCGGCTGGTCGGACGGACGCTGCGGCGCGAGCGGAACCTTTGCCGGCGTGTTCGCCGATTGGGCCTCGGCTTTCGGCTTGGCGACCGGCTTGAGGGTCGGCTCGTCGTCCGCCTGGGCGGCGGCAGGCGCCACGGTGCCGGTCTGGTCCGCATCGGCTTGCGCCGCCGGGGCGACATGCTGCGGCGCCGGATCGACCGGCTCGGTAGCGGCCATTTGCGGAGCGGCGGGCGCTGCCGGATCTTCACGCGGCACCAGCGAACCGTCCGACTTGACCACCATGGTCCTCACCTTGCGCGGCGCAACGGCGACGACATCGGCATTGGTGCCCTTGTCGGCATCCTGCAGCACCTGCGCGATGCGATCCTCGGACTTGGGCGCCGGCGCAGTGCTATCGGCAGAAGCGTTGTCGGCCGAAGCGGCGCCGGACATCGGCGCGGCATTGCCGACATCGGTTCCAGCGGCGGCTGCATTCTGGTCCGGCGAAAGATCGATGGCGCGGGCCGGGTCCTTCGCCTGCACGTCAACCGGCTCTTCGACGTTGGTGACCAGCTTTTCCTGGACCGGCTCGGCTGGCTTTGCGCCCCTGACCGCGTCGTAGACCTTGTTGTCCTGGTTGGGCACCACGGCGCCGCCCGGATTCTCCGGCTTAACCTTGATCGGCGCGTTGTCGGCCTTGACGATGACAGGCGCTTCGCTGCCGCCCTTGCCGCCAAAGGACAGCGCAAAGGCACCGAGACCGCCCGCGACGGCGACCGCGCCGACAATCGCGGCGATGAACAGGCCGCGTCCGCGCGACGGCCTCGCGGCCTCACGCTCGCCGAGCCCCGGGACAGCCATAGCCTCGTCGAGTTCGGGATCGTAGTCGAGTTCATCGACGGTGAAATCATCGGCTTGGGAAACCGGCTGGCTCCCTGGCAGACTGTCAAGGTCGAAACCAGAGGCGTCGGCATAACCCGTGGGCGCCGCCGCGCGGGCGGACATGTCCATCGGCCGCGCGGCATAGGTCCGCGCTTCCGGCTCATAGCCCGGCTTGATCCCATCATAGCCCGGCTTGACCCCGTCATATGCCGGCTTGAGGCTGTCATAGCCCGGCTTGAAGCCCGCGGCATAGGAGTCATCATCGTAAGACGCGCCGGCCAAATTGCCTGTGGGAGCGGCAGCGACCTCCACCGCGTTCATCTCGGAGAGAAGGCTGGAGAACTCCGCATCGAGATCGTCGTAGCCAGGCGACGCTGGCTGGTCTTCCTCGAAGTGCAGTTCGGGAATATCGAGATCGTCCGCCAGCGCGACGACACGCTCGGGTACATCGACCGTTTCGACGTCGGGCATGTCTTCGTAATGCGCCGGCTGGCGCGATTGCGGCGCCGATACCGGGGCAGCGGGAGCCACGGCCTCGACCGGCTCGGACGAACGGTAGGATGTCATGGCGGCGACTGCCGGCCCGGCGGCCACGGATGCCACCGAAGCGGCCGGCTGAGCACCAAACGCAGGCTGAGCGCTGAATGACGGCTGCTGCGGAACCGGCGTCACGCGGCTCCACGAACGCGGCGGCTCTGCCGGTTGGGAACGCTCCGCAAGCCAATCGAGAGAATCCGCCGAATTGTCCCGGTCAGCGGCTTCGTCACGCGGATCAAGATCCTTGGGCAAAGCCGCGTCGAACGCATCATCGTCGAAATCGACATCGCCAACCGTGTTCCAGGTCGTATCCTGGAGTTCATCAAGCATAAGGTCGTCAATATCCGCATCGGCCGCTTGGGCCGTGCCAACATGCCGGTCCTGCTCAGGCGCGGGTTCGTCAAGATCCCAGTCGAGGTCGCCGACAAGGTCGGCCGGTTCCTCGGCGGGCTCGGCAACAGGCGGCAGGGCAGCGACAGCCGGCTGAGCCGTGACGGGCTCACTGGCCACCGGCACTGTGCGCGCCGTCATGGCACCCAGCAGCGCATTCAACTCGTCTTCCAGGCTCCGTTCGTCCGCGGTCGGGGCATGCACCGCGGCTGCGATGTAGGCTTCCGGCGCCGCCGGCTGGGGGGCAACGGCGGCAACCTCTGTGACCGGCTCTTCGACCGTTTCGGCAAACGCGTCGTCCAAATTCAGGTCAAAAGCATCGTCCGGCACGCTCTCAGGGCTGGGAAGCTCGCCCTTCGCGTCAGCGACATCGGCAAACGCATCATGCGTTGGCGGCTCGTCGAAGGCATTCGGCTCATCCGCGCGAACGTCGAAATCCATGTCGACATCAGCCATGGCGTCGTCGAAATGGCCGGCAAAGCTTTCATCGGAGATTGCATGGCCGTCACGCGCCGCCGCTTGCTCCGGCATGGGATACTCGACGGGCTCGGCGACCACGAATGACTGTTCGGCCGCCGAATGGTCGTCGAGCACCAGCTCGTCTTCAAGCGAGACTGCCACCGCATCGTCGAATTCGTCATCTGAGGCAACTGGCTCGACAGAAGCGTGCGTGTCGGCAACGGCGTATTGGGCCTCTTCGGCTTCCTCATCGATCCGGAGGTCCTGGTCGAGCGAAGTGGCAAGCTCGTCCGCCATCGACTGATCGTCCTCGAAGGGGGAGACGTCCTCAAGCGAACCGGCGACGGCATCGTCAAAATCAGACGCGAAAGCCGGCTCGACGGACGGCGCGGCTTCAGCTGCGACCGCATGGCTGGTGCCGGCGACGTGGCCGTCGATCTCAGCCATGTCCAGTTGGAAATCGTCGTCGAGCGACACCGAAAGCTCGTCGTCCATCGCGCTGGCGTCAGCCGCTTGGAATGCCGGCTCATGCTCGAAGGTCGGCTCATGAGCCTGGACAACCGGAGCGGCGTCGCTGTCGTCAGCGCCGAACTCGCCCATCATTTCTTTCTCGAGATCGATATCGAAATCGCCCTCTTCGAGCCCGCGATCGGCGGCTGGGGCCTGCGGCTGGGCGGGCGATTGCGGCCTGACCGGCTGGCGCGGGTCGAATCCCATGATCCTGGTCAGTTCCGCGAACGGATCATCGTCAGCGATGTCGTTGTTGTCGGCTACTCTCAGCTGGGTTCTGTCTGCCATTATTGTTCCCGAACTCGCACTCATTCGGACGCCATGGACGTCGCGTAGGGTTGGCCCTTACCAGCGCAATGTGGGCAAAAGGTGACAGGTTATTTAGTCAAACCTAACGCATTTCGGTGGGCGCGGCGGCCCCGATCAACGTCAGGCCGGACGTCAAAATGTCCGAAACAGCCTGCACCAGCCCTAGTCTGGCATGCGTCAATTGTCGGTCGTTAACCTTAACAAAACGTAAGTCCGGATTATCCGTGCCACGGTTCCAGTGTCCGTGGAAGCTGGAAGCCAGATCATAGAGGTAAAATGCCAGCCGATGCGGCTCGAGCGCAAGGGCGGCGGACTCGATCAGCCGCGGGTATTCGGCGAGCTTGCGGATCAGGCCGATCTCGCCCTCATCGGTCAGCAATGCCGCGGCCGACGCCAGGCTGTTGCGGTCGAAATTGGCTTCGCCCAGTTGCTCGCTCGCCTGCCGGAACACCGAATGACAGCGCGCCGAGGCGTACTGGACATAGAACACCGGATTGTCCTTGGACTGCTCGGTCACCTTGACGAAATCGAAATCCAGCGGCGCATCGTTCTTGCGGTAGAGCATCATGAAGCGGATCGCGTCGCGGCCGACCTCCTCCACCACTTCGCGCAGCGTCACGAAATCGCCCGACCGCTTCGACATACGCACCGGTTCGCCCTCGCGAAACAGCTTGACCAGATTGCACAGCAGGACAGTGAGCTTCACCTCGTCGCCGGCAATCGCCCGCGCCAAGGCCTCCAGCCGCTTTACGTAGCCGCCATGGTCGGCGCCGAGCACATAGATCAGGTCGACGAAGCCGCGATCGACCTTGTCCTTGAGATAGGCGACGTCGGCGGCGAAATAGGTGAACGAGCCATCGGACTTGACCAGCGCCCGGTCCATGTCGTCGCCGACCGCGGTCGAGCGGAACAGCGTCTGCTCGCGGTCCTCCCAATCGTCGGGTTTCTCGCCCTTGGGCGGCGGCAGCTTGCCCTTGTAGATATGGCCCTTCAGCGTCAAATCGTTGATCGCCGAGCGGATCTTCCTGGCATTGTCGGCATGCAGCGTGCGCTCGGAGAAGAACACGTCGTGATGCACGTTGAGCATCGCCAGGTCCTCGCGGATCATCGCCATCATCGCATCGATGGTGCGATCCTTGACGATGGCGAGCGCCTCGTCATCCGGCATCTGCAGAAGCGAGCGGCCGAATTCCGCGACCAGCGCCTGGCCGACAGGCACCAGGTAATCGCCGGGATAGAGACCGGCGGGTATTTCGCCGATATCGTCGCCCAGCGCTTCGCGGTAGCGCAGGAATGCGGAACGGCCGAGCACGTCGATCTGCGAGCCGGCATCGTTGATGACATATTCCTTGGTCACATCGTAGCCGGCGAAGGCCATCAGATTGGCAAGCGCGTCGCCGACGACAGCACCCCGGCAATGGCCGACATGCATCGGCCCGGTCGGATTGGCCGAGACATATTCGACATTGGTCTTCCTGCCGCCGCCAACCGTCGAGCGGCCATAGTTGCGGCCCTCGCCGAGCAGTGCGGTCAGATGTGTCTGCCAGAAGCCGTCCTTGAGCCTGAGATTGACGAAACCGGGCCCTGCCACTTCCGTCGCCGCGACATCCTTGTCGTCACGCAGCGCCTGCGCCAGTCTTTCGGCCAGCGCGCGCGGGTTCTGGCCGGTCGGCTTGGCCAGCACCATCGCCGCATTGGTCGCCAGGTCGCCGTGGCTGGCGTCGCGCGGCGGCTCGACGGCAATGCGCGACAGGTCAGGCGAAACGCCGTCTTTGTCTTTCAGATCAAGCGCTTCGACGGCTTTTATGATTCGCGCGGTGAAATCGGCGAAGATGTTCATTTGTGTGACTCTGGGGTCTGGCTCTGGCGGCTTTGCAGCGAATCCGGCTCGTTGGCCGGCAAAATCGAGCCCGCCCTAGCCCAATTCAGGCGTATGGTCAAACAAACGCCGGTGTTCCTTGAGCGCGTAGGTGTCGGTCATACCCGCCAGGAAGTCGGCGACGCTGCGCGCCTTGATGCGGTCGTCGGCCCGATCCAGCCCCTCGCGCCAGCCGTCCGGCATGGCGCGCGGATCGGCGAAATAGGCGTCGAACAGATTTTTGACGATCTGCTCGGCGTCCGCGCGCACCCGCATAACCTCCGCGTGCCGGTAGAGGTGCTTGTACAGGAAGGCCTTCAGTTCTTTCTCCAAGGCAGCCATTTCGGCCGAGAAAACTACCATCGTCTCGCCAGCTGCCCTCACTGCATCGGCGCTCCGCGGCTTGATGCGATCGAGATTGGCGGTCGTCGACTTGATCACGTCCTCGACCATGGCGGTTATCTGCCGCCGCATCAGCTCGTGGCCGGTGCGCACATCATCGAGGGAGGGATAGCGTGAGCGAACGCCTTTCAGGATCGTTCCCGGCAGCGAAACCGTCTCCAGCATGTCCAGCGTCAGTAGCCCTGCCCTCAAGCCGTCATCGATGTCATGCGTGTTGTAGGCTATATCGTCGGCGATCGCCGCGCATTGCGCCTCGATGCCGGCGAACCGGTCGAGTTCGAGATCGTGCAGTTCAGAGTAATCACGGATCGCCTGCGGCACCGGCCCTTTCAGACCCTTGCCGTTGGCGTCCGTCAGCGGTCCATTGTGCTTGACCAGGCCTTCCAGCGTTTCCCAGGTCAGGTTGAGCCCATCGAACTCGGCGTAGCGCGCCTCCAGCCTCGTCACGATGCGCAGCGATTGCGCGTTGTGGTCAAAGCCGCCCCAGGTGGCCATCTTTTCGTTCAGCGCGTCCTCGCCGGTGTGGCCGAAGGGCGTGTGGCCGAAATCATGCACCAGCGCCACCGCCTCAGCGAGATCCTCGTCGCCGCGCAGCGCCCGTGCCAGGGCGCGCGCGATCTGCGCCACTTCGATCGAATGGGTCAGCCGGGTGCGATAGTGGTCGCCTTCATGCGCGATGAAGACCTGCGTCTTGTGCTTCAGGCGCCGGAAGGCCGTCGAATGGATGATGCGGTCACGGTCACGCTGGAATGGCGTGCGGGTCGGGCTTTCCACCTCGTCGAACAGCCGTCCGCGCGACTTTGCCGGGTCGCAGGCATAGGCGGCGCGCGGCCGATAGCCAAATCCGATGTCGCCCAACTCATTGGTCATGGCTGATGCTGCCGCGTTTGACTTAGCCAGGTTGACTTGGCCCCTCGCGCTTCATACCTATCATGTGAAACCGAAAGCAAGGTGACGCCCATGGGCGCTGATGCCAAGACTGCCATGAAAGTCGATATGACCGAGGCCGCCGCCAAGCGGATCGCCAGGATTGTCTCGAACGAGGCCGGCAAGACGGCGCTGCGCGTGTCGGTCGAAGGCGGCGGCTGCTCGGGCTTCTCCTACAAGTTCGATCTGGTCGATACGCGCAATGACGACGACGTCGCCATCGAGAAGGACGGTGCCACCGTGCTGATCGACGATCTGTCGCTGGTCTATATGGGCGGCTCTGTGATCGATTTCGTCGACGATCTGATGGGCCAGTCGTTCCAGATCCGCAATCCGAACGCCGTCGCCTCCTGCGGCTGCGGCACGAGTTTCTCCATATAGAATGCCTGCTATCGGTGCGGTCCGTCAGATCGCGCTGTCGGCTGGCCGTGATCTCGACGCCACGCTGGCTTTCTGGCGCGACGTGCTCGGCATGGCGGTTCATGCGCGCTTCGACCCGCCGGGCATCGCCTTCATCATGGCCGGCGATATCAGGCTGCTGTTCACCGACGGCATACCGGCCGGAACCGTCTATCTCGACATATCGGGCCTCGATGACTTCCATGCCTCTGCGGTCGCGGCAGGCGTACCCTTCACCGCGCCGCCAACACTTGTCCATCGCGACACAGAGGGCCAGTTCGGTCCAGCGGGGGAAAGCGAATGGATGGCCTTCCTAAAGGACCCGGCTGGCAATACGATTGGCCTCGTCGAACGCCATCCGCCGCAAGAATCCAACTGAACAGCATCGAGACCGCCATGAAAATCGTCACCTGGAACATCAACGGTGTCCGCGCCCGCATTGGCAACCTCACCCATTGGCTGACCGAGAGCGCACCCGACATCGTCTGCCTGCAGGAGATCAAGTCGGTCGACGAGCAATTCCCGCGCGCCGAGATCGAGGCGCTTGGCTACAATGTCGAAACCCACGGCCAAAAGGGTTTCAACGGCGTCGCCCTGCTGTCGAAGCTGCGCTTCGACGAGGTGATCCGAGGCCTGCCCGGCGACGATGCCGATGAACAGGCGCGTTTCATCGAAGGGGTTTTCTCGACTGACAAGGGCGCGCTGCGCGTCGCCTCGCTCTATCTGCCGAACGGCAATCCGATCGATGACGAGAAGAAGTTTCCTTACAAGCTGTCCTGGATGGCGCGGCTGGAGCGCTGGGCCGAAGAACGGCTGAGACTGGAGGAGGCTCTGGTGCTCGCCGGCGACTACAACGTGATTCCCGAGCGGATCGACGCGCGGTTTCCGGAGAACTGGCTGGGCGACGCGCTGTTCCAGCCGCAGACGCGACAATCCTTCCGGCGGCTGCTCAACCTTGGTTTCACCGAGGCGGTGCGCGCGGTCACCGACGCACCCGACACCTACACATTCTGGGACTATCAAGCCGGCGCGTGGCAGAAGAACAACGGCATCCGCATCGACCACCTGCTCTTGTCGCCGGAAGCCGCCAACCGGTTTTCTTCCGCGTCGATCGAAAAGCACGTGCGCGCCTGGGAAAAACCGTCCGATCACGTGCCGGTGGCGATCGATCTCGCACTTCAGCCGGCCTGAGAGAACCCTCGCCGGGCACGTCTGCGCTGGACCTCATATCGCCACATTTCGCGCCGCTCATTGCGGGCCAGCATGGCGGCTGGGGTTCCATGAGCACACGATTTCATCTTTGTCCGATCGGCCTGGCATTTGCCATGGCCGCTCCCGGTGCGGCATTTGCCGACCAGGAATGCCTGGCCAATGGAAAATCCTACCAGCTTGGCCAGGTCGCCTGCCTGACGCTTGCCGACCGGAGCCATCTGGCTCGCTGCGACATGGTGCTCAACAACACATCGTGGACGAAGATCGGGGATAGCTGCCCGGAAAACACGCTGGCGCCACAACCCCATGTCACGCCGATCTCGACGCCGGCGCCCAGCATGGTGCCGACGGAGCCGATCGAGAACTGATCACGATCGAAAATCGAGTGCTGCTGGTGAAGCTGACGCGGCCGCGAGATTACTGATCCGCGTTGTTGCCCTTGGTGAGGATATCATCGGCCAGCGAGATGGCGGTGCGGCGGTCGGCCTCGCCGGCGGTGGCAAATGCCTCTTCCTGCATGCCGCGGATCCAGGGCTGGTCAGCCGGCGAAGCGCGTTCGAGCGCTGCCGTCATCATCGCCAGGCCACGAACGATCTTGCCGCTCTGGAACAACAAATGGCCCAGTGTCGCCTGTGCGCCGGCATGGCCTTTCTCGGCGGCGAGTTGGAACCAGCGCCCGGCCTGCTTGACGCTGGCCTTCACGCCGCCCTCGCCCTTCAGGAACATCTGCCCCATTTCGAACTGCGCGTTCGGATTGCGGTAGTTGGCGGCGGCGCGCATGTAATATTCCTGGGCCGCCACCTCGTTCTCGGCGACCGGGCTGCCGGGAATGCCCGTGCGCAAATAGTCGCCAAGCGCCACCAGCGCGTCGGAGACATAGCTTTCCTCAGGCGAGCCGGGCTCGACGTCCTGATCGACGATCTCGGAGAAGAACTTGAACGCCTCGTAGTCGTCACGCGCCACGCCGTCGCCCTCGGCATACATGCGGGCAAGCTTCCAGGTGGCGCCGATCTGGCCGTTTTCGGCGGCGTATTTGTAGGCCTCGGCAGCCTGTTCCTTGTGGCCGTTCTTGTAGGCGGAGAAGCCGAACTGGAAGACCGCCCATGGGCTGGATTGCGGCTTCACCCCGGTCTTGTCGTCGAACACCTTGTCGTCGAAGGCCATGGCCTGGCCCACGGCGCCAAAGGTCGCGCCAAAAGTGGCGATCACGACCAGTGCCGAAAAGACAGACGACCTCAACAACTCTGGTGTTGACTTCAACAACTCAGATGTCCGCATAACAGTGTGTTTCTTTCGCACCGCCTGGATGGGTCACCGCGCCATCGCGCGCCGGCCCTACCGTCTGTGCATATTTCCATATCGCGCCCGACTGATAATCGGTCGCGCGCGCCTTCCACGTCTTTGCCCTCGCCGCTAGTTCGCCATCGGACAACGCCACGTCGATCATGCCGTTCACCGCGTCGATCGAGATCACGTCACCATCCCTGAGCAGTCCGATCGGGCCGCCCACGGCTGCCTCGGGGCCGACATGGCCGATGCAGAAACCGCGCGTCGCGCCCGAGAAGCGCCCGTCGGTGATCAGCGCCACCTTGCCGCCCATGCCCTGGCCGTACAGCGCTGCCGTCGTCGACAGCATCTCGCGCATGCCGGGGCCGCCGCGCGGCCCTTCGTAGCGGATGACGAGAACCTCGCCTTCCCTGTAGTTGCGATGCGTCACCGCCTCGAAACATTCCTCTTCCGAATCGAAGCAGCGTGCCGGGCCGGAGAACTTCAACTCCGCCATGCCCGCGACCTTCACGATCGCGCCTTCGGGGGCAAGGTTTCCCTTCAAGCCCACGACACCGCCGGTTTGGGTAATGGGTGTGTTGGCCGGGCGGACCACGTCCTGATGCTCATTCCAGACAACGTGCTGCATGTTTTCGGCCAAAGTGCGGCCAGTCACGGTCATGCAGTCGCCATGCAGATAGCCGTGGTCGAGCAGCGTCTTCATCAGCAGCGGAATGCCGCCGGCCTCGAACATGTCCTTGGCGACATATTTGCCGCCCGGCTTGAGGTCGGCGATGTAAGGCGTCTTCTCGAAGATCTTGGCCACGTCGAACAGGTCGAACTTGATGCCGGCCTCGTGGGCGATCGCCGGCAGATGCAGTGCCGCGTTGGTCGAACCGCCGGTGGCCGAGACCACGGTCGCCGCATTCTCCAGCGCCTTCAGCGTGACGATGTCGCGCGGCCGGATATTTCTGGCGATCAGCTCCATGATCTTTTCGCCGGAGGCGAAATTGAACCGGTCGCGCATTTCGTAAGGGGCAGGCGCGCCGCAGGAGTAGGGCAGCGCCAGGCCGATCGCCTCGGCGACGGTGGCCATGGTGTTGGCGGTGAACTGGGCGCCGCAGGAACCGGCCGAGGGACACGCGACCTGCTCGATCTCAAGCAGTTCGTCGTCGCTGATCGTGCCGACCGAGTGCTGGCCGACCGCCTCGAAAACATCCTGCACGGTGATCTGGCGGCCGCGATAGCTGCCGGGCAGGATCGAACCGCCATAGATGAAGATCGACGGCACGTTGAGCCGCACCATGGCCATCATCATGCCGGGCAGCGACTTGTCGCAGCCGGCCAGCCCGACCAGCGCGTCGTAGCAATGGCCGCGCATGGTGAGTTCGACCGAATCGGCGATGACCTCGCGCGACACCAGCGACGACTTCATGCCCTGGTGACCCATGGCGATGCCGTCGGTGACGGTGATGGTGCAGAATTCGCGCGGCGTGCCGCTGGCGGCAGCGACCCCCTTCTTGACCACCTGCGCCTGGCGCATCAGCGAGATGTTGCAGGGCGCCGCCTCGTTCCAGCAGGAGGCGACCCCGACCAGCGGCTGCGCGATCTCGGCCGCCGACAAACCCATCGCATAGAGATAGGAACGATGCGGCGCACGCGCCGGACCGACTGTCACATGGCGGCTGGGGAGCTTAGCCTTGGAGATGACTTTGGCGTCCATACTCTTCCTTGCCCCATCTTCCCTGCAAATGGGGCGGAGCGGCCTGCCCCCTCGCCGAGCCTTTTGGCGCGTGTCCCGAGACAAGATCGAGGTGCGCCGGGTTTATGGCGGGAAATGGGCAATTTCCTCAGCCCGGCTTCCAGCGCAGGGGTTGTTCAGAAAGTGTTGCCAAAACGTCACAATCGCACGGGGCGAAAGAGGTGCGGCTAATATGCAACGCAGCTTGGATACGGGGCGCACGGGCGATGCCGGCTCAAACGAAAAAGGCCGAGCAACGCCCGGCCTTTTGCTTAGAATTTTCAGTTGCTTAGAACTTGATCTTGATACCGCCGGAAATTGCCGTGACCAGATCGTTGCCGAAGTCATAGCTGTCATCGGTGCCCGCGATATAGCCGTTCTCGCCAGCCAACTCCCCTGAATGGCCGCTGGTCAGCACACCGACCGCACCTGCCAGACGAACCTCGATATTCGGCCTGGGCGTATAGGCAACGCCACCACCCAGCGTCCAGGTATCGGTCTGTGCACCATAGCCATGCGACGTGCCACGATCCCAGGAAAGCTGCCCAGCGGCACTCCACTGATCATTGAACTTGTGACCGATACCGCCCGTGACAGTCCAGCCATCACGATACATCAGGTCGAGTGAAGTTAGTTGGCCCAGACCATTCGTGACGCAGAATGAGGAGGGTGTACCCTGGGCACAGATCGGAACGCTTTGCAGGACGCTCCAATTGACCCACTTGATCGAACCGAAAGCGAGCCAGCCAGGTGCGATGCCCGACTGCAGTTTCAATTCGAGCGAATCCGGCATTGACTCCGTCGCACCATAAATCGGTACAGAGACGACGCCGCCGATGTTCAGAGTACCAGAGATATTGTCGAGCTTCACTTGCGAATTGTAGACAAGGCTGGCGCGCAGCGCGATATCTGGAATTTCATAAGCGACGCCCGCACGCCAGCCCCAGCCATCGGCCTCCAGATCGACACGACCGACCATCGTGCCGAAGCCAATATCTGTGTAGTTCTCCTTGAAGCCATAGATCTTCTGGTAGAAAACACCGCCTATGAACCGAAGCTGGCCTTTGCCGGCGTCCATCTTGTAGGAGCAGGTAGCCGCGTAGTTGTCGCTCTTGATGTCGGTTTCGATATTCGAAAACGCGCCGTTCCACGCATTTCCCGGCGCGGTATGTGCACCCCAGGGCTGCGAATAATCGACCATGCAATCCACGCCTTGCACGACCTGGACCTTGGCTCCAATGCGTGGAACCCAATAGCCCTCGGCTCCGTCGGCCGAGGTGCCCAAACCGAGATCGGCTCCGCCCGGGCCGCGCGCATTCTTGTACTTGCGGTCCGGCATCACATAGGTCGCTTCCGCTTCGGTCGCGAACGGAGCCGGATCAAACAACAGGTCGATATCGTAGCCAGCACGCTCCAGGCCGCCGGCATGTGCCGGGTTCATCGCCGTCCCGATCAAAGCCAGCGAAAAGCAGCCCGCCCCAAGCAGCGCTTTCAGTCGCAGAATAGTCATGAAATGTCCTCCCCGAATTCGAGTGCATCAAGCTAGAACCAATTCGGGTTAACGGTGCAACAACGAATTCAAGAGCGTACATGTACACATTCGCCAGGCGCATTTTCGAGGAAATGTAACCGGATGCGGCAAGGCCGAAAACGGTCCGTGATGGCGGATCTGCTTCCAAAAAACAGAGGAAACCCATCCAAAAAGGTTCGAAAACAGCGTTTTTTGCGGTCCGGGAGCCCCATTGTTACATTATGGCAACAATGGGGCTAAAACTTCCGTTTACGTCAAAATTAACGCAACGGCATGCTGATTTTCGAGGCGGAAAACCAGCAGTTTAGAGAGGGCTAAAGTCTCGCGAATCTATCCTTAGCCGGCGTCGCGAACCCTGGCCAACGCGACTGACAGCTTGCCCTGCGCATCGCGGTATTCGGCGAGCTTTTCACGCTCGGCATCGACGATCTCGGCCGGCGCGCTGGCGACGAACCTTTCGTTCGACAGTTTCTTGTGCAGGCGCGCGATCTCCTCGGTCACCTTGGCCAGTTCCTTCTGCAGCCGTGCCGCCTCGGCGGCGAGGTCGATCAGGCTGCCAAGCGGCAGGCAGACCGTCGCCTCATTGAGCACGATCTGCGCCGAGCCCTTGGGCGCGACATCGGCAAGCGAGATGTCGCCGACCCGCGCCAGCCGCTTGATCGCCGAATCCTCGCGAACGAGGCGCTCGCGTGTCACATTATTGGCGCCGACCACGACGAGCGGTGCAATGGCTGCCGGCGGCACGTTCATCTCCGAACGCACGGAGCGAATGCCGGAGACGAGTTCGACCAGCCAATTGATGTCCGCTGCGGCCTCGGCGTCTTCGAAATCCGGTGACGGCCATGCCGCATGACACAGCAGCGAGAGGCGTTGCTTGCCTTCGCCAGCGGTCTGCGCCCACAGTTCCTCGGTCATGAACGGCATCATCGGGTGCAGCAGCTTGTAGATCTCGTCGAGTACGAAGGCGACGCAGGCGCGGCTTTCGGCCTTGGCCGCCTCGTCGGCGCCCATGAACACCGGCTTCAGCAATTCCAGATACCAGTCGCAGAACAGGTTCCAGACGAAGCGGTAGGCGGCACCCGCCGCCTCGTTGAAGCGGTATGAGGTGATGCCGTCCGTGATTTCGCGCGCCGCGCGCGTCAGTTCGGTCAGGATCCAGCGGTTGACCGCCAGCTTCGCGTCATTCAGCCAGAACTCGTCATTGCGCGCGACCTCGTTCATTTCGGCGAAGCGCGTGGCGTTCCACAGCTTGGTGCCGAAATTGCGATAGCCGGCGATGCGCGCCGGGTCGAGCTTCACGTCGCGGCCTTGCGCCGCCATCACCGTCAGGGTGAAGCGCAGCGCATCGGCCCCGTATTCGTCGATCAGGTCGAGGGGGTCGACGACGTTGCCTTTCGACTTCGACATCTTCTGCCCGTTCTTGTCGCGCACCAACGCGTGCATGTAGACGGTGTGGAACGGCTCCTCGTCCATGAAGTGCAGGCCCATCATCATCATACGGGCAACCCAGAAGAAGATGAGGTCGAAGCCGGTCACCAGCACGTCGGTCTGGTAGTAGGTCTTCAGCTCCGGCGTCTCATCAGGCCATCCCAATGTCGAGAACGGCCACAGCGCCGACGAAAACCAGGTGTCGAGTACATCCTCGTCGCGGGTCAGGATCTCGCCCGGCTGGAAATTCTCCAACTTGTCCTCGACCCAGCCCTTCCAGGGTCCTTCCAGAGCCAGGTAGTATTCGATCGCGGCGCCGAGCGCCTCTTCCTCGGTCTTCTCGACGAAGACGCGCCCATCCGGCCCGTACCATGCCGGGATCTGATGACCCCACCACAGTTGGCGTGAGATGCACCAGGGTTCGATATTTTCCATCCACTGGAAATAAGTCTTTTCCCAATTCCCGGGTATGATCTTGGTGCGCCCCTCGCGCACCGAAGCGATCGCTGGCTTGGCCAGTTCCGCCGCATTGGCATACCATTGCTCGGTCAGGAACGGCTCGATCGGCACGCCCCCGCGATCGCCATGCGGGACGGCGTGGCGATGCGGCTCGACCTTTTCGAGGAAGCCGCCCTCTTCCATCAGCTCGACGATCTTCTTGCGCGCGACGAAGCGGTCGAGGCCGTCGAGTTCGTCCCAGACAATTTGGCGCTCCGGCGTCACCTCGAGGCCGGCAAGGAAATCCTCATTATCCCTGAGACTTACCGCCGCCTCCGTGGTCAGGATGCTGATCGCCGGCAGCTTGTGGCGCTTGCCGACCTCGAAGTCATTGAAATCGTGCGCGGGCGTGATCTTGACCGCGCCCGAACCCTTTTCCGGATCGGAGTACTCGTCCGCCACCACAGGAATCCTGCGACCGACGATCGGCAGGACGATGTTCTTGCCGACCAGATGCCGGAAGCGCTCGTCGTCAGGGTGCACGGCGACGGCCGTATCGCCCAGCATCGTCTCCGGGCGCGTCGTCGCCACGGTGATGAAGGTTGTTGGGTTTTCCGGGTCGAAGACCTGGCCCTCTACGGGGTAGCGGAAGTGCCAGAGATTGCCGTTGACCTCCTGCTGCTCGACCTCGAGATCGGAGATCGCGGTGAGCAGCTTGGGATCCCAGTTCACAAGGCGCTTATCCTTGTAGATCAGCCCTTCCTTGTAGAGCGTGACGAACACTTCGAGCACGGCCTTGGACAGGCCTTCGTCCATGGTGAAGCGTTCGCGTGACCAATCGGCCGAGGCGCCGAGCCGCTTTAACTGGTTGAAGATCGCGCCGCCGGATTCGGCCTTCCACTCCCACACTTTCTCGATGAACTGCTCGCGGGTCAGGTCGCGGCGATGGATCTGCTTTTCCATCAGCTGCCGCTCGACCACCATCTGCGTGGCGATACCGGCATGGTCCATGCCCGGCTGCCACAGGACATTCTTGCCGCGCATGCGCTCGAAGCGCACCAGTATATCCTGCAGCGTGTTGTTGAGCGCGTGTCCCATATGCAGCGAGCCGGTGACGTTCGGCGGCGGGATGACGATGGTGAAGGCTTCCGCCCCCTCCTCGGCCCCGGCACCGGCGCGAAACGCGTCGGCCTCTTCCCAGACTTTGGCGATCTTCGGCTCGACGGTTTTGGCGTCGTAGGTCTTTTCAAGCATGGGAAAATGGTCCGCGCTGTCGGGAGTTTTGCTGGTCCGCTGTAAATCGGAAGGCTTTGACCAAGTCAACCGCAAGGGCTGTCTCGGACCCTCACAACCAGATAGGCGCGGCCTTGGTCATTTCAACGGAAAGCGATCCGTCGTCCTGCCAACAAGCTGACCTCACCAAAGGAAACGGCGCCACGAGGGCGCCGCTTCCTTTGGTGATCGGCATGGGGAACTACTGCGCCCCGCGCGCCACGCGCTCGATCTCCTCGCGCACCAGCCTTTCGACCAGTGTCGGCAGATTGTTGTCGAGCCAATCCTGCAGCATCGGCCGCAGCATCTCTTCGGCCATTTCGTCGAATGTCTTCTTGCTGCGGCTGGCAAACGCGTCGGAAAGCTCGCCAAAGGCAGCCGCGACCTGCCGGCCGGTGTGCTCGGAAACGATCGCCGGACGCGGCGCGTCGCTGGCCGCCACCGGTCGCACCACGCTTGCATCCGGACGAGACGGCTCGACGGCTGCTTTCGCGGTCGGTTCGTCACTTGGAGTCTCCACGGACGGCTGGGCAGCGGTCTTGGGGGCTTCGCTCCGGTCCGACACCGCCCTCGCCTGCTCACCGACCGCGGCGATCTCGCGACGCCAATCGGCGATGGAAGCGTCGGCGACAGGACGCGATCCCGGCGCTTCAACCGTGATTGGCTCGGCGGCGACGCGGGCGCTGACCTCGGCAAGTGTCATCGATGGCTTTGCCGGGCCGGGATCGGGGCGCACCGGCGTTTCCATGCGTGCGGCCACCGGCTCGGCCGCCGGCAACTGTGCCTGGACTTCCGCCAGCGTGACCGGCTTCCTGCCGTCGGGGGCGGCATGCAGGTCGGCACGGAATGCTTCCACGTCGGGGGCTGCATAGGCGCTCGACGCGCGCTCCAGATCCTGGCTCAACTCATCGGCGTCGCCCGGCTGCTTGCGGCCGCCGTCGCTGTCCTCGATGATCCGCCTGATGGAAGCCAGTATCTCTTCCATGGAAGGTTCGCGCTGTGCGCTGCTTGCCGTTGCCATCGTCACATCCGCCGCCCTTGTGACCCCTGTTGGGTTTTCCGATCCGGCAGAGCCGGATCGAATCATGGCGACAGCGTAACCGACGGATCGCCGCACGAGAATCCCCAATCTGGGGACTTGTGGGATTTCAACAGATTAGCGCGATCTGAACCCGAGAGCGCAGTACGAAAGATCCTGCTCAAACGAGGAGCACGGCCAGTCCTGGCCGAACGCTTCAGCGGCCGTCCGGCGTGCGCAGGCCGTACCACTTGTCCTTGACCGCGTTGTAATGCTCTTCAGGCTTGTATTTCGCTACCTGCAAGCCAAGGCGGTCGACGGACAGACGGCCGGTCGCCTGCAGGATGGCGTAGCTCGCCACCACCACATCATGTTCGTAACCGGCCTGGTTGATCTGGGCGGTGATGACCGTCGCCTGCGCGTTGAGGACGTCGAGCGTGGTGCGCTGGCCGACATTGCGCTCTTCGATGACACCGTTCAGTGCCAGCTTCGCGGCCTCGATCACCTGCCTGTTGGCCGTCAGCTGCTGCTGCGCGGCGGTGTACTCGGTCCAGGCGGCGGTGACGGCCTGGCGCACCTGGTCGCGGCTGACGTCGACCTGGATGCGGGCCTGGCTGAGCGATTCCTTGTCCTGGCGCACGATCGCCGAGGTGCGGCCACCCGAATAGATCGGGATGGTCAGCGTTGCCCCGACACTGGCCGAATTGGTCGTGCCATCCTGCGAACCGACGCCCGGCAAAGGCGAGGTATTGCGATAGGCGCTCGAAACGCCGGCGGAAGCCGACAGCTGCGGCAACAGCGCGCCTTCGGCCGACTTCACCGAAAACGCGGCCGCGTCGACCAGATGCTGCGTGGCAAGGATGGCCGGATGCTCGTTCGAGGCCACCCCGACGGCGGCGGCGAGGCTCGACGGCAACAGCTTTGCCACCGGCGAAGCGCCCTTGAGCTTGCCCGGCTCGTCGCCGACGATCTGGCGGTAGATCGCCGCACTTGCCAGCGCCTGCGCCCGGGCGGCACTCAGCGATGCCACGGCGGCGGCCCGCGAAGCATCGGCCTGGGCGACATCGGTGCGCGTGCCTTCGCCAACTTCGAAACGCGAACGCGCCGCGCGCGCCGTTTCGGTCAGGAACTGAAGGTTCTGCTCAGTCAGCACGGCGACCTGCCGGTCGCGAATCACGTTCATATAGGCTTGGGCCGCGCTGAACAGGATACCCTCTTCGGTGTTGCGCAGGCTTTCGACGGAAGCGCGGACCTGCGCTTCGGCGGCAGCGACATTGTTCCTGGTCTGAAAGCCATCGAACAGCATCTGGTTTATCTGGACGCCAAAATTTCCGGTGGTCAGCCTCACGCTTGAATTGGTGCCATTGAGATGGCTGCTCGAATAATCAATATCCGCCGAGCCGGTGACAATCGGGCGGTAGCCCGACTTGGCGATGGCGACACCCTCGTCGGTGACACGAACGCCGGCGCGGGATGCATTCAGCGAAGAATTGTACTGATAGGCCTTTGCAAGCGCGCCGGAGATGCTTTCGGCTGAAGCCGCCAGTGGGGACAGCATGGTCGCCGAAACGAGGACGGCGGTGAAAAGTGACTTGCGTAAAGACGGCACGGTTAAACCCTCATTCGTTTTCCATGGGAACCGCGCCGCGCCTGCTTCTCTCATAGATCAGCCGGCGCCGCGTGTTCGATGTTCCCTGCTGCTCACCCCAAAGTGCCCCCAGTCTGGGATCCGCAGCGATCGTTCAAATGCAAGCGATCATGACACAGCCTCTCCTGCAAGGCCAAATCATTCAGAATTCGAAAGCACGAATGCGTTCAAACCCCGGTAGTGGCTTAATTGCCGCATTAAATGCACGTCTTCCGGTTACAACCCCCCCGGCTTTGAAAAAGAGACGGGCCACGCCGGAATTGCCCTGCCCTTCGACGGCGACAAGGCGGCCGCCTTCGGCGAGTTGGTCCAGCAGCGCCACCGGCACTTCCGCGACGCTGCCACCGACGAAGATGACGTTATAAGGCGCCTTAGCGGCATGCCCCTGCGGCAACGCGCCCTGGACGACGGTCACATTGCCGCAGCCCAGCGACGAAAGCGTCGATCTGGCGGTTTCCGCCAGCGCCGAATCACTTTCGAGCGCCACCACGGACCTGGCCAGTCGCGACAGGATGGCCGAGGCGTAGCCGGTTCCGCAACCGACATCGAGCGCCGAATCGGTCGGGTTGATCTCCGCCAGCTGGATAAGCTTGGCCAACGGCGATGCTTCCATCAGGTAGCGCGCGCCGTCCGCGCCGGCGGCAATGCGGATGTCCTCGTCGATATAGGCCAGATCGCGCTGGGCGGCGCCGACAAACATCTCTCTTGGGACGACAAGCATTGCATCGAGCAGCGGCGCGCTGGTCACATCGGTGGTGCGGACCTGGCCGTCGACCATCTTGACGCGTAGTTCGGAGAAATCAGCGCTCATGTCCCAACCAATCCGCTTGCCGCGCCAGAACCGCGGTCCATTGTGTCAGGAACTTCAGGCCCCTGCGCTGCCGCGCGGGGGCCCGGGCATTGGAGGCCTCGCCCGGAATCGAACCGGGGTGCAAGGATTTGCAGTCCTCTGCGTAACCACTCCGCCACGAGGCCTCATTGCTCCCGGCGTTCCACCCGGTTCCAATAGGTTGCGGCGAAAATGACGTCAAGCGGCCACCGTGCATTCCGAACGGTTTCCTCGCGTCAGTCCGGACGGCACCCGGCAAATCGTCGGATCGGGCCTGACCGCTCCATTAGCGGACAATTAAGCATAGCCTGCCCGGAGAAGAAACTCATCGGCGGCCGTGCGTTGGACATGGCAGGAGGAAGAGCCATGCACCGGACAGTGGCAGCAAATACAAGTGCCTCGTCCGGCCTGTCCCTGCCACAATGCGGAGAGCCTCTGCATTACGCAATCGACCGTCTGTCCATCGAAGGTGCGGACAGCCTGTCGCCGCATGACAGGGCAAGGCTTGCCTCGGCCGCGGCGATTCTCAAGCAGATCCGTGAGGCGCTGGAAGAGCACGCCGCCCGCTGAACACCCGCCTTGCGCTATCGGCGGTCAATCGGGCCGGCGACGCCGTTCCCACCAGACGACAAAGCGACGCCGGTGACGGCGAACCATGGCGAATTCATAGGACAGCACCAGCAATCCGAGCGGAACCATCCAGAAGCCGAGGATCGGCAGGAAACCGAGGACGCCGCCAACGGTCAGCAGGATGCCGATCGTGATTCTGAGCCCGCGCGAGCGCGGCATTTTGAACTCGCGCCCGAAAACGGAGATTTTCCGCGCCGGCATCTGGTTGTCTTGTGCTGTCATCGTCTCGAAAGATTGACCCGTTTGATTGTTCGCAAGCATGCTTGAACCAAAGCAGCCGCCGCGCTTTCGGTTCCATATCCCCGCCAAGACGGCTAATATGAGGGCTTCCTTCGACGATTGCGAGAAACGCCTGCGCGAAAAAGCCTCGGAAAAATGTGAAAAGCTTCTTTGCAAAGCCGAAAAGGGCAGCTATAGGCTGCGCCACTCACATAAGAGCATCCGTTCCCCGGTAGCTCAGTGGTAGAGCAACCGGCTGTTAACCGGTTGGTCGCTGGTTCGAATCCGGCCCGGGGAGCCAATCTTTTCAAAGCCTTGAGACGGTCAGGTCGCCCATAGGGGCTGATCTATGGCATGTCTGCAAAATCGCGGTCAGCAGGTTGATTCTCAACTTGACCTGGCCCCGCTGTCCAGCGCCGTCGATGACGCCGCGGCATCGGGACGGTTCGCGGGAGCAGGCATAAGGCCTTGCTTCGATCTCGGCGATCTCATCTCTTGTCGCCGTTCGGGTTGGGTGCCGGTGCCTCTCGCACATCTCGCGGTGGCGGGTCGACATGCTTAAGCTCTGGCGGGACTTCTTTGTCCCGGCGTTGCACAGGTATCTTCTCCGGTGCGGGCTTCGATGGTGGCTCTTTGATCTTGCTCGGCATAATCGAGTTAACCGCCCTGCCGGTCTCTTGTTCCGTAGCGAGCAGAAAACCTGAATGCGTGGGGAACCGGGAACATCGAAGAGCGTTTTCTCGCATGCTGAAGAAGATCGCCCTCGCCGCCGTGCTGGTCCAGGTTGCCGCGTTTTCGGCTCTCATCACCCAGACGGTCCTCTTCGCGTCCACGGCCACACAGGCCGCCGACGCGAAGCCCGGCGACGCAGTCGCCGTCACCATTGAGAACGAACGGGACAAGGCGGCGCAACCTATTGTTGCCGGCCAATGTCCAACGCGGCTTGTGGCGAGCAAGGTCTTCACGAGGAACGTAATTACGGCGCAACAATAGCTCGCCATCGATGCCGGCCATCCGTCGATCCCCCCAATTTAAGTCAGGGCAATGTGCTTGAAAGCACAATGATTCCTGTTACTTGCGACGTAGGGCGAGTGCGTTTGGGTTGGGCAAGAATTAGTATGATTTCATCGAATATGGAATGCCCGCGCTGTCATGGCAGCGGCAGGGTTTTCGACTGCTCCAAGTGGTATGCGTCAAACGGGCACTGCTGCCCGCAGGGAACCCATCGGGGTGGCTGCCCTGGAAAGACGGGCGCCTGCGCGGAATGCGACGGCCTGGGGACGATGGCGGAGCCTCCGCTGAGAGCCGTGGCGTAATCTGCGAGAGCCGCGCATGCCGCTGATGACGGCGCGGAGGCGCCCGAACGAGCATATTTTACTCTGTTGGTGTTTCTACGGGTGGTGCGGCCAGAACCGTGATGTCCATCCTGGCGATCTTGGATGCCGCGCGGCCTTGCGCGCCAGCATCCATATCGCCGCCTGCGGCAACCATGATTTTGGCCAGATGTCCCACGGCGTCCGCGCTGCGGCCCGGCGAAAATCCTTCCCCGGTTTGCGGCTTCCCCACTGCCGTTTGTTTTTCCGGGACATGCGGATGTTGACTTACGATAGCGGAAACCATTGAACCTCCTGTGGCGACGCTTCGAACATTATATTAGCGTTGACTGTTGCGAGGCTGACCTAGCCAGTCGCCAAAAACCGCACCAGGGAGTTCGAACAAAAGATCGAGCCGCCCCGCTACAAGGTGAACTGGTAGGGCAGCTCACCTTGCAGCGATGTGAAAACGACGATGCAGGCCCAGCCGTCCTGGTAGCGCCGCCCCTTTTATCAAGGCTAAGCGGTAATCCCACCGCGACCTGACCTTGTGTCCATCCAAGGGAACTGAGCAAGCGGGTCCTGCAGGATCTTGACGGATCTTGCGAAGCCGGCGACGGCATCGCGCGCCACCGTCAGCGGAACCTGGCCGTCGTAAGCACGCTGGCAGGCTCGAAAGGCCGTTTCGAAAATCGGACCCCGCCTTTCCCTTGGCCACTCGTCAAAGAAGTCAAAGGCGTCGTCGAGGCACCCTATTTCTTGAATGAACTCGCCATTCTTGACCAGGACCGGTTGGTCGAACGTCCTGTCACTCATGTAATCCTCCATTCGGCACGGTGGGTTGTTGCTGGTTCGGGTCATCATGCGATTGCATGCTCCGGCTCGGCCAACATGCCGCCACCTCCACGCCCAGGCGGTACCGTTGCAATGGCCGGGATTGGCGGCGGATCATCGTCGTCATCTCGCCAGGGGTGCCGCATCCAACCGAGGCGGCTCTTCCTGCGGCGCCGGTCGAAAGACGGGCTGACGGTGCCCGGCATCTTTGAAATACGCGGTTCCCGCCCGGATTCGTCCAGGAGGTGGAGGGCGCGAAGTATGTCGCTGACTTCCACGATGGCGCCGTTGTCCAATTGCCGCAACGCGGGATTGTCAGGAACCGCATGAACGTCGGAAGCCCAGAAAGCGAGCAAAGCCCGCTTTGCGCCGATTGTCATCGTCTCCTCGTTCAGGACGTCATCTGGCGTCCGCAACTCAGCGGATTCCGCGGCAAGATTTTTCGGTTCGGGTTGGTAAAAACTGTAAGCTTCGGTTCTCATCTCCATTCTCCGCGAGCTGTGCCTCCCGGCCGAACCGGGAGGCGGACCGTAGATCTAGGTTCCAGGGAATCAGGCGACCTCGCGCTGAGGCTCCGCATCGGAATCGATCAACTGCTTCTTGCCGGGTTGCTCGAGCGAAACCGCCTTGGCTTCGGACCCTATCTCAATGCGCCGAGGCTTGAGTTCCTTGGGCACTTCGCGGATCAGGTCCACCGACAGCAAGCCATTCTCGAGGTTGGCCGCCTTGACCTTTACGTGATCGGCAAGTTTGAACACCTGCTTGAAGTTGCTCGTCGCCAAGCCGCGATGAAGGACCTCCCGATTTTCCTGGTCGGGTTTCCTTTGGCCGATGACAGACAATTCGGGGCCGTTCTGTATGAGTTCGACTTCATCGAGAGCGAAGCCGGCGATAGCCATCGTAATGCGATAGTCGTTCTCGCCAATCTTCTCGATATTGTAGGGAGGCCAGTCGGAGCGCCCGCTTTTCTCGAGCATATCGAAGAGACGGTCGAAGCCGACCGTTGTGCGGTAAAGAGGGGTATAATCAAAGCTTCTCATAGCCATATCCTCCGTGAAGCAACATGGGTTACGAGGCTGTCGCAGCGCCGCTGCGACGCCAATATGTCGAGCCGAAGCCTCGACGGAAAACGATCTGGTAATCGTGTTTTTTTCCGTCAAGAGGGGCGTAAAAAATTTTCTGGCCGGCAGGCAGATCCAGCGAGCCATGCTCTTCGGCGGGGAATTCCGCCACACCGTACGAGGTCCGCTGAAGCGGGTGCCCAAGGCGCTGCCTTGCGTGCTGGCGGTCACTGCGCGATGTTGGCGGCGGGGTGGAGCGAATCATGCGAAAAATTTTGATGTCCGGACTGCTGCTCGCGGTGGCCTTTTCCGCGAACCCGGCCCACGCGCTGGACAGCAGCGGCACGCCTGTCGTCGTGACCCCTCTTGCGTCGCGCACGACGACCGCGTCCGGCCAGCCGATCACGCTGCCGCAGAAGAACGTGCAGGTGCTGGTCTCGAGCTACGACATCGCGTCGGGCGCGACCTTGCCGGTCCACAGGCACCCCTTTCCGCGCTACGCCTATGTCCAGGCCGGCACGCTGAAGGTCACCAATGTCGAGACCGGCATCAGCAACACCTACAAGGCTGGCGATTTCATCATCGAAATGATCGGCCAGTGGCATCAGGCCACCAATATCGGTGATGTCGAGGTGAAGCTTCTGGTGATCGATCAGGTCGAGCAAGGCGCCAAGAATACGGAATTGCGCCAATAACCGCGAAGTCTGTGCCCGAAGGCGGAAGGCTGTTCGCGCTTTCGCAGCAGCCGGCCCGGTGCTAGGGCTGGCCGGGAAATCATGGACTGGATCGCCCCTTGACCAAAGCTCTCCGCCTGCCGCTGATCGAAATCTGTGTCGAAGGCATTGACGGCCTGCTCGCGGCGCAAGCCGCTGGCGCCGACCGGGTCGAATTATGCGCCAGCCTCATCGAAGGCGGCATCACGCCGAGCCTCGGCACGGTCCGCGCCGCCATCGAGCAGGCAAGCGTGCCGTTTCACGTCATGGTGCGGCCGCGCGGCGGCGATTTTCTCTACAGTGAGACCGAATACGCCTCGATGCTGGCCGATGTCTCGGCACTGCGCGAACTCGGCGTGCCCGGCGTGGTGTTTGGCTGCCTGAACGCCGATGGCACCATGGATGAGGCGCGCATGAGCGAACTGACACAAGCCGCTGGCCCCTTGAACGTCACCTGCCATCGCGCCTTCGACATGACGCGCGATCCGGCCGAGGCGCTCGAATCGCTGATCCGCAGCAAGGTCGGCCGCGTGCTGACCAGCGGCCAGCGTGACACTGCCGTCGAAGGCTTGCCGCTGTTGGCGGATCTGGTGCGGCAGGCCGGTGACCGCATCGTCATTCTCGGCTGCGGCGGCCTGGATTTGCACAACATTGCCGAAGTGCGCAGCAAGACCGGCCTGTCCGAAATGCATTTTGCCGCCCTCAAGGATGTGCCGAGTGCCATGGACTACCGCAATCCCCATGTCGGCATGGGTGGCTCCGATCTCGATCGCGAGTATCGTAACACGCTCACCGACACACCACTGGTGGCGGCAACGATCGCGGCGGCGAAGGCATGACCTCGACCCCTGTCCCGATAGCCCGTGTAGCGGCCGCAGACGAAGCGGCGATCCTGGCGCTCAACAACGAGCATGCCGCCGAACTGTCGTGGCTGGAGGCTGAGCGGCTGTCCTTCCTGCTTGGCGAAGCATTCTATGCGCGCCGCATCGGCAATCTCGAAGCCTTCATCATGACCTTCGACCAGGACGCCCGCTACGACAGCCCGAATTTCCTGTGGTTCCGCGAGCGCTATGAGCGGTTCGTCTATGTCGACCGCGTCGTCGTGGCGGCGCATGCGCGCGGCCGCGGCCATGCCCGCCGCCTCTATCAGGATCTGTTCGGCCATGTTGAGCGCGCCGGCTACAATCTGGTCACCTGCGAAGTCAACACCGACCCGCCGAACCCCGCCTCGGATGCCTTTCACGCCGCCCTTGGCTTCACTGAGGCCGGCGACGCCGTCATCCATGGCGGCAAGAAAGCGGTCCGCTATTACATCAGACGAACCTCCGTCTGAGGCCAGGCGGATCGAACTGAAGACAGGGCTACTGGAACAAGGCTGTCGCACTCACCAGCGTCATCCAGAACCCCCAGACCAACGGGATGCCGACCAGCAGCCAGGCCAGCGTCAGTTTGATCGAATTGCCGTTGTCTTGCGCCATGGTCGGTCTCCTCAGAGCATGATCCCGAAATTGGGCTCCGGTTTCGGAAAAGATCATGCTCAAACAATACGATAGAGCCCATCCCGATTCTATCGGGATGGAACTGGCTCTAAGCCACCGCTGGTTCGGTCTTCATGTGGAAGCGCGCATTGATCGGCCGCATCATCAGGTTGAGCAGGAGGCCGATGACCAGCAGGCCGGCCATGATGTACATGGTGACCGTGTAGGCGTCGGCCTTCGCCACGCCGCTGTCGATCTGGTACTGCCTGATATAATTCACCAGCACCGGGCCAAGCACGCCCGCCACCGACCACGCGGTCAGCAATCGGCCGTGGATGGCGCCGACGTAACGCACGCCGAAGACGTCGCGCAGGTAGGCGGGAATGGTGGCGAAGCCGCCGCCATACATGCTGAGGATGATCCCGTAGAACAGCACGAACAGGAAGACGCTGCCGGTCTGGCCGGTCCAAGGCACCGCCGCATAGAGGACGACGCCCAGCGCGAAGAAGATGGCATAGGTTGTCTTGCGGCCGATATAATCGCTGGTCGAGGCCCAGAAGAAGCGGCCGAGCATGTTAAAGATCGACAACAGGCCGACGAAACCGGCGGCAGCGGCCGGCGAGATGCGTCCCGGGAACATCTCCTGGCTCATGGCCGAGGCTTGCCCGAGCACGCCGATGCCTGCCGTCACGTTGAGGCACAGCACACCCCATAGCAGCCAGAACTGCGGCGTCTTCAACGCATCGTCGAGATGGACATTGGACGTCGTCACCATCGCATTCTGTGCCGCTGGCGGCGCCCATCCGGCGGGCCGCCAGCCCTCCGGCGGCACCCTGACGATAACAGCCCCAATCAGCATGAAGACGAAATAGACGATGCCCAGCACGAGGAAGGTTTCAGCGACGCCGATATGCTCAGGCGTCGAAAACAGCTTCATCAGATAAACCGACAGCGGCGAGGCGATGAAGGCGCCGCCGCCGAAGCCCATGATCGCCATGCCGGTTGCCATGCCCGGCCGGTCCGGAAACCAGGTGATCAGCGTCTTGACCGGCGAGATGTAGCCGAGGCCGAGACCGATGCCGCCCAGCACGCCGTAGCCGAGATAGATGATCCACAACTGGTGCAGATAGACGCCGAGCGCCGAGACAATGAAGCCGCCACCGAAACAGCAGGCAGAAGCGACCATGGCTTTGCGCGGCCCGACACGATCCAGCCAGCCGCCGCCGAACGCCGCCGCAATGCCCAGGAACAGGATCGCGATCGAGAAAATCCAGCCAAGGCCGGTCAGCTTCCAGTCGTCGGGCGCCGAGTCGGTGATGCCGACCAACTTCGACATCGGCAGGTTGAAAACGCTGAACGCATAGGCCTGGCCGATGCAAAGGTGTATGCAGAGCGCCGCTGGCGGCACCATCCACCTGCTGAAGCCAGGTTCGGCGACGGTGCGTGAGCGGTCGAGCCAGCCGCCCGCCCTCTCCCCGGTCGTGTCCATTCCATCCTCCCAGATGCGTCTTCGAACCATCTTCTCAGATGTGTCCTGCGAACAAACTAGGAGGGTGAGCCGGTGAGGCAATAAGGAATGCCCGTCATAAGACCAATGTCTAATGAGACTGGCCTATATCGAAAGCAGGTCATTACTTTCCAAAAAATTATATTAGAGATAATTAATTGATTGTCTGCTTATGAAGCGCGATCCACTCCACCTGCACTCGCGATCATCTGGCCGGGCACGACGGCATTCACCAGTTGCGGTTGAGCCATTCGCGCGCCGGGCGCTCGATGAGGTAGTAGCTGCAGAGCGCGCAGGCAAAAACGCCGGCCAGCATCGGGATCGGCGCGCTGCCTTGTTCATAGACGAATTTGTAGAACGGCTGCTGCCACAGATAGAGCGAGTACGACCACAGGCCCAGCGTCGCCATCGGCCAGGAGGACAGCAATCCGGAAAAATACCGTGGGCTGAAATCGAGTGCGTTGACGGCCAGCGCCAGCAGCGGCACCGCGAAGAGATAGTGGATCGGCGTCGGCACCTGATCCAGGAACAGGACAACGGCACAGAACGTTGCCACCAGGGCCACATGCTTGCCTCTCAAAAACGCAGGCAGCCTGCCATCGGCCTTGAGCAGGCAGATCGAAGCCGACAGCAGGATCGACGCGATGTGCACGTCGGTGCGCCAATAAGTGGTTTCGTAGTCCATCCCGAAGACCCAGTACGAAACCGCGCCATTGGCCATGGCCAGCAAGGCCAGCGCCAGGAGCAGCACGACCACGCGAGAGCGACTTGAGACGATGACGCTGATCAGCGCCAGGATGATGTAGGCGTGCTCCTCGATGCAGAGCGACCAGATATGGTCGAGCGCCCCTGCCCGCGTCAGGAGAATGCCGGCATAGTTGTAGGTGAATGTCAGCGCCGTCAGCGCCGCCTTCCATTTGAAGGCGATGAACGTGCCGGCCAGCGCGATCATCGCGACGACTACGAAGACCAGAAGAGCTGGATAGATGCGGGAGAAGCGGCGTTTGAAGAATTTTTTCAGCGGGTAGCGTTCGATGAACAGGATCTCGCCCATCAGCCGGCCGCTGAGCACGAAGAAGAATTCGACGCCCAGCACGCCAAGATTGATTCCCGGAACCGGAAAGAAATGGCCGATCAGCACCAGCGCGATCGAAAGGCCGCGCCAGCCGTCGAGATAGGCCAGTCTTGTTCTGGTTGATCTGTCGGCGGCGGATCGGGACGGAACGACATGCGTCGCGGAAATGTCGGTCATGCCGATCCTCTCGCAATAGGTATGCGAAGGGTACGACGGTACATTTCGAACCCAGCTCGCATTCCCGCCCAAATCCATATTGCAGTGCAATATGGATTTGTGCAAGTGCGAGATTGCCGCCGGTGCAGTTCCAGGTGAAGTGTCGGCGGAAGAAATTGCTCAGGCAAACGATTGGTGCGGGGGGCGATTCCATCAAAATTGGACAACTACAGGTCGTCCCAAAAAGGAAAAGGGGCCGCATGACCCCTTCTCCCGTGTTCACAACTGACCGTATCAGGCGTTGGCGGCAGCCACCGCGCGCTTGGCCATCACCGCGATCAGATTGGCGCGATAGTCGGCCGAGGCATGGATGTCGGTCATCAAATTCTTCGCCGGCACTTTTACCCCTTCGAGTGCCGAGGCCGCGAAGTTCCCGGCTAATGCTGCCTCGATCTCCTTCGAACGAAAAACGCCGTCGTCGCCGGCACCGGTGACGGCGACGCTGACGCCATCCTTGCCCTTGGCCACGAACACGCCGACGATGGCGTAGCGCGATGCCGGATTGCGGAATTTTTCATAGGCCGCCTTGGCCGGCGCGGTGAAGGTGACGGCGGTGACGATTTCGCCATCCTTCAACGACGTTTCGAACAGGCCTTTGAAGAATTTGTCGGCTGATATCTGGCGCTTGTTGGTGATGATGGTGGCGCCCAGCGCCAGCAGCGCCGCCGGATAATCGGCCGCCGGATCGTTGTTGGCGATCGAGCCGCCGATCGTCCCCTTGTGGCGCACCGCCGGATCACCGATCAGCGATGCCAGATGAGAAAGCGCCGGACAGACCTTCTTCAGCTTCTCGTCATTGGCAACAGCGTGATGCGTGGTGGCGGCGCCGATGGCGACGGTCTTGCCCGACACCGTGACGCCCTGCAGCTCCGTGATCCGCGACAGGTCGACAAGGTCGGACGGCGCGGCAAGCCGCGTCTTCATCGCCGGGATCAGCGTCATGCCGCCCGAAAGCAGCTTGGCGTCGCCGGTCTTGATCAGCTTGGCGGCATCGGCGACCGAGGCGGCGCGGTGATAGTTGACTGCGTACATTTGTCTTTCTCCCCTGGGTGAAAGAGCGAACAGGAAGTAGCGAACATCGCGTTCTCCCCCTATTCGCTACTCCCTATTCGCCATTCGCGTTCAATGTTTCGTCGCGCGGATCGCGGCCCACACGGTGGACGGCGAAGCCGGCATGGCAAGATCGTTGCTGCCGATGGCATCGGTGATGGCGTTGATCACCGCCGGCGGTGAGCCGATGGCGCCGGCCTCGCCGCAGCCCTTGATCCCCAACGGATTGCCCGGGCAAGGCGTGTTCGAGGTCGAGACCTTGAACGACGGCAGATCGCCGGCGCGCGGCATGGTGTAATCCATGTAGCTCGCGGTCAGCAATTGTCCGCTGTTGTCGTAATAGGCGCCTTCGAGCAGTGCCTGGCCAATGCCTTGCGCCAGCCCGCCATGCACCTGGCCCTCGACGATCATCGGGTTGATGATGTTGCCGAAATCGTCAGCGGCGACGAACTGGACGATCTCGGTGACGCCGGTTTCCGGGTCGACCTCGACCTCGCAGATATAGCAGCCCGCCGGGAAGGTGAAATTCGACGGATCGTAGAACGCCGTCTCCTTGAGCCCGGGCTCCATGCCGCCCGGCAGGTTGTGGGCAGTGTAGGCGGCCAGCGCCATCTGGAACCACGGCACGTTCTTGTCGGTGCCGGCCACCTTCAGCGCGCCGTTCTCGATGATGATGTCGCCTTCGTCGGCCTCGAGCAGGTGCGCCGCGATCTTCTTGGCCTTGGCCTCGACCTTGTCGAGCGCCTTGACGATGGCCGACATGCCGACCGCACCCGAGCGCGAGCCATAGGTGCCCATGCCCATCTGCACCTTGTCGGTGTCGCCATGGACGATCGAGACCGAATCGAGCGGCACGCCGAAGCGCTCATTGACCAGTTGCGCGAAGGTCGTCTCATGGCCCTGGCCGTGGCTGTGAGAGCCGGTCAGCACCTCGATCGTACCGACCGCGTTGACGCGCACTTCCGCCGATTCCCAAAGGCCGACACCGGCGCCGAGCGAGCCGACGGCCGCAGACGGCGCGATGCCGCAGGCCTCGATGTAGCAGCTCATGCCGATGCCGCGCAGCAACCCCTTGTTGGCGGCGGCGGCCTTGCGCTTGGCGAAGCCGGCATAATCCGACGCCTGCATTGCCGCATCGAGCGAAGCGGCATAGTCGCCGGCGTCATAGCACATGATGACCGGCGTCTGATGCGGAAACGCTGTGACGAAGTTCTTGCGCCGCAGCTCAGCCGGCGAAACGCCGAACTGGCGGGCCGCCGTCTCCATCATGCGCTCCATGACGAAGGTCGCTTCCGGCCGCCCCGCCCCGCGATAGGCATCGACGGGCGCGGTGTTGGTGTAGATCGCCTTCACATTGGCGTGGATGGCCGGGATGTTGTACTGGCCCGACAGCAGCGTCGCATAGAGATAGGTCGGCGTCGCCGATGAAAACAGCGACATATAGGCGCCAAGATTGGCTTGGGTTTCCACCTTCAGGCCGAGGATCCTGTGGTCCTTGTCGAAGGCCATTTCAGCATGGGTGTGATGGTCGCGGCCATGCGCGTCGGTCAGAAAACTTTCGGTCCGGTCGGCCACCCATTTGACCGGCACGCCGGTCTTCTTTGACGCCCACAGGCAGACGATCTCTTCGGGATAGATGTAGATCTTCGAGCCGAAGCCGCCGCCGACATCGGGCGCGATCACGCGCAGCTTGTTTTCCGGCGCGACATTGTAGAAGGCGCTCATCACCAGCCGCGCCACATGCGGATTCTGCGAGGTCGTCCAGCAGGTATAGTGATCCTCGGCCTTGTCGTAATGGCCAAGTGCGGCGCGCGGCTCCATGGCGTTGGGCACCAGCCGGTTGTTGATGATGTCCATCTTGACGACATGGGCCGCCTTCCCGAAGGCCGCCGCGGTGTCGTCGGCATTGCCGATGTCCCAGTCGAAGATCAGATTGTTGTCGGCTTCGGGGTGGATCTGCGGCGCACCCTTGTCCATCGCCTTGGAGGCATCGACGACGGCCTTCAACTCCTTGTAGGTGATCTCGACCGCCTCGGCGGCATCACGCGCCTGCCCCTTGGTCTCGGCGACGACGATGACGACGGCGTCGCCGACATAACGGACCCGGTCGAACGCCAGTGGCGACCATGCCCCCATCTTCATCGGCGAGCCGTCCTTGGAGTGGATCATCCAGCCACAGATGAGATTGCCGATGCCGTCGGCCTTGAGTTCCTTGCCGGTCAGCACGCCGATGACCCCGGGCATGCCCTGGGCCTTCTTCACATCGATCTTCTTGATCTGCGCATGCGCGTGCGGACTGCGCACGAACGCGGCGTGCTTCATGCCGGGAACCACCATGTCGTCGACATAGCGGCCGGCGCCCGTGATGAACCGTTTGTCTTCCTTGCGCGCGACCCGAGCGCCAACACCTTCAATGCCCATCAGAAATTCCTCCGGAATTTATGGGAGTAGGGCAGTAGGGGAGTAAGGGAATAGGGAAAAAGAGGCCTCGTTGCGTTGGCCTTTTTGCCCTACTCCCCTACTGCCCTACTCCCTTATTCCCTTGCCTAAGCAGCTTGTTTCGCCTTACCCTTCGACCCCTTCATCGTCGTCGATGCGGCGAGAATCGCCTTGACGATGTTGTGGTAGCCGGTGCAGCGGCAGATGTTGCCGTCGAGCTCGGCGCGCACCGTCGCCTCGTCGAGCCCTTCGGGGTGGCGGCTGATCATGTCGGTCGCCGTCATGATCATGCCCGGCGTGCAGAAGCCGCACTGCAGCCCGTGATGTTCCTTGAAGGCGGCCTGCACCGGATGCAGGTCGGTGCCATTGGCCAGGCCCTCGATCGTCAACACGGTGGAGCCGGAGGCCTGCACCGCAAGCATCGTACAGGATTTGACCGCCTTGCCATCAACGTGGACGACGCAGGCACCGCATTGCGAGGTGTCGCAACCGACATGCGTGCCGGTAAGACCGAGATTTTCCCGTAGGAAGTGAACCAGAAGTGTTCGGTCCTCGGCAGCACCGCTGACCCGCTTTCCGTTCACCATCAACGAAACGTCCGACATGGTCCCTCCCTGGGTATCAACCTTGGTATCCACGCTGCCGACGCGGTATTCGCGCTTCGGTGGTGCATTATTCGTACACCGCACATCGGACAAAAAACAGCACGTCGCAAACGCGGAACATTGTACTTTCGGTCATGGCCGCGCCCAAACATGCGGTGCCGGTGGCCCCATTGCCAAACCGCCGATTGAAGGCAACAATGTCGGTCGACGCCCGCGCGCCAGAAGCATTTAAAAACAGCCGCGCACAAAAAAGCGTCGGAGGAAATGCGGAGAACATCGCTGGCCAATTCACAGACGCGCTATGCATGCGGCCTGTCGGCGCTCACCACGGACGAGCCCGACATGGAGGCGTTCGCCAAGGCGATCGCACTGGAAGCAGCCGCCATCGACGCAGGCTTTGCCCTGCTGTTCTTTTCCCAGAGCCTGGTCGAAGCCAGCGCCCTTTCCCAGGCGCTCATGACCCACGCACCGGCGCTCCACCACGCCGGCTGTTCGACTGCCGGCGAGATCACGCCGCAAGGTCTCGAGGATGGTCATGTGCTGGCCATGCTGCTTCCGTCCACCGCGTTCACCGCCGTTAGCGTGATGGTCGAAAATCTGTCCTCGTCGGGTATGGACAGGATCACCGGCGAGGTGGAGACCCTGCGGCGATCGCTGCGCGCGCGCCTCGGTTGCGATCGGACCAAAGGCACTTTCGCGCTCTGCTTCATCGACGGGCTCTCTTATGCCGAAGAAGCGGTGAGTTCAGCCATCCACTGGGGCCTCGATGACATACCGCTGCTTGGCGGCTCCGCCGGCGACGATCTGAAATTCGAGACGACGCGCCTGATCTCGAACGGCAAGGTCACCTCCGACAGCGCTATCATCGTGCTGATATCGACCGAAATTCCCTTCCATGTCTTCAAGACCGACAACTTCGTTCCCACCGATGAAAAACTGGTGGTGACGGCTTCCGATCCCGATCACCGCATCGTGCGCGAATTCAACGCCACCAATGCAGCGCAGGAATATGCCGCGTCCGTCGGCATCGTCGCGCAGATGCTGACGCCACTGAGCTTCGCCTCGCATCCCGTGGTGGTGAAGGTGGGCGGCCAATATTATTGCCGATCGATCCAGAAGATGCATGCCGACGGCTCGCTGTCGTTCTTCTGCGCCATAGACGATGGCGTCGTGCTGTCGATCGCCCAACCAAAGGACATGGTCGAATCGACGCGCGCCGCCCTGCGCGATGTCGAGGAGAGGCTTGGCGGCATCGACATGATCCTCGGCTTCGACTGCGTGCTGCGCCGGCTCGACGCGCGCAATCGGCAGGTGTTTCGCGAGATTTCGGAACTCTACCGGGTCAACAATGTCATCGGCTTCGGCACCTATGGCGAACAGTACCGGTCGATGCATCTGAATCAGACTTTTACCGGCATCGCCTTCGGCGAGCGCCAGGCGGCGGAATAGGACGGCGCAACAAGATGCCGCTGAGGGACATAAACGATCTTGAAAAGCTGAAGAAGATCAACGCGGCACTGGTCAGCCGCGTCGAGCGCTCTATGGACCAGCAAGGCAACGCCTTTTCGCTGTTCCAGACCGCGATTTCGCTGGAAAACCGGGTGCGCACCCGCACCGAGGAACTGCACTCGACCTTGCGCCGGCTGGAGCAGTCGAACATCGACCTCAGCGCCGCCAAGGAAAACGCCGAACTGGCGAACCTGTCGAAAACCCGTTTCCTCGCCGCTGCCAGCCACGACGTGCTGCAGCCGCTGAACGCGGCCCATCTCTCGGTTTCGGCCCTCGCCGAAGTTCAGACCAGCGACGAGGGCAAGAAACTGGTGCGGCAGGTCGAGCGCTCGCTGGAGACGATGGAGGATCTGCTTAGAACGCTGCTCGACATCTCAAAGCTCGATGCCGGCGTGGTGCAGCCCGACATAAGCGATGTCAGCCTGGAGGCGCTGTTCTCGTCGCTCCGCTCGGATTTCCTGCCGGTGGCGGAGATGAAAGGCCTGTCGCTGAAATTCCGGCCGGTCCATGCCGTCGTCCGCTCCGACCGCACGCTGCTGCGCCGTATCCTGCAGAACATTCTCTCCAACGCGCTGGGCTATACACGCTCGGGCGGCGTGCTTGTCGGCACCAGGCATCGCGGCGACACCATCCGCATCGACGTCGCCGATACGGGCTGCGGCATTCCCGACGACCAGCGCGAGGCGGTGTTCGAGGAGTTCCACCGCGGCACCTCGCCGGCCAATGCCGAACTGGACGGTGGCGGTCTCGGGCTCGGGCTCGCCATCGTGCGCCGCATGGCCAGCGCGCTCGGTCATCCCGTGACATTCTCGTCGAAGGTCGGACGCGGCACGATCTTCCACATCGATGTTCCCGTCGGCATCGGCGCGCCAGCCGATGCCATCGCCAGCGTTGCCGACATGGAACGGCCGCGCGGCTATGGCCTGTTCGGCACCAAGGTGCTGCTGGTCGAGAACGATATCGAAGTGCTGCAGGCCATGACCTTCCTGCTCGAACGCTGGCAATGCCTGGTGCGGGCCGCGACCTCGACCGACGATGCGCTCGACATGCTTGGCGACACCGACTGGGTGCCCGACATCGTCATTGCCGACCAGCATCTCGACGGCGGCGATCTCGGCACCACGACCATCGCCGAAGTCCGCGACTATCTCGGCCGCGCCGTGCCGGCGCTGATCGTCACCGCCGACAGTTCGGAAGCGGTCGCCAAAGCCGCCCGCTCCGGCGGCATCGAACTGATGCGCAAGCCGCTGAAGCCGGCACAGCTAAGGGCGCTGCTGGCACATTTGCTGGCTTAGGGGCCTACCTTACTCTTAATTCTGCGCTGTCACCGTAATGCCACTCTGTCCGACCGGCGCCAACGTCGTTCCACGACAGCGTTGAACGACCCCGGCTATTCGCTGAGCATCGCTGTCTATATGAATGAGTGTTCTGGCTGTTTGGATTTTACGGATCGACCGTTTGCAAAAGACTGTCCATGCGGTTCGAATAGGCCATGGGCTCAGGCTTGCCCCATCGGTCTCGCTCGGCACATGATGTCGGGCCGGTGCCAATTCAACTGCGGGTGGCTTTAACGCCCGACGCCACGCCCTTGAAGGGAGACGATGATGTCACGGTGTCGAGCATGGCGCACATCTTGTTCGGACCGTCAAAATTGAAGCCTAGACATCTCTGATCAGCGGCGCAGGCCACTACGCAGTCGGCATAGTTGCTCCGCACATTCGCGTAAGCGCCCCCAACGACTACTGTGTCCTTGGCGAAAACGAGGCTAGAGTACTGGAGATTCGCCTTGATGGATCCCTTCGCCGCCATCACTGCATCAGGGCTCCTAACCAGAATCGACCCATTATTTTTCATGAAACAGGCGGCGTGCTTCTTATCATAGGTGAGTGCTAGGCAGCGGCGATCTGCTTCGCATTGGGCCTGACACTGTTCAAGCGAGACATTCCAAGCGGGCATACCCGGCAGATCGTTTCCGATCGCGTCCCATCCGTCCTGCAGGGAGAATGCTTCGGCCGCTGCTGCTGCTTCTTTCCGCTCAGGGCCCATGTCGAAATCGCCTGGCGCGAAATTGGCCTCGTCGAGCCAGAGACAACGGCTGGCGAGTTCTCGTGCCGAATTGTCGTCAAGGCCCACCGATGCGAGTGTCTCGCTCGACGACACCGGTGCCTGCGGCGTCGATGTAGGTGAGGGTCTGTTGACGAGGCTTACCTGAACCTCGACCCCGGTGTTTGCCAGCCTCCGCGTGTAGCACCAAGCTGTATCCCAAGTTGGATTTTTCTCACTCTCAAAATGATGACCGGACTCGAGTTGCCAAGTGCTGCCAGCATAAGGCACTTTGCGATTGGCGAACTTTACGAAATCGAACGTATCTGGATTGGCTGGGTCTGCGGGCGGCGGCGTCGGCTGCTCGATTGACGGCGACTTCGGCTTATCTGTCTTTCCCTCTTCGGCGATTGTCTCTTCACCCGAAATTCTGTCTTCTGATTTCTTCGTCTCCTTTGGTAGGTTCTCGTTCGGGTTTGACGGTTGGTTTTGGGCGACCGGGGGCTCCGGTTGGATCACAGTAGGATCGCGATCAAAGACCAGCCATACACCCACGCCGATACCAATAGCGGCCAAGGCGATGGCAGCGCCGCTAGCCATTCGCCGAAATGCATTGGCACGAACGATCTTGTCGTGCGCATCTGCTTCTGCCTGCAGAGTTGGAATAGCCGACCGTTTGATCTGTAGATCAATCGCTTGTTCGAGCAACTTGGTGTTATGTCGTACGAGCACGTCTACTACCCCGTTTCGCCCCAGTCACCGACTTGTCGAAATCCAATTGCAGCTCACCTTCAAGGTCTTTCGCTATTTGGCCGTACTGCCCTTTTGCAGAAACCCTCACTAGGTCGACTACTTCCGGGGGTAATTCGCGATCCAACGCCCGGCGTAACGCATCCGGGTCGTCAGTGAGGACGGGAACATAGAGAATTTCCTTGACGATCTTTTCGACTTCGACCGGAACCTCGACGCGCCTTTCGACTTCTCTGTCCACCGGGACCTGCACGGGTACCTTGCGGACACGGCGCCACCGCCAGCTTAACAGCATTCGGCGTAACAAACGCGAGAGTTTGCTATCACGCTGAACTTCGGGCTGTGCGCCGATGCGTTGCAGGGCCAGCGCGACCATCGCCGTGATCGGCCCCGCCAATGCGGCGACGAACGCAAGCGAGGCGAACCAGATCGTCGACACCGTGCCGGCCTGAGGCTCTGTGACGTCTTCTGGCTTTACCCCATACCAGCGAGCTGCCAGCCTACGAATCTGATCGTTGCGAGCGACTGGGAGGCGCTCTGTTTCCAGGCGGCTGAGTTCCGTAGCGATCGCCTCTTGCCGCTGCTGATTCTTGGCGAGCGTCTCCGACTTGCGAGCTGCGGCTTCCTGAGCGGTCGCTAGCGCAGTACGTGCCTCGTCAAGCTTACGATCCCAATCGGCCGCGGTGCCATCATAGAGCTTCTCCAGATCGTTGCGCCTAGCCTCAAGGCGCTGTTTGTCTTGGAGAGTCATCGGAGGACTATCTTTCCGCAGCCTCTCATATTCCGCGCGGGCCGCCGCGACTGCGGGCTCCAACTCAGCCAATTTCGGCGCGAATTCGGCCTCTTTTTTAAGCCGCGGATTAGTCAACTTGTTCAGCCCTTCTTCGTTGCGCTGCACTGATGCAAGGTCGCCCGTTTCGCGCGCGCTCTTTATGCGATCCACGTAGCTATCCCGCTGTCGCTCGAACTGCTCCACGGCGTCCTTGATCTCTCGATCGCGCCGTTCCACCAGCGCGCTAAGCGCAGCTTGTTTCTCCTCGATAAATTCTTTGGTTCGCGCCGCCGCTGGTGAAAGGGTGGTTGCGGCCTGCAGCTCTTCGTCAACCTCAGTTATTCGTGCACGCAATTTGTCGCGCTCGGTGTCAGCCAATCCACCGAGCTGCTCCAGATCGCTTCGAGCTTTTGCCTCGTCGTCAGTGTTTCGCAAGCTTTCGGCTACTGCCTTGAGATTTTCGAGTTCTTGCTGGAGTCCTTTAGTTTGGTTGGCGAAATTGGCATATTGGACCTCGCGCATTGTACTGGCTCGCTCCAATCCGAGAAGGACTGTCTCAAAAGTGATGCCGGCCAATACAAGTAGAAACGCCAGGATAACAGGTTTCCAAAACCATGAGGCGCCGAACAAAAGCGTGGCGATTGGGATTTTCGTCAGCTCAGCAATCGCGATCATAAAGAACGGGGCGCTTGCAAGGACAAGGTCCATTGAGTCCGCTGCCTCATTGGCAACAAAGCCGCGGTAACTCAGAGCGACGCCGGTTGTTAGACCGATGATCGCCGCAACGATTTCAAGTGCCCACGCACCGCGATACGTCCACTGGCCATAGCTCGCCAGTTTCTGGCTCATTGCCGTGTGCATATGCAATCCCCACCCTTTGCCCAGCCCATCTTGACATGCAACGCTGGCGATTGCAGCAAAATTTGCCTGTGGATACAGCGTAACTTGGAACAAGGTGAATAACCGGCGAGCCGGTGACAATGAATTTATTGAGTCTGCTAGACCGATTTATTCGGGTGGTGCCTAATCTCGGCAGTGGCAATTGTGATGCCGCAAACAGCGTTGCCGATCACATCGGTGAGGCGCTTCGGGCCTTTGGATTCGGGCTTTTTATTTCCTTTCGCACACAAACGATGCGCTCGAGAGTTTCTGCGTCGGACATCGGCTTTGCTAGTTCGGCTCGTAGCGCCTCGGCGGCCTCCTCACATAGCTCTTACTCTCATAACCAGTGTTGGAATTACTGTGACAGTGCACTTTTTCTCTAGTCCGCACGGCCACCGATGTGAGAGCGCCCCCGCTCCACGGGTTGACCCTCGCTATGCGAGGGAGGCGAGGTTCAAAACCCCGCCTGATCGCGAAACAGCTCGGCATTGTCCAGCTTCGAAACCTCGATCACCGCCTGCGTGCGGCTGTAGACATTGAGCTTGCGCAATATCTCCGAGACATGCGCTTTCACGGTGGTCTCTCCCACCTGCAGCTCGTAGGCGATCTGCTTGTTGAGCAGGCCCTGGCGCAGCATCTGCAGCACGCGCAGTTGCTGGGGCGTCAGCGTCGACAGGCGCTGCACCATGTCGGCGCGGTCGACGCTTTCAGCGTCGGGTGTGCGGCCTTCATAAGTTTCCGGCACATAGATCGCGCCTTCCATCACCGAGCGTATGGCGGCGGCGAGGTCGCTCTTGCGCGCCGATTTCGGGATGAAGCCGGCGACACCATAGGACAGCGCCTCGGAAATGATCTTCGGCTCCTCATAGCCCGAGACGATGACCACCGGCAGGCGCGGATAGCGGGTCCGGAGCTGCAGCAGGCCTTCAAAGCCATGCACGTCGGGCATGTTGAGGTCGAGCAGCGCGAGATCGAACGGCTTGGCGCCGGCCAGAAGGTCCAGCGCCTCGGTGATCGAGCGCGCCTCCACGGTGTCGACTTCCGGGTAGGCCATCTGCACGGCGCTGTGCAGCGCCTCGCGAAACAGCGGGTGATCGTCGATGATCAGGAACCGGGCGCGATCGTGGGTTGCGGTCATAGGGGTTCATTTCAGTTCGTGGGCGATTAGAATAGCCTCGTCAGCATGGCCAGATTATTGCCAAATAGTATATCGCCATCTCCGGCGGAAAGTGCCGCCGGCACTTTCTCGACCAAATCGCCTTGTCCAAGCCCCCAAATCGGTCGAATGTTCCGGCAACCAAGCAGAGACCCACATGACAGAATTCGTCCTTCCCTTGCCCGCAACCGCATCGGTGGCCATTGCGGGCTCGTCCGATCGTTTCGCGGTGCGCCGTATCTACTGCGTCGGCCGCAACTACGCGGCGCATGCCCGCGAATTCGGCAATGACGAGCGTGATCCGCCCTTCTTCTTTACCAAGCCGGCCGACGCGGTGGTCGATTCCGGCACCGCTATCCCCTACCCGCCGCTGACGGCCGATCTACACCACGAGATCGAATTGGTGGCTGCGATCGGCAAAGCCGGCTTCCGCATTGCCCGCGACAAGGCGCTGGACCACGTCTGGGGCTACGGCGTCGGCATCGACCTCACTCGCCGCGATCTGCAGGACGAGGCCAAGAAGGCCGCCCGTCCGTGGGACTGGTCGAAGGCCTTCGACCGCTCCGCGCCTTGCGGCCCGCTGGTGCAAGCGCAGGAATCCGGCCACCCACGGAAGGGCCGCATCTGGCTCGCCGTCAACGGCAAGGTCAGGCAGGATGCCGACCTCGCTGAACTGATCTGGCCGATATCGGATATCGTGTCGATCTGCAGCGAGGCGATGGAGCTCGAGCCCGGCGACCTGATCTTCACCGGTACGCCGGCAGGCGTCGGCGCGGTTGGCCCCGGCGACACGATGACCGGCGGCGTGGACGGCATCGGGACCATCGAAGTGACCATCGGCCAGCCGAAGTGAGGCCATGAGCGAACTCGTCCTGCACAATTACTACCGCTCCTCCACCTCCTATCGGGTGCGGATCGCGCTGGAGATGAAGGGGCTGAGCTACGACTACGTCCCGCATCATCTGCGCCATGGCGAGCATCTGGAGCCCGCCTATCTCGCGGTGAATCCGCAAGGGTTGGTGCCGGCGCTGGTGCTCGGCGACGGCACGCTGCTGACGCAATCGCTGGCGATCATCGAATTCCTCGACGAGACCAGCCCGGAACCACCGCTGCTGCCGAAGGACCCGGCCGGCCGGGCACGCGTGAGAATGCTGGCGCAGATGATCGCCTGCGACATCCACCCGGTGAACAATCTGCGCGTGCTGACCTCGCTGCGCACGCTGTTCGGCGCCGGCGACGAAGACATCGCCAACTGGTTCCGCCATTGGGTGAACGAGGGCTTTCAGCCGCTTGAAAAGATCATGGCGTCGGCGGCGGAGAGGGGTACATTCTGCCATGGCGACGCGCCGGGCCTGGCCGACATCTGCCTCGCCGCGCAGATTGCCAGCAACGCCCGCTTCGGCGTCGACTTGACCCCCTACCCGACGATCGCGCGCATCAATGCCGCCTGCATGGCGCTGCCGGCCTTCCAGAAAGCCGCGCCCCGGAACCAGATCGATGCCGAGTAGAAAAGCCACCGACCCAGGTGAAGCCAAGGCGCTGGCCGATATAGAGGCTTATGGCTGCCACATCTTGCATGTGCTGGAGGAAGGCGACGATCCGCCTTTCACCTATTCGGTTGGAGTAGAGCACAACTTCAAGGCGCCGGAACTCATCGTCATCGGCCTGAAGCCGGAAATCTCCCAGTTCATCATCAACGAGTATTGCAGCCGCGTCCGCTCCGGCGAGGTTTTCCAACCAGGGCAGCGATCGTCCGGTTTTATCGAAGGTTTCGACTGTCAATTCGGCGCCGTTCATATCGAACACTATCGCGAGCATTTCGGCTGGGACCTCTGGTTCTACGACGGCCTGGATTTCGGTGTTCTCCAGCTGATCTATCCCACTGTGGACGGCATCTGGCCGTGGCAGGCCGAGGCGAGCGACTGGTTCCGAGCCTGGCAGCCGCTTCTCGACACCGCGCCGTGGCCATAGGCTTATCTGCCGACGCGCAGCGTCAACGCCCAGAACAGCAGCGCCAACAGGCCGATGCCGGCGCCAAGCACACAGACGCCATTCCAGCCCATTGCACCATAAGCCATGGTCGAGGCGATGGAGCCCAGGGCGCTGCCGACCGAGTAGAAGATCATGTAGCCGCCAACCAGTCGGCTGCGCGCATCCGGCCGCCGGGCGAAGATCAGGCTCTGGTTGGTGACGTGGACGGCCTGGATCGCCAGATCCAGCATGACTATGCCGGCGACGAGCAACCACAGAGACATGCCCATGAAGGCGATCGGCAGCCAGGCCGCCATCATCAGCAGCAGGCTGAGGCCGGTGACCAACTGGCCGCATCCACGATCGACGAGGCCGCCGGTCCAGCGCGCACCGAGCGCGCCGGCGACGCCCGCAAGGCCGAAAAGCCCGATCTCGGTATGCGAAAGTGAAAATGGCGCGACGCTCAACGGCAGTACCAGCGGCGCCCACAGCACGTTGAAGCTGGCGAAGATCAGCATGGCCAGCACCGCCCGCACGCGCAGCAGCGGCTCCTGCGCGAACAGCAGCAGCACCGAAGCGAGCAGGCGTGGATAGGATGTGCGTGGCCGCTCCGCCTCGTGGCGCGGCAGGATCAGGTAGAGAACCATCGCCATGACGAGCGTCAACATGGCCGAGACAAGATAAACCCAGCGCCAGCCGGCGAAATCGGCGACGACCCCCGAAGCGAAGCGGGCAAGCAGGATGCCCAGGATGACGCCGCTGGTGACGGTGCCGACCGCCCGCCCCCGCTCCGATGCTACAGCGAGGTCCGCAGCGAAGGCGACCAGCACCTGCACCACCACCGCCAGCAGCCCGACGACCGCGAGGCTCGCCAGCAGCATCGCCGCGTTGGGCGCGATCCCGACCGCCACCAGCGCCACGGCAGACAGAATCGCCTGCCCGGCAATCAGCTTGCGGCGATCGAACAGGTCGCCCAGCGGCACGATGAAGAACAGGCCGAGCCCATAGCCGATCTGCGTGACCGTCACCACGATGCCGACCGAGGCCGGCGCGATAGCAAAATCATGCGCTATGGCGTCGAGCAGCGGATGAGCGAAATAGATATTGGCGACGCTCAGGCCGCAGGCGATGGCGAAGATCAGCGCGGTCAATCGTGACAATCCCGTAGGCGGCGGCGCCACCCGATGCGGCCCATCGGATTGCTCGAGGCTTGTTGCACCGCTGTTCGCCACCTGCATGTTCATGTCTCTCTCCACAAAAGGTTTCAACTTGAAACCTCTTGCTGGATAGGCGGAACAGTTTTATGTTGCAACCGAAATTAGAGCATTGGACCAACGACTGCCATGGTGAAACGAACGAGCCACCACGAAGCGGATTGCTTCATAGCGCGACCACTGGACGCGATTGGCGACTGGTGGTCGCTGCTCATCGTGCGTGACGCCTTCGACGGCTTGCGGCGCTTCGGCGAATTCCAGAAGAGCCTCGGCGTCGCCAAGAACATCCTGTCGTCGCGGCTGCGCAATCTTGTCGCGCATGGCATCCTCGAAACGGTCCCGGCGCCCGACGGCAGCGCGCATCATGAATATGTGCTGACGCAAAAGGGACGCGGCCTGTTCTATGTCCTGGTTGCCCTGCGGCAATGGGGCGAGACCTACTTCGCCGGACCGGGCGAACCCTATACCTTCATGGTCGACAATCTCACCAGCCGGCCGATCAAGCGACTGGAAGTACATGCCGAGGACGGGCGGCAGCTTGCCCCCGGCGAAACCCGGCTTGCCGACTTTCGCAACCGCGGAACCGGTTAAGAGCTGCTGCCTGCCAACAGGCCAGGCGGAATCGATTTCTGCTCGACCAGACAGGGAATCGGCTATCGTTTCCTGCAGCACAGAGGGTGGAGTGACCGATGAAAGCCGTCGTCTTCGAGAAATTCGGCGAAGCGCCGAGGATCCAGACCGTTCCTGATCCGAAGCCGGCCGCTGATGGCGTCGTCATCAAGGTCGAGGCGACCGGTCTTTGCCGCAGCGACTGGCATGGCTGGATGGGTCATGACGACGGCATCACGCTGCCGCATGTGCCGGGCCACGAGCTGGCCGGCGTCGTTGTTGCCGCCGGCAAGCAGGTCACCCGCTGGAAAGCCGGCGAGCGCGTCACCGTGCCGTTCGCCGTCGGCTGCGGCCGCTGCTTCGAGTGCAATTCGGGCAATCACCAGGTCTGCGAACACCAGACACAGCCTGGCTTCACCGGCTGGGGCTCGTTCGCCGAATATGTCGCCATCGAACACGCCGATACCAATCTCGTGCGCTTGCCCGACGAGATGGAATTCGCCACCGCCGCCAGCCTCGGCTGCCGCTTCGTCACCTCGTTTCGAGCCATCGTCGACCAGGGCCGGGTGAAGCCGGGCGAATGGGTCGCGGTGCATGGCTGCGGCGGCGTCGGCCTGTCGGCGATCATGATCGCCAGTTCAATGGGCGCCAATGTCATCGCCATCGATCTCACCGACGAGAAACTGGATTTCGCCAAAAAGATCGGCGCCGTCGCCACCATCAATGCATCCACGACACCGAACGTGGTCAAGGCGGTCAAGCAGATCACCAATGGCGGCGCGCACATGTCGATGGACGCGCTCGGCCACCCCACCACCTCGTTCAATTCGATATCCAATCTGCGCCGGCGCGGCCGCCATGTGCAGGTCGGCCTGATGCTGGGCGAGCATGCCCGGCCGCAGGTGCCGATGGACAAGGTGATCGCCTTTGAACTCGAAATCCTCGGCAGCCACGGCATGCAGGCCTACCGCTACCAGGCGATGATGGACATGATCCGCAACGGCAAGCTGAAGCCCGAACTGCTGGTCGGCAAGAGGATCAGCCTCGACGAGGCGCCCGCGGCCCTGATGGCGATGGGCGGCTTCGAGGGCATTGGTATTGGGGTGGTCACGAAGTTTTAGGCGAGGACGGTACCGTCGTCAGGCGATCGCGCGTCGTGGCAATTCCTGCTTCGCGAATCGCTTGGCGCCGACGACGCAAAGCACGACGCCAAGCGTGACGACCACCATCAGCGGGCTGACCTGCTCGTGCAGCAGCGTCGCTGCCAGTGCCAGTCCGAAAAATGGCTGCAGCAGCTGCAACTGCCCGACCGCGGCGATGCCGCCTTGCGCCAGCCCGCGATACCAGAACACGAAGCCGATCAGCATGCTGAACAGCGAGACATAGGCAAGCCCTATCCACGCACTGACGCCGACGCCGTCGAACGACGGCGGCATGGTCATCAGCGTCAGCACCAGCATGATCGGCAGCGACAGCACCAGCGCCCAGCAGATCACTTGCCAGCCGCCAAGCTTGCGTGACAGCGCGGCACCCTCGGCATAGCCCAGACCGCAGGCGATGATGGCGGCCAGCATCAAACCATCACCCACCGGCGAGGCCGTCACGCCCTGCGTCAGGGCAAAACCCGCGACCAGCGCGCTGCCGATGCATGAAAACAGCCAGAACGCCGGGCGCGGCCGATCGCCGCCGCGCAGCACGCCGAAAATCGCAGTGGCCAGCGGCAGCAGGCCGACGAAGATGATGGAATGGGCCGTGGTGACGTGCTTGAGCGCCAGTGCGGTCAGCAAGGGAAAGCCGACCACCACGCCAAGCGCGACGATCACCAGCGACAGCAGGTCGCCGCGCTCCGGACGCTTTTGCCGAAACAGGAGCAGCAGTGCCAGGCCAAGCAGTCCGGCAATCGCCGCTCGGGCCGAAGTCAGGAATGTCGGATCGAAATCCCTGACCGCCACGCGCGTTGCCGGCAGCGAGCCGCTGAAGATCAACACGCCGATGAATCCATTCATCCAGCCGCTCGCGGTCTTGTCCATCGTATGCTCCGTTTGTCGGCTCCGTATCGCGCGGAGCCGGTAGTATCGCCAGAGACAATGCGGTACAATTACACACAACTGTCATGCTTAGAAGAGCAGTACGGATGGACAAACAGACAACAGGAAGCGAGAGCAGCGGAACGCTGGTCGAAGGCGTCATGGCGACGATCCGCCAGCGGATCGCGGCGCGCAGCCTGACGCCGGGAGCGCAATTGCCGTCGATCCGCACCTTTGCCAAATCCATGCGAGTGTCCAAATCCACCGTGGTCGAAGCCTATGAGCGGCTCGCCGCCGAAGGTGCGATCCGCTCGCGGCCGGGCTCCGGATTCTATGCCGCCGGATCGCTGGCGCCGCTGTCGCTGGCCGAGATTGGTCCTCGCCTCGACCGCGCGGTCGACCCCCTCTGGATCTCACGCCAGTCCCTGGAGGCCGGCGACGACATGCTGAAACCCGGCTGCGGCTGGCTGCCGGCCTCGTGGATGCCGCAGGCAGGTCTGCGCCGGGCACTGCGCACGGTAGCGCGTGCCGACGATATCGCACTGGTCGATTACGGCACGCCGCTCGGCCTGCCACCGCTGCGGCAATTGCTGGCGCGGCGTATGGCCGGGCACGGCATCGAGGCCTCTCCCGGGCAGATCATGCTGACGGAATCAGGCACGCAGGCCATCGACCTGTTGTGCCGGTTCCTGATCGAGCCGGGCGACACCGTGCTGGTCGACGACCCCTGCTACTTCAACTTCCACGCTCTGTTGCGCGCCCACCGGGCCAAGGTCGTCAGTGTCCCCTACACGCCGTCGGGGCCGGATATCGATCTATTCGCGCAAGCGTTGGCCGAGCACCGGCCGCGCCTCTACATCACCAATTCCGCCATCCACAACCCGACCGGCGCGGTGCTGTCGCCAGTCACCGCCCATCGGCTGCTCAAGCTCGCCGACCAATCGGATCTGACCATCGTCGAAGACGACATCTTCGCCGATTTCGAACATGCGCCCGCCCCGAGGCTGGCGGCGTTCGATGGTCTCAACCGCGTTGTCCACATCGGCAGCTTCTCCAAAACGCTTTCGGCGTCGGTTCGCTGCGGCTTCATCGCTGCACCGCGCGACTGGATCGAGCCCCTGACCGACCTCAAGATCGCCACTACCTTCGGCGGCGGCCGGCTCGCGGCCGAACTGGTGCTGACGCTGCTCAAGGACGGCAGCTACCGCAAGCATATGGATTTGCTGCGCGCGAAGCTTGCCCGCGCCATGGGCGAGACCAGCGTTCGTCTGAAGGCGATCGGTATCTCACCCTGGATCGACCAGCCGGCCGGCCTGTTCCTGTGGTGCAGCCTGCCGGATGGCGTCGATGCGGCTGAAGTGGCCCGCCGCGCTTTGGCCGACAACATCGTGCTGGCGCCCGGCAACGCGTTCAGCCTGTCTGGAACGGCCAGCCGCTTCCTGCGCTTCAACGTCGCCCAATGCACGGACGAGCGGATTTTCACGGTGATCGAAGCTGCGATGGCGCGTTGATGCCCATCAAGCTGATCCTGTTGCCTGGGCAACCTTCGGCTGCTAGGGAACCGCGAGCGCACTCGAGAGAATGTCCGCGCAATCATTCCGGGATAGTGGTTATGGGAACCAGCAAGTCAGCAGACAAGTAGGCCGCAACAGCAGTTCGTTGTTGCGGCGGCCCGTCATTTCCCATTTTCAGTGAGAACGGCAGATCGCCGCCAAATGTAGCCATTTGAGCGGATGTTCAATCATGCCTTGTCCAAAAAACCCGACATGGACCACTTCCCTGCCAGCAGCCATGGTGCTGATGGCGCCCTTCGACATCCTGGCCTCGCTGGCCATGGATATCTACCTCCCGATCGTCCCGGCGATGCCGGGAATCCTCAAGACATCGCCTGATGTCATCCAGCTGACGCTGAGCCTCTACATGATCTGTCTTGGGCTCGGCCAAATCGTCTTCGGCCCGATTTCCGACAGGATCGGCAGGCGTCCGGTGCTGATCGGCGGCGCGCTTTTATTTGCAGGCGCTTCCGGCCTGCTCGCCTGCACCTCGCTGGCCATGGTGTTCGTCGCCTTGCGGGTCGTGCAGGCCATCGGTGCATCCGCCATTCTCGTTGCGACCTTTGCAACGGTTCGCGACGTTTATGCGCAGAGGCCTGAAAGTGCCGTCATCTACGGCCTGTTCAGTTCGATGCTGGCCTTCGTGCCGGCGTTGGGGCCGGTTGCCGGTGCATTGATCGCCGACAATCTCGGCTGGCGCGCGATCTTCCTGACGCTCGGCGGTCTGGCGGTAGCCGCCACCCTCAACGCATGGCCGAGATGGCATGAAACACGGCCCACCAATGGCAACGACAGGCGAATGGCGTTTCGTCCCATTCTCTCCAGCTTAGCCTTCTGGACCTATACGCTCGGCTTCAGCGCCGCCATGGGAGCCTTCTTCGTGTTCTTTTCGACAGCGCCACGGGTGCTCATGGATCGCGCCGGCTTTTCACAACTCGGTTTCAGCCTTGCCTTTGCCACCGCGGCACTGGTCATGATCGTGACCACCCGCTTCGCCAAAAGGTTCATTGCACACTGGGACATCGCGGGCAGCGTCGCGCGCGGCATGGCGATGTTGCTGCTCGGCGCGGCACTGCTGGCATTCGGACAGGTATTCGCGGCACCGTCCTTCGTCACATTCGTCGGCCCGATGTGGGTCATCGCCGTGGGCATCGTCTTCACTGTTTCGGTCACCGCGAACGGCGCACTCGAGGCCTTCGGCGATGTCGCGGGAACCGCCGTCGCGCTCTACTTCTGCATCCAGAGCCTTGTCGTCGGCATCCTCGGCACGCTGTTCATCATCCTGCTTGATGGAGACACGGCGTGGCCGCTGGTGGGCTACTGTTCGGTCATGGCGACGCTCACACTAAGCGCGCTGAGATATTTGCGGAAACGCCAAACCGAATAAACGGGACAGATGAGAAGCCTGGGCGATTGGCGCAGGCTTCTCATCGTTGTCAGCGAGACGCCGCGCAGATCTCCCGCACGCAGTCGCGCAGCCAGCGTTGCGCCGGATCGGCATCCAGGCGCGGGTGCCACAGCATGGAGATGGTGACCCCAGCCGTGGCAACAGGCAGGGCAAAACTGTGCATGCCGACGCGTGCGCCCTCGGTGTGCCGCTCCGGAACGCTGGCGATCAGGTCTGATGTGCGGGCCATGGCAAGGGCTGCCGAGAACCCGGACACCATGCACACGATTGTCCGCTGCAGCCCGAGCCGGTTCAAAGCCTCGTCGATCGGCCCTTTCTCGCGGCCACGCCGTGAAACGCTGATGTGCCGGCCTGCGGCATAGCGCTCTGGCGTCACCGTGCCCTCGCTCAACGGATGGCCCATTCGCACGGCGCCGATGAAGCGGTCGCGAAGCAATGCCTGGATGCGCACCTCCGGTCCGGTCTCGCCAGCGACGCCTATGTCCAGGTCGATCGCCACATCGCGCAGCGACATGACGTCTCCATCGGACTTCGGTGCAAAGCGGAGCCGCACGCCGGGCGCATCGGCCTGGATACGGGCAACGAGACGAGGGGCGAACTCTTCGACGAAGCTCTCATTGGTGCGCAGCGTGAAGACCCTGTCCAGGCTCGGGAGATCGAGCAAGGTGGCAGGACGCAGCAGCGCCTCCGCATCCTGGACGACACGACCAGCCTGTTGTCGCAGTTCTTCCGCACGCGGCGTCGCCACCAAGCCGCGACCGGAGCGAACCAGCAGCGGATCGCCCGTCGCCTGGCGCAGCCGCGCCAGCGTCCGACTCATCGCCGAGGGGCTGAGGCGCAGGCGGTTGGCGGCGCGCGCCACGCTGCCTTCGGTCAGCAGGACGTCGAGAGCGAACAGCAGATTGAGATCGGGCGATGTCATCGGCGGATCATGGCATGATATGGCGCCAAACGCACGAGTAAGATGCAAACGCTGCGCCTTCCGCCACATCTACCAAGGGACTAGATCTCCAGCAGTTCCGGTTATGGACTGATGGAAGGGGATCGCCGTGGCAATTGCCGAGCAAAATCTGGACGGGCGCGCATCGGCGCCGCCACGGATGCAATCCGCCCGCTGGGCGCTGGCAAGCCTGTCGCTCGCCACGCTGCTGTCGTCGTTGGGAACCAGCATTGCCAGCGTCGGGCTACCGTCGCTGATGCAGGATTTCGACGCGACGTTCCAGTCCGTGCAATGGGTGGTTCTGGCCTATCTGCTCGCCATCACCACACTGATCGTCAGCGCCGGACGGCTGGCCGACATGTTCGGGCGCAGGCCGTTGCTGCTTGGCGGCATCGCGCTGTTCACATCGGCATCGGTGCTCTGCGGCCTGGCGCCGACACTCTGGCTGCTGATTGCCGCACGCGCCGTGCAGGGACTTGGCGCGGCGCTGATGATGGCGCTGACGCTGGCCTTTGTCGCCGAAACCGTGACCAAAGACAGAATTGGCAGCGCCATGGGCCTGCTCGGCGCCATGTCCGCGATCGGCACGACACTTGGCCCTTCGCTCGGCGGCCTTTTGATCGCCGGCTTCGGCTGGCGAGCGATCTTCCTCGTCAATGTCCCGCTGGGTGTGCTCACCTTCGCTCTCGCCTGGCGTGCCCTGCCGGCACACAGCAAGACAGCGCAGCAGGTCGACCGAGGCACGTTCGATGTCGTGGGCACCGCCTTGCTGGCCTTGACGCTGGCCGCCTATGCACTGGCCATGACGTTTGGCCGAGGCAATTTCGGCGCACTCAACATCAGCCTGCTGATAGCTGCCGGCATCGGCGTGTTTCTCTTCGCCGCCGCGCAGGCGAGAGTGAAAAACCCCTTGATCCAGCTTGCCAGCTTCCGCGACCTCCAACTGAGCGCCAGTCTCGCCATGAGCCTCGTCGTCGCCACGGTGATGATGGCGACCCTGGTGGTGGCCCCGTTCTACCTGTCGCGAGGACTTGGGCTCGATGCCGCAATGGTCGGCCTCGCGCTGTCGACCGGGCCGCTCGTCTCGACCTTGTCGGCGCTGGTGGCCGGACGCCTGGCCGACCGCTTCGGCGCCCACAGGATGATGGTCGCAGGCCTGCTCAGCCTCGCGACAGGCACGTTCCTGCTGTCGCTCGCCGTGACCAGACTCGGCATTGCCGGCTATGTCGTTGCGATCACCGTCACCTGCATCGGCTATGCCCTGTTCCAGACATCCAACAATGCAGCCGTCATGACCGGTGTCGGCGCCGGCCAGCGCGGCGTCGTTTCCGGCCTGCTCAACCTTTCGCGCAATCTCGGGCTGATCACCGGCGCATCGGTGATGGGCGCCATATTCGCCGTCGCATCGGCCAAAGGGCAGGAAGGCATTGGACTTCTGAGTTCCGAGGCCGCAGCACGGGGAATGCAGGTCACATTTCAGACGGCCACGGTGCTGGCGCTGGCTGCACTGTTCCTCGCACTGCTCTCGGCCCGCGCCGAGTTCAAGCGGCAGAGGCTGGTGGAAGTATCACAAGACCTCTGATTTTGCGCTCCAGGTGAACAGCCTCTCACGCCCCTGCCCGCTTGCGGCGTTCATAAAGCATGACCAGCGTTTCGGCCATCAAAGCAGGCTTTTCCTCGCCTTCGATCTCGACCGTGTTGGCGGCCTTCATCAGATACTGGCCGGGGCCCCTGTCCTCCATGGACAGCAGCGTGATGCGCAGTCTGATGCGGGCACCGACCTTGACCGGTGCCAGGAAGCGTACCTTGTCGAAGCCATAATTGAAGGCGGCCTGCGTACTCTCGGGCACGATGCCCATGCCGAGCGCCAGTGCGCCGATGATCGACAGCGTCAGATAGCCATGCGCGATCGTCGTGCGGAACGGGCTTTGCCGCCGCGCCCTTTCAGGGTCGACATGAATCCATTGATGGTCGCCGGTGCATTCAGCGAACTGGTCGATGCGGTTCTGGTCGACCGTCGTCCACTCCGACACGCCGAGTTCCAGCCCGGCCATCGTCCTCAACTGCTCGTAGGTAGGCGGCGTTTTAGGCCGTATTTCGTTCATTCCTGGTTTCCCGATCGCTTCCAGAGCCTCCGGACCACGAACTGACGGCCTCTGTCAATTCGCTCTGCGCGAATCCGTTCCGTCGATTTCGGCCGCAATCGTGCCACGCCGCCGGCGCAGTCGCAGGTCAAATCGGGCTTTCCGGGCTTCAGGGCGCTGTCGGCAGCAATGAGCCGGCCCCGGCCACATCCGCTACTTCTTCTCGTAGCCGGCGCGGATTTCCTCCATCGCCTCCTTGATGCGGGTGCGCAGGATGTCGACCGATTCGGCACCGGATTTCTTGACCAGTTCAGCCACTTCGCCCGCATTCTTCAACGCGGCCTCGAAGGACTTCCTGGCAAACTCCCTCCGTTTGGCCATCAGTTCCTGCGGATTGCCCGGCGCCCTGTAGCTTTGCGCGATATCGGTGACCTCGCGCAGCGTATCCTGCAGCATCTCGCGCTGCCGGGACAACAGCGAGGTGGCGCCGGCGGCACCGGCTCGTGCCGATTTCTCCAGCGCTTCGATGTTCTTGCGATGATGGGCGAGGATCGCCTCGACATCGACATTGGGCACCTTCAGGTCGCGGCCGAACCTGCCGAACATGTCCATGAAAGAATCGGATTCCGGTTGTTTTGCCATGCTCGTTTGCTCCCCTTTGCCGCATGATGCGGGCACCCTCGGCGGGAGAATAGCACTCGCATGCCGCGAGTCCATGAACGCGGAGGAATGAGCGCCAATCGGGCCGCGCATCAATTCACGAGGAACAGCCGCTCGGCCACATAGAGCACGACACCGGCGAGGCCGCCGATGATCATGCCGTTGAAGCGGATGTATTGCAGGTCCTTGCCGATGTTCATCTCGATCAGCCGCGTCAGCTGGGCAAGGTCCCAGCGCTTGACCTGGTCGGCGATGAATGTCGACACGCCGGCCTTCTGGCTCTCCACGAACGACGCCAGCGCCACCACGAACCCCTGGTTCATGTCGGCCCGGATCTGCGCATCGCCGGCAAGATGGCGGCCGACCTCGACGAACATGTTGGCAAGATGCGCGCGGACAACCGAATTCGGCGCCTTGGCGTCCTGCTCGATGAACTGGCTGAGGCTTGCCCACATGTCGCCGGCCAATCCCCTGACTTCCGGCCGGGCCAGGAAATCGCGCTTCAGCTTCTCGGCACGTTTGGCGTATTGCTTCGATGTCCTCAGCTTTTCGATGAAGCCTTGAGCGAAATGGTCGAATTCGGCGCGCATCGGGTGATCGGGATCGGCCCTCACCTCGTCGAGCAGCGAACCGGCCGAGGCGACGATCTTCTTCAGGAGATAGGCGTCGGCGCGGAACAGGTTGAACAGCGACGGCAGTTCCTCGCGGATCTTCTCGCGCATCGTCGCCAGCGCCTGTTCGTCATTGAGGAACCTGCCGATCACCTTGGTGAACTCGTCGAACAGTTTCTGGTGGCGGCGGTCGTCGGTAAGCGCTGACAACAGCTCGGCGGCCAGCGGCGCCAGCGGCACCTTTTCAATCTGTTCGAGCATGCGGCTGGTGACGAAGCCGCGCAGGCCGGATTGCTCTATCGCCGCCAGCGTCTGCGGCACCAGCCGCACGACGAAGCGCGACAGGCCGGCGGCGCGCTCCGCATCGGCCAGCCAGTCGGCGACGAGTGCCGAGAAATCGACCTCGGCGAGCTTTTCACGCACCGGTTCAGGCGCCAGGAAGTTGACCTCGATGAAGCGGCCGAGATTGTCGGCGATGCGGTTCTGGTTCTCGGGTATGATGGCGGTGTGCGGGATCGGCAGCCCCAGAGGTCGCCTGAACAGCGCCACCACCGCGTACCAGTCGGCCAGCCCGCCGATGGTCGCCGCCTCGGCAAAGGCAGCGACGAAGCCGAGCCACGGGTGGATGTGCTCGAACGATTTGGCGAGCGCAAACACCGCCACGCAAAGCGCCAGCGCGGCGGCCGCGAGGAATTTCGTCCGCCGCAACGCGGAAAGCTTGGCATCCGCTTCGGCATCGAAACGGACCGGCGCCAGGGGCGAAGCCGATTGTGACATGGGTGAGCCGCTCCTCGTCGATCTCAGCCTATTTAGTGTTCCGAGCGCCGAAATACCCGCGACAGCGGGTTTCGTCCGGCATCTTCTCCGGCTGCGCACACAAAGTTGAGGAGAAAATTCATCTATCGCACGAAGCTAGTCTGGAATTATTCCAAGGTATAGGCCATATTCCGCCCGAGCCAATGTGGCGAATCCGGAAATTCGGGTCAAAGCCGCATCAGCAAGAATTTCCAGATCTGGCGTGGTTGCACCGCACCAGTGCCTTGTGAGGACAAAATGCGGCTTACGCGCCAGACCAATTATGCCATGCGCATCTTGATGTATTGCGCGGCCAATGATGACCGATTGAGCCGCATCCCGGAGATCGCGGCCGCGTATTCGGTGTCGGAGCTTTTCCTGTTCAAGATCCTGCAGCCCCTGGTCGAGCACGGCCTTGTCCAGACCGTGCGGGGCAGGAATGGCGGCGTCAAGCTTGGCCGTGCCGCCGAAGCCATCAGCCTGTTCGATGTCGTGCGCGTGACAGAAGAGAGCTTCGCCATGGCCGAATGCTTCGAGAACGATGCCGCCGAATGCCCGCTGGTCGACAGCTGCGCGCTGAACTCGGCGCTGCGCGAGGCGCTGAACGCGTTCTTCGCCGTGCTCGCCCGCTACACGATCGCCGATCTGGTAGCGGCGCGGCCGAATGTGCGCAACCTGCTCGGCATCGACATGTTGGAGCGCCGCGCCCCGGCTGCCTAGCCCAGCCAGGGGCGCGGGCTAGGTTTGCAATAAATTAAGCTGCTGACTGAGGCAGCACGAACGGCATATTGCCGGCCGGCAGCACGCCGACCCTGAGCCGGCAGTCGAACACTTTTTCGATCAGGTCATCGCTCAGCACATCCCGCGGCGACCCGGTGGCGGCGAGCCGGCCGCGATGCATGACGAAGATCCGGTCGGCATACATGGCCGTCAGATTGAGGTCGTGCAGGATGGCGACCACGCCGCCGCCCCTTCTGGCGAAGTCGCGGGCAATGTTCATGATGATCAGCTGGTGCTTGATGTCGAGACTGGAAACCGGCTCGTCGAGGAACAGAAAGCGCGGCTTGCCGTCGAGCACCGGCGCCCAGACCTGGCACAGCACGCGTGCGAGCTGAACGCGCTGTTGCTCGCCGCCCGAAAGCTCCTGGTAGAAACGGCCGGCAAAGCCGTCGAGATCGACACGCGCCAGCGCCCGTTCCGGCAGCCGCGCATCCTCGCCCGGCAGGACGCCTGAGCGGCCGCCGACAAGGCCAAGCTTGACCACTTCCCGCACGGTGAACGGGAACGACAGCGTCGTCGCCTGCGGCAGCACAGCGCGATGGACGGCCACCTCGACCGGCTTCATCGTCGAGAGATCTCGGCCGTTGAGGGCAACGCGCCCGGTATAGGCGAGTTCGCCGGAGAGTGCTTTGAGGAAGGTCGTCTTGCCCGAACCATTGGGGCCGACGATGGCGGCGATCTCGCCGGGCCGCGCGTGGAAATCGACACCACTGACGATAGGCTTGCCGGCGATATCAACCGAAACATCCTTGGCCTCGATCATCAAGCCTCACAAATCAACCACGCCGCGCTTGCGCAGCAGGATCCAAAGGAAAAACGGCGCGCCCGCTATCGCGGTGACGATGCCTATCGGCAGTTCGGCCGGCGCAACGATGGTGCGTGCGACCGCATCGGCCAGAAGCAGCAGCGAGGCGCCGAGCAGCGCCGACGCCGGCAGCAGATAGCGATTGTCCGGACCAATCAGCAGGCGCAGCAGATGCGGCACCACGATGCCGACGAAGCCGATGCCGCCGCTGACGGCGACGGATGCGCCGACCGCGGCAGAGACGCCGACGATAGCCGTGTATTTCAACCGCTGCACCGGAATGCCGAGATGACCGGCGGTCGCCTCGCCAAGCGCCAGCGCGTTGAGGCCGCGTGCCAGGAACGGCATCGCCGCCAGCGCCAGCACGATGATCGGCCCTACCGACGCGATCTTCGCCCAGGTCGCGCCACCGAGCGATCCGAGTTGCCAGAAGGTCAGGTCGCGCAACTGGCGATCGTCGGCCATGAAGATGAGGATGCCGGTCAGCGCCATGGCGAGCGCCGCCAGCGCGATGCCGGCAAGCAGCATTGTGGCAACCGAGGTTTGCCCCCGCCGCGTCGCGACCTGATAAAGCACCAGCGTGGTGGCGAGCCCGCCACAGAAGGCCGCCAGCGGCAATGCGAGCGTGCCGAGCAAGACGGTCACCGGAGCCAATATCGTGGCGCCGAGCACGATGACGGCAACCGCGCCGAGGCTGGAGCCGGCCGAGACGCCGATCAGGCCGGGGTCGGCCAGCGGATTGCGGAACAGTCCCTGCATGACCGCGCCGGAGACCGCGAGCGCCGCGCCGACCAGCATGCCGAGAATGATGCGCGGCAGGCGGATGTCGTAGACAATCAGGCTGTCGCGGGCGCTCACCGCGGCGTCATCAGGCACTGTGCCGAACAGCCAGTCGCCAATGACGTTGACGGCCGAAGCGTCCGAAGCCCCCGATGTCAGCGACAGAAAAATGGCAGCCGCGAGCCCCAGGCACAGCAGAAGGATGACGATGCGGGCGCGGCCCGACCGGTCGCCTTCGGATACGCTTGCCATCACCGGGCCGGCGATCGATTGATCGACCATGATCCGCCCGTTCAGTCCGTGACCTGCCCGCCATAAAGCGAGACAGCGAGGTCGTGGATGGCATCGGCCGTGCGTGGCCCGAAGCCGAGCAGATAGGCACCGTCGATGCGGATCAGCTTGCGCGCCGTTCCGGCCGGCGTCGAGGCGATCGACGGATTGCCGAACAGTTCGTCGTCCGACACCGGAGGCCCGGCATTGCTCATCATCAGGATCACGTCCGGTCTGGCGGTTATGATCGCCTCGTCGGACATTTGCTTGTAGCCGGAAAAGCCCTCGACCGCGTTGACGCCGCCAGCCAGCTTGACCATACCGTCGGCCGCGGTCTCGCTTCCGGCCGCCAGGATCTTGCCGCCCTGTATCGACAGCACGAACAGGATGCGCTTGCGCTCCTTGATCGACGCCGTCTGCTTCTCAGCTGCCGTGAGCTTGGCATCGAGCTCCCCGGCGAGCACCTCGGCCTTGGCATCGACGCCGAGCGCCTTGCCGACGATACGGACCTTTTCGAGGATGCCTTTGTGGCTATAGTGCTCGGGCACTTCGATGAACGGGACGCTCGTCTTCTTCAAGACATCGACGGCTTGCTTGGGACCGCTGCCATGCAGCGCCAGGATGCCGGTCGGGTTAACCGACAGCACCCCCTCCGGCGACAGCGCGCGCATGTAGCCGACATCGGGCAGCTCAAGCGCCGCCTTTGGGTACCGGCTGGTGGAATCGCGAGCCACCAGATGCTTTTCCTCGCCGAGCGCATAGACGATCTCGGTGATCGAGCCGCCAACGGCCACGATTTTCGAAGGATCGGCAAACACGGCCGTGCCTTCCATGGCGCTAGCGGATTGCAATGCGATAACAGCCATGGAGAGACCGATCACCGGCCCGAAAATAGATCCGCGCACGGTCGACAATCTTGGGAAAAAACGCATCGCATTTTCCTCAGGCTGCGGTCGGGTTTGGGATGCGCGGCAGGTTTTCCGCCAGGAAGCGCCAGTCGTCCCGCTCGCTTTCGCCTTCATGACGCTTGCCGAAGAACTGGATGAACATCTTGCCGTCGACGTCATAGACCTCAAGCGAGGTGACATGACCGTCCTTGGTCGGCTTGCGCACCGCCCAGACCTCCTGGATGTGGTCGGTCCGCAAATGCAGGTGGAAGGTTTCGTCCAGCACGTTGATCCATGGCCCCATCGGCTTGATCGACTTGATCGGACCGGAATGGATCTGGATACAGCCGCGGTTTCCCACAAAGCACATGATCGGCATCTCGCCCTCCGCAGCGTGATGAAACATGGCACGGACGGCATCATTGTCGAGCTGCCAGGCATAGTCTTGCCCGACCAGGCGGACCGCCTGCCGGCGGCTGAGCTTCAGCGTCTTCAGCATGCCGAAGAACTGGTGCACATCGGTCAGCCGGCTCCAGCGGTCGCGGAGATCGTCGAGATTGGCGGTCGTTTCGTCGCCATAGATCTCGTCATCGGGGAGTGGTCCTGAAATGTCGACCGTCGGCTCCTGATTGGACGATTCGAGCGCGGCAACCAGTTTCTGATAGGCATAGAGGCTGGAGGCCGGACGCAAATGCACCTTGTGCACGGCCTCGCCCGCCGCATCGAAAAACTGCAGGCTGCGGCGGATTTCGTCGCCGTCTCGCTTCTCGACGGCAAAGCCGTGTGCCCAGACCTTCGGGAAGATGCGCAGGTCGATGTTTTCGCCAAGCACCATGGCATTGTGGTTGCCGGTGACGACTTTGTCATAGACGCCGATCTTCTCGTGCACCGCGCTTTCATTGCGGGTCAGCGCCATGACCTCGCCGACGGCTTCGAGACCGGTCAAAAGATCGTTGACGCGTGGCTCGACACGGACGACGCCGTCGCCGCAGTGGGCTGCGACCAGCTCGGCCTCCGAAATGCCGAGCTGGGCGGCGAGATCACGCTCGCGCGTCTTCGGATTGTCTGTCCGTGCCCGCCGGATTTCATGCGGGGCGGGTTTTACGCGCTGGTCCATGTCTTGGTCCCTGTGGCCTTGCCTTACTTGTTGAGAATGAGCTTGCCCTGGCGGGTGATCTTCAGCCGATAGAGCGCGCCATGATGCTCGATGCCGATCTCGTGCTCGCCCTGGAACAGGGTGTTGCTGGACAGGGTTCGCACCGCCAGCGGAACCCGGTCGAAACGGGCGGAGGCATCGTCGGAACGGCGGACGCGATAGCGAAAATCGTTGGGATTGTGGGTGTTCATCTGGATGGATCCCTTTCCTGTGCCGGGCGTCTGGCTAGGCGTTGCGTAATCCGATTCATTTCTTGACTTGAATAATCATGTTTACTAGTCAGTGCAATACCGGATTAAATGAGTCAACATTTAAGACCCCGGACATGATCAAAAATGCCAGCCAGCCCCGGGCCAGCCAGCATGAAACCTGGACTTTGGAGTTGGGGCATGGGGTTTGTGACTTGGGAATGGCGCGGCCGGTCGGCGGCGAACGGCGCAGCGGCTTTGCTGGCAAGCGTGGCGGCGATCGCCTTGTCGGCGCAGCTGGCCAACGCTCAGCAGGCGGCGCAGCCGGCGGACCAGCAGACAGATCAAACGAAGAAGGCCGACGAAGAAAAGGCGGCACAAGCGGGCGCAACGCTGCTCGACAAGATCCTCGTCATCAGCCGCACCGGCGAAACGGCGATCGAATCGCTGGCATCGACCAGCCATGTCGGCCAGGAACAGCTCGACCGCCGCATGGCGACGACGCCGAACGAGATGCTGCTCGGCGTGCCTGGCGTCGCCGCGCAGGCCGACGCCAGGCGTGTCAGCACCAGCATCAACATCCGCGGATTGCAGGATTTCGGCCGCGTCGCGGTGATCGTCGATGGCGCGCGCCAGAATTTCCAGCGCTCAGACCACGGCACGCAGTCGACCTTCTACATCGACCCCGAACTCGTCAAATCCGTCGACGTGATCCGCGGTCCTGTCGCCAACACCTACGGCTCGGGCGCCATCGGCGGCGTTGTCTTCTTCGATACCAAGGACGCCGAGGATTTCCTCAAGCCGGAAGAAACATGGGCCGGCTCCGTCACGGGACGCTATGAGAGCAACGGCAAGGGCTGGACAACAAGCGCATCCGGTGCCTACCGCCTCAACGAGAACTGGGATGTGCTCGGCAACATCGTCTACCGCAACTATGACGACTACAAGGATGGCGGTGGCGACACGGTCAAGGGCACGGGCTTCGATGTGCTGAGCGGTCTGCTCAAGACCACCATCCGCCCGACCGACAACAGCGAACTGAAGCTCGGTTGGGTCGGCTCAAGCGACGGCTGGAACGAGATCAGCGGCGGCGTGCCGGTCAATGAGGTCGACCTGAAGTCGAACACCTTCACCGCCCGCTACAACATTACGGATGAGGACAAGAGCTGGCTCGATCTCCATATCAACACCTCCTACAACAAGACCAATCTCGATCTGACCAGCCTCGTGCCTCTCAACCGGTTTGATCCGAGCACCGGCCTTCCCGTTGTTTTGCCGGCTGGCTCGACATCGACATTCGACATCGGCACGACCAGCATCGACATTTGGAACACGTCCAGATTCGAGACTGCCGCCATCGCGCACGAACTGACCTATGGCGGCGACTGGGCCGGCGATAACGTCGAGACCGGCGGCACGGCCGGTGGCGACAGCTTCTATACGCCTTCCGGTAAGCGGAACGTCTCCGGCGCCTATGTCCAGGACAAGCTCACCTGGGAGTGGCTCGAAGTCATCGCCGGGCTGCGTTACGACAATTACAGCCTCAAGGATGACACACACGAAACGTCGGGGGACCGGTTGTCGCCGCGCATCACCGTCGGCGTCTCGCCTTTCGACAGCGCCAGCCTTGCCGGCCTGCAATTCTACGGCACCTATGCGGAAGGATACCGGTCACCCTCCCTGTCGGAAACACTGATCAGCGGTCGCCATCCGGCGGGTGTCACCTTCCCGTTCCTGCCCAATCCCAATCTGCGGCCGGAAACCGGAAAGACCGTCGAATTCGGCGTCAACTACAAGCAGAATGACATCCTCGAAGCCGGCGATGCGCTGCGCATCAAGGCAGCCTATTTCAACAACGATGTCGAAGACTACATCGATGGCGTTACCCTGTCGCGGTTTGACCCGACAGCCGGCTGCCCGAGCGGACCCGGTATCCCGATATGCTTCCAGTACCAGAATTTTGCCAAGGCCAAGATCGACGGCTTCGAACTTGAGGGCGTCTATGATGCCGGATGGGGCTATGCCGGGCTTTCGGCCTCAATCACCAATGGTCATACCATTTCCTACAAGGACGTTCGGGCCGACCTGCTGACCATCCCCTCATCCCAGGTCACCGCGCAGCTCGGCTTACGCTTCCTCGAGGACAAGCTGACCGTGGGCGGCGAAGTGCAATACAATGGCAAGCCCAAGGGCAATCCGATCGCCGAGGACTACACGCTGGTCAATGCTTTTGCCAGCTACCAGGCGACGGACAATTTGAAGATTGATTTCCGCGCCGACAATCTGTTCGATGTCAAATACGCCAACCCGCTCAACCTGACCACGGCCGGCCAGCCGCCGCAGCCGGTCTTCGCGGCCTACGAGCCCGGCGTCACTCTGAAGCTGGCGGCGACGATGCGATTTGGAGGCTGATGACCATGACGAGCTTGATGACATCCCTTCGTCTGCTGACCTCGATGCTGGCGATGTCGCTTGCGATGGTTCCGGCGTGGGCACAAGAGTCCGCGCCGGTCCCCGCACTCACCCTAGAACTCAATGGTGCGCAACCTTCCGACAAGGGTTGCCGCCTGACGTTCGTGGTCAACAACAATCTCGGCGCCGACCTGTCCAAGGCTGCGTTCGAGATCGCCTTGTTCAACGAGGCAGGCGTCGTCGACCGGCTGACCGTGCTCGATTTCAAGGAATTGCCGGCGGGCAAGACCAAGGTGACGCGTTTCGATCTGGCCGGCACCGAGTGCTCGAAAGTCAGCCGCGTGCTGATCAACAGCGCGACCGAATGCACCGGTACCGGCGTCGAACCGAACGCCTGCATGCGCAAGCTGAAGACGGACACCAAGACCGGGATCGCTTTCGGCGTCTGAGGTGGGACTGCATCCCGCATTCCTGCAAAACAATGCGGCGTGGCCAGTTGCCGGCCACTGCCGACTGCCGCTGCGAGCGAACGATCTTGATTTGACAATTCTGCTCTTGTCGCTGCAGGTCTCGCGGCGAGACATGCAGGATATCAGTCCCCTCCCCGAAGCCAGCGCCGAGCTGGCGATAGAGCCAACCGAGCCGCTCGCGCTGCCGCGGCCATCGGCCTGGAACCGCAAGTGGACGGCGGCGATCGTCGTCTCCTGCCTGCTCCATGCCGCGGTGGCAGCGGCCTTTCTGATCTCCCCTACGGGGATTTCCAGTTTCCAAGATGCCGAGCAGCCGGAAGGCAGTGAACAGTCGGGCACCAACGTGGTCGGCAGCGCGCTGGACAAGGACCCGACGGCAATAAACGTTGCACTGGTGCCGAACCCGCAACCCGCCACACCACAGCCAGCAACGCCGCCCAAGCCAACGCCGCCAACAGAGCCTTCGCAACCCGCGAAGGACGCAGCAAAGCCGCTCAAGCCTTTGCCGGAACCTGCCAAACAGCAGACGGTGACGCCCGACATATTGGTGGCCGGCGCCCCTCGCCCCGATGACCAGAGCGTGGCTCCCAAGGCCGAAACGCCGGCGCAGCCGATCGTGCAGGCCGAGAGCGCCGAAGTGCCTGTCGCCGTTCCAGAGCAGCCACCGATCCCCAGCGCCAGGCCAACGTCGGCAGCTGCCCCTTCAAAGACGGCGGATGAGAAGCGCGGCACGGCGAATGGCGAGGACCGGTCGGCGCAAGCAGCCAGCAAGGGCAAAAGGCAAAAAGAGGCAGGCACGGCCGCGGAAGACAATTACCGCGGCGATGTTTTTAGAAAACTCGGCAGCGTCAATCGCACCCTCCCGCCTTCCCTACAGCTGGCGGCACGCAACAATGCGGTTGTCACATTCGTCATAGGCAGGAAGGGCAACATAAACGAGTTGCGCATCCTGGAGACCTCAGGGTCGGCGGCTTTCGATCAGGCGGCGCTTGGCATTGTCCGCAAGGCAGCCCCCTTCCCTCCAATTCCACCACAGGCAGCAAGCGCAAATTTGGAGTTCGAGACCGAAATCGGCCCATTTTGAATGTGCGCAGAACAAACGCTGCAGCCGCCAATCATCAACATCCGCACGAAAGGAACCGCCATGTACATCGCCATGAACCGCTTCAAGGTGCAGACCGGCTCGGAGAACGATTTCGAAGCCGTGTGGAAGAACCGCGATTCCAGCCTCGCTGAGATGAAGGGTTTTCGGGAATTCCACCTGCTGCGTGGCCCGGTCAACGAGACCGAAGGCTACACGCTGTTTGCGTCGCACACGGTGTGGGCGAGCCACGAGGATTTCATCGCCTGGACCAAGTCGGAGAATTTCCGCGCCGCCCATCGAAATGTCGGCACGACGAAGGTCCACTATCTCGGTCACCCCCAGTTCGAAGGTTTTTCGGTCGTCGAAGGCGCTTAAATACTGGCCGGGCTCAAGCTCCGGCCAGCAGGCTCGCATTGCCGCCGGCGGCGGTGGTGTCGACGCAGACAGCCCGTTCATGTGCATAGGCCGCCGGGTTCAGTACCTCGCTGACCAGCGGCACGATCGGGCCGGAGCGGTCGGCGATGACCTTGCGCACGATGCGTGCAGCCTCCGGCGTGCCCGAAAAGGCGACGACATCGACGCGCAGTGAGCGTGCTTCGACCGGATCCGGCCGACCATCGATGGCGGCCAGCGGCAAGCCCTTGCCGGTCAATGGGGAAAGGGCAGCCGGTGCGCCGGGCGCCACGGCCAGCACCGCATTGCCGGCGGCGAGCGCCTGGATCGTCTGCGCCAGCAGCGTATCGCCATCGGGACCGAGGCACAGCACCCGTCCGCGTGGCGAGAGCGAGAGCGTGTTGGCCTCGCCGGTCGGCCCGGGCAGGTCGATCTGGCCGAAATCGATGCCGGCGGCCGCACCTATGGCCGCAGCACCCTTGCCGCGCAGATGCTTCCTCAGAATGGCGATCCGGTCCGGACGCGTCGACCAGCCGCCAAGTGTGGGATCAGGCAGATTGTCGGCAAGCTCGGTCGCCGTGACCTTATGGCCATCCTGCAAATGGGTGCCAGCCTCCGGCCCTTTGCGGAACCGGCGGAGGTAGTGCGGGCCGCCGGCCTTCGGCCCGGTGCCTGAAAGCCCCTCGCCACCAAACGGCTGCGAGCCGACCACGGCGCCGATCTGGTTGCGGTTGACGTAGATGTTGCCGGCATAGATGCCGTCGACGAAATGCTGCACGCGGCCCTCGATACGGGTGTGCAGGCCGAAGGTCAGGCCATAGCCCTTGCGGTTGATGGCGGCGATGACCGCGTCGATTTCGTCGGCGTCGAACGTAGCGACATGCAGCACCGGCCCGAACACCTCGCGCTCCATGTCCTCGATACCCTTGACCCGGAAAACATGCGGCGCGACGAAGCGACCTTCCTTCGGCGCCTCGAGCTTGGCGATCAGCCGGCCCTGCAGGCCCATTTTCGTGCAGTACTCGCGGATCGAGCTTTGCGCTTCGTCGTCGATGACAGGGCCGACATCGGTCGAAATCCGCCAGGGATCGCCGATGCTGAGCGCCTCCATGGCGCCCTTCAGCATCTCCAGCATCTTCTTCTCCACGTCCTTCTGCACATAGAGCACGCGCAGTGCCGAGCAACGCTGGCCGGCACTCTGGAAAGCCGAGGCGAGGATGTCACGCACCGCCTGTTCGGGCAGCGCGGTGGAATCAACGATCATGGCGTTGAGGCCGCCCGTCTCGGCGATCAGCATGGCGTTGGGCGCGGCCGTCTCGGCCAGTTGCTTCTCGATCAGCTTGGCGACCTCGGTCGAGCCGGTAAAGCAGACGCCGGCGATGCGCGGATCTGATGTAAGCGGCCCGCCGACCGATGGGCCGTCGCCAGGGAGCAACTGGATGACGTCTTCCGGCACACCGGCCCCGCGCAGCAGCTCGACAGCCCGGAAGGCGATCAGCGGCGTCTGCTCGGCCGGCTTGGCGATGACCGAATTGCCGGTGACAAGTGCGGCCGCGATCTGGCCGGTGAAGATGGCGAGCGGGAAATTCCACGGCGAAATGCACACGATGGCGCCGCGCGCTTGCGTGCCCGCCTCCGCATTAGCCGCCTCGGTGGCGTAGTAGCGCAGGAAGTCGACCGCCTCGCGCACTTCGGCGACGCCGTCGGCCAGCGATTTGCCGGCCTCGCGGGTGGCGAGTGCAAAGAACTCGACGGCATTGGCTTCATAGAGATCGGCGGCACGGTTGAGGATGGCAGCGCGCTCGGCGACGGAACGTTTTGCCCATGCCGGCTGCGCTTCCACCGCAAAGCGCACGGCGGTCGCGACTTGCTTGGCGGCGGCTTCGCTGACCGTACCGACCACTTCGGAAGGCTTTGCTGGGTTGACTATGGGACGCTGCTTGCCGTAGCCGGCGGCACGGGTGATCGGCTTGGCATGCCAACGATCCGGCCCAGCGAAGGCCGCCCTGGCCTTGTCGATCGCCGCCAGCGTCACCGTGTCGGTGATGTCGAATCCTTTCGAATTGCGACGCTCGGCCCCAAAAATCTCGGAAGGCCGGGCAATCGCCGGATTGGCGGCCGGACCCTGGCTCTCGACCGTTTCGAGCGGATCGCGCGCAATGTCCTCCGGCTCGACGTCCTCGTCGGTCAGCTGGTGCACGAAGGAGGAATTGGCGCCGTTCTCCAGCAACCGGCGGACCAGATAGGCCAGCAGATCGGAATGCGCACCGACCGGCGCGTAGATGCGGCAGCGCGTGCCTTCGGACCGGCGCACCGTCTCGTGCAGCGCCTCGCCCATGCCGTGCAGGCGCTGGAACTCGAAGGAATGGCGATTATCCGCCATCGCCAAGATGGCGGCGACGGTGTGGGCATTGTGGGTGGCGAATTGCGGATAGATGCGGTCGGTCATCGATAGCAGCTTTTTCGCGCAAGCCATGTAGGAAACGTCGGTGTTGGTCTTGCGGGTGAAGACGGGATAGCCTGACAGTCCGAGCGTCTGCGCCCGCTTGATCTCGGTGTCCCAATAGGCACCCTTGACCAGCCGCACCATGATGTTGCGGTCGTATTTCCTGGCCAGCGCATAGAGCCAATCGATGGCGAAAGCCGCGCGTGGCCCATACGCCTGCACCACCACGCCGAAGCCGTTCCAGCCGGCGAGCTCCGGCTCGGCCAGCACCCGCTCGATGACGTCGAGCGACAGATCGAGGCGATCGGCCTCCTCGGCATCGATGTTGAGGCCCATACGCGAATGGCGCGCGGCAAGCGCCAGCGACAAGAGCCGCTCGGCCATCACAGGCAGCATCTCTTCCTTCTGCGCCACCTCGTAGCGAGGATGCAGCGCCGAAAGCTTGACCGAAATGCCGTGGTTCTGCCTGATGTCAGGACCGTTGGAGCCGGAATCGAGCGACGAAATCGCGTCGGCATAGGCCTTGTGATAGCGCAAGGCGTCGGCCTCGGTGCGGGCCGCCTCGCCCAGCATGTCGAAGGAATAGAGATAGCCCTTCTGCGTCATCGGCCGGCCGCGCTTGACGGCTTCCGTGATGGTGCGGCCGAGCACGAACTGCTCGCCCATCTCGCGCATGGCGGCGGCCACCGCCTTGCGGATGACCGGTTCGCCCAACCGCCGCACCATAGAGCGCAGCGTGCCCTCGATGCCGCCCTCGCCTTCATCGAGGACGCGGCCGGTCAGCATCAGCGCCCAAGTCGAGGCGTTGACGAAGATGGAGCTCGAACCGCCCGAATGCGCCGACCAGTCGTGCGGCGCGATCTTGTCGGCGATGAGGTCGTCCATCGTTTCGGTATCGGGCACGCGCAACAGTGCCTCGGCTAGGCACATCAGCGCGACGCCTTCCTTGGTGGAGAGACCATAGGCCGAGAGGAAGACTTCCATCAGCCGGGGATCGGACGAACCGCGCACCGCCCGCACCAGATCGGCGGCGCGGGCCGAGATCGCCTTGCGGTCTTTCCCGGAGAGCGCCGTCGCGTCGGCAAGCCGCTTCACGGCCTCGTCTTCATCGGGCAGGTAGTTGGCGCGGATCTGCTGGCGGATGGCATCGAGCGCTGGCATGGCGGTCCCATGGATCGAGCAAAGGGATCGGGCCGGCGGTCACCGGACCGAATGGTGGAAGCTAGCACAGATGCGAATTTTCAATCGGTCCGAAGAAATCGACATTGCAGGTCATTCGATCTATCGTAGCAGCTCAAAACCGACATATGGACTGCATTTTCGATGACAGAAGACCAATTGGACCGCATCGACAGGAATATCCTGGCGGCGCTGGCAAGCGATGGCCGGCTTTCGATGTCAGAACTGGCGGCAAACGTCGGCCTGTCGAAAACGCCGGTGCAGGCGCGGGTGAAGCGGCTGGAGAAGGACGGCTACATCAGGGGCTACCAGGCGATCATCGACCGCGAGCGCATGGGCGAAGGCCATGTTGCATTCGTCCAGGTGAAATTGTCCGACACCAGGTCCGCCGCGCTCGATGCCTTCAACCGATCCGTGCAGGCCGTGCCGGAAATCGAGCAGTGCCACATGATGGCGTCGAGCTTCGACTATCTGCTGAAAGTCCGCACCAGGGACATCGCCGCCTACCGCCGCGTCCTCGGCGAACGCATCTCGGCCCTGCCCCACGTCGCCCAGACCTCGACCTTCGTGGCGATGGAGACAGTCAAGGATCGATGACCATGATCCCGAAAAGGGGAAGCCGGTTTTCGGACAAGATCATGGTCAAACGTAGAGCCCCATCCCGATACATCGGGATGGATCGGGCTCTAACTCACTCCGAAAGCGTCTTCAGGAAAGCCACCAGCGCCGCACGTTCACGATCCGACAGCCCCAGCGGATGAACTTCGGACGTACCCTCCACGCTGGGTGCAGCCTTGGCGTAGTGCGCCACGACCTCGTCGAGCGACGAAAACTGCCCGGCATGCATGTAGGGCGACCGCGTTGCCGCACCGCGCAGCGACGGCGTCTTGTAGGCGCGGATCAGTTGCGGGCCATCCTTGACCATGAAGCGCAACTCGCCGCAGGCGCTGGCGTCGCCATCGCGATAGGCGCCGAAACAGTTGAACGGGTCGGCTTCGACTTGGCGCACCGCATCGATGCGGCCGCGGTCCGGCGGCAGGCCCGCAATGGGTGGCACGCCGGTGTTGTGAAAGCTGTTGTCGGTGAAGCGCGGGCCGTTGTGACAGGTCACGCAATTGGCCTTGCCGATGAACAGTTTCAGCCCAAGGATTTCTTGCTTGGAAAAGACCGCATGGCCTTTCGGCTCAGCGCCGGTGACGAGATCCAGCGCAAAACGGTCGAAACGCGTCGGCGCCGGCTCGATCGAGCGTTCGAAGGCGGCGATCGCCTTGCCGATATTGGCAAAGACGCCGTCGATTGCGCTGCGCTGCGCGCCGCTCATCGCATTCCAGGCCGCCTTCTCGGCATCGTTTCCAAGCGGGCTGGCATTCGACGGCATGCCCGAAAGATCGGGCAGCGGCCCGAAGATGCGCTCATAGCGCTCGCCGAAGCGCGCCTTGATGTAATGCGCGTAGGCGGTGCGGTTTCCCGCCTGCTCCAGCGGGTTTTCGAGCGGCGTCAGCGCTTGCGCCCACAGGCTGTCGCGGCGGCCGTCCCAGAAGAACCAGGGATCGCGCGCGACGCCGGCCAGCGGCATGGTGCGCCGGCTGGTACGGCCGACCCCGACCGCCTGCGGCAGGTCGTCCTGGAACTGGCGGTCGATCTTGTGGCATGTCGAACAGGATATCGACCCGTCACCGCTCATGCCTTGGTCGAAGAACAGCGTCGAGCCGAGTGCGGCAGCCGCCGGCACGTCGGCAAAACGATTGGTGGTGTCGGGCTTGAGCGCCGGCAGCGACGACAGCGCCAGCGAGGCGATGGTCGTCTTCTCGGCGTCGGAAAAATCCGGCTTCGTGCAACCGGTAAGGACAACGGCCACCATTAGCGCCAGAAAACGCGAACGCCGCCTCATGTCCTGCTCACAGCACCACGTTGAAGAGCACCGTATCGGAGCCTGCGGTGGCCGAGATAGCGAAATGCAGCTGCCACCAGCCGCTCATGGTGAATTTCACCCCTTCGATCCGGTAACGCCCGTCGCCGAGATAGTCGGTCGCTTGCGGGCTGGTCGGCAGGCCGTGACTGTGCAGCGGCATGCCGCCGGAGATCGCGATCGCCGCCCCTTCCACCGGAGCTCCAGCCTTTGTCTTCAGCGTCAGCAGCCAGGATTGCAGTTGGCCTAGCCGCACAACGCCTCGCTCCGGCGCGAAGCTTGCCACGAACAGCCCGTTGGCGGTGTTCTTCGTCCGAGAGACATCCGGGCCGGCGGGCCGCGCCGACCGCGGCGCCGTCAGGTAAACGACCGCGAGAATGCCGACCAGCAAGGCAGCCAGACCAAGACCTGCCAGAAGATAACGCCATATCGATGCCAAACCGGTTCCTCTTCTGCAGACAACGCTCTGCCGAACGGATCGCATCCCGCCAGCCTGTGGGAAAACGCTGTGGCGGAAAAAACCCTGCTTGCCAAGCATGGCGCTGCCGGTGGCAAAAAGCTACAGCACCGAGATCACTGGAGGATTGCAGATGGCGGGAAACGGCGTCGCCTCGATCGGCGAATGCATGCTCGAACTGTCGGGCCAGACGGGACCGAACTGGCGCATAGGCTTTGCCGGCGACACGTTCAACACGCTGTGGGCGCTGCATGCACTGAGCGCTGAGCGGCCGGCAACCTATGTCTCGGCCTTCGGCGACGATCCATTCTCGCAAGGCCAGATCGATTTCTTCGCTGAAAACGGCATCGGCATCGGCTCCAGCCCGCTCATAGCGGGCGCGCGGCCCGGCCTCTATGCCATCACGCTGACGGGAGCCGAACGTTCCTTCACCTATTGGCGTGGCGACGCCGCCGCGCGGCAGCTTGTCTCGGACCCGGCCGCATTATCGAAAAACCTGGAAAATCAGGCACTTGTCTATTTTTCCGGAATCACTTTGGCAATTCTGGACGAAGCCGCGCGCGCTGAGTTGCTGGCCGCCGTCGCCAAGGCGCGTTCGGCTGGTTCACTTATCGCCTTCGACCCCAACTATCGGCCGCGGCTCTGGCGTGAGCGCGAGGATGCGCAGGCAGCGATCGTCGAAGCCCTTGCCGTCACCGACATCGCATTGCCGACCTTCCCCGACGAGCAGATGCTGTTCGGCGATCCAACACCGCAAGCCACAGCGAAGCGGCTCGGGCAACTCGTCGGCGAGGTCGTCGTCAAGAACGGCGAAGCACCGGCACTGATTGCCCAAGCAGGAACGCTGCGCGAAGTCCCGGCAATCCATGTCGCCGCTCCCGCCGATACGACGGGCGCCGGCGATTCCTTCAACGGCGGCTATCTTGCGGCTCGACTTGCCGGCCACGACCCGCTTGAAGCAGCACGCCGTGCGCATCGCGTCGCCGCCGCCGTGGTGCAGGTGCGCGGCGCGCTGGCGCCGTTCGAGACGCTGCGCGCGGCCTTCGCCGGCTAAAGTCTGTTGCGATTCAGGTCAGGCGGGCTTCACCTGAACATTGGCAGGCCTCAGGGCAGACGGAATCTGTATTCCGTCACGTGGTGGTAGATCGCGCCCGGCCACAGCGTCGCCTGCGGGAAATAAGGCCGGTTCGGCGCGTCCGGCCAAATCTGCGGCTCCAGGCAGAAGCCGCAAAAAGCCTTGTAGTCGCGGCCTTCCAACCCGGTGCGCGGCGTCACGTACTGGCCGGTATAGAGCTGGACGCCCGGCTCAGTGGTCCAGACCTCCATCTCGACACCGGAACTGGCGCCTTGCGCCCATGCCGCCTGCTTGAGCGGCCCGCGTGCCGAAGCGAGGCAGAAATTCTGGTCGTAGGGCAGCTGTTCGCCCTCGGTCTCCATGCGCAGCGGCCGCGCCTGGCGGAAATCGAACGGCGTACCGTCAACCGGCTTGACCACGCCGGTCGGGATCATGTCGCCATCGACCGGCAGGTAGGCGCCGGCATTCAGCATCATCCTGTGGTCGAGAATGTCGCCGGCGCCGCCATCATCCAGGTTGAAATAGGAATGCTGGGTCAGATTGCACAGCGTCGGCTCCTCGCAGGTGGCGGTCAGCTCGACGCTGAGCGTGCCGGGGATCTTCAACCGGTAGGTACAAGTGACATCGAGCGCGCCGGGAAAGCCCATCGCGCCGTCGGGATCGTGCAACGTCAGCGTGACGAAATCCCTGCCATGCAACGAAACCGTCCACGGCCTGTGGGAATAGCCTTGCGAGCCGCCATGCAGCGTATGCTTGTCGAGGAAGTTTTGCTCGGTCTGGTAGCGGCTGCCGGCGATGGTAAAGCGGCCGTCGCGGATGCGGTTGGCATAGCGGCCGACAACCGCTCCAAAGAAGCCCGTATCCGTCTCGTAGGCCGCCAGATTGTCGTAGCCAAGCACCAGCGGCGCATCGTGCCCGGTCAGGCGCAGATCCTGGATGATCGCGCCCAGACCGATGATGTTGGCGGTGATACCGCCGCCCCTGATCGTGAAGCGACGCACCGGCTCGCCTGCCTGCGTCGTGCCGAAAACCTCGCCGTCCTTCATCGCCATGCCCGTAAATGCCAGTTGATCCAGAAGACTTCGGCTGGTTTTCCCATGAGAGACAGGCAGGCCATCGGCCTCCCCATCTCAGGGAATATCCTATCAGAGGCCGAGGCCGCCGATGCAGACATATTTGGTGTCGAGATAATCCTCGATGCCCTGATGTCCGCCTTCTTTGCCGAGACCCGATTCCTTGACGCCGCCGAACGGCGCCTCCGGCGTGGTGATGAGGCCTTCATTGACGCCGACCATGCCGTATTTCAGCCCTTCCATGACGCGGAAGGCGCGGCCGAGATCGCCGGTGTAGAAATAGCAGGCGAGGCCGAATTCGGTGTCGTTGGCGAGTGCTATCGCCTCCTCTTCGGTCTCGAACTTGAACACCGGTGCGACCGGGCCAAAGATCTCTTCCTTCATGAAGCGCATCTTGGGCGTCGCATTGGCAATGACCGTCGGCTGGAAGAACGAACCGCCGAGCGCATGGCGCTTGCCGCCGGCAACGATCTTGCCGCCCTTGGATGTGGCGTCGGCGATCAGTTCTTCGACCTTCTCGACCGCCTTCTCGTCGATCAGCGGCCCCTGCTGCACGCCGTCCTCGAGGCCGGAGCCGACCTTCAGCCCGTTGCTGGCGGCAGCGAGCTTCTCGACGAACTTGTCATAGACACCAGCCTGGACAAGGAAGCGGTTGGTGCAGACGCAGGTCTGGCCGGAATTGCGATACTTGGCGGTGATCGCACCAGCGACCGCACGCTCGAGGTCGGCGTCATCGAAGACAATGAACGGCGCGTTGCCACCGAGCTCCATCGACACTTTCTTGACGGTGACCGACGACTTCTGGATGAGAAGCTTGCCGACTTCGGTCGATCCGGTGAAGGTGATCTTCGACACCAGCGGATTGGCGCAGATCTCGTCGCCGATCTCGCTTGCCGAACCGGTCAGGATGTTGACGACGCCCTTGGGGAAGCCGACCTCCTCTGCGAGCGCACCCCAGGCGAGGCCTGAATATGGTGTCTGCGAGGCCGGCTTGACCACTGCGGTGCAGCCGGCGGCGAGCGCCGGGCCGAGCTTGCGGGCCAGCATCGAGGACGGGAAATTCCACGGCGTGATGGCGGCGATGACCCCGACCGGTTCCTTGGTCACCAGGATGCGGCGGTCCGCCCATGGCGACGGCACGACGTCGCCATAGGTGCGGCGGCCTTCCTCGGCGAACCACAATATGTAGGCCGCGGCAGAGCCGATCTCGCCCTTCGATTCGAACAGCGACTTGCCCTGTTCGATGGTCAGCAGTTCGGCCAGCACGTCCTGATTGTCCATCATTGCGTCATGCAGCTTGCGCAGCAGCTTCGAGCGCTCGAGCGCGGTCGTCTTGCGCCAGGTCTTGAAAGCTTCCGCGGCGGCTTCGATGGCGCGGCGGGTTTCGGCTTTGCCCGACTTCGGCACGGTGCCGATCTTGAGGCCGGTGGCCGGGTTGTTGACGTCAACCGTCTGGCCGCTGTCGGCCTGCACCCATTCGCCATTGATGAGATTGGCCTGCCGCATGAAATGGCTGGTTTTCTGAAGCATGGTCTATCCTCCGTTCGGCGCGCTGACGGCCGGTCTGTGAAATCTTCGGTGAGCGTGCGCCATGGACTGAAGCCGGCACGCCGGAGCCACTGCTCTTTACCGAGGGCAAGGCCCGCAAGCAATCGCAAGATGGCATATAGGGGTTGGACCAGCCCGAGGCGAGAGCAGGCCGGACATATGCCGTGCCGATCGCTGGCCGCACCATCTGGCTATCTATCCGAAAACGTGGAGCACCACCGTCAGCCAGAAGGCGGTTGTAACAACCGCGCTCGCCGTGGCGATTGTCATCTGGTTCGACGCCAGCGCCTGGCCGGTGTTGAACTGCACGGCGATGAGATAGGAATTGATGCCGGATGGTAGCGCCGCCACCACCACCGCCACTTTGGCCGTCAATGGCGGCAGGCCAAGCAGCCAGACCAGACCGAGAACCAGAGCCGGCATCAGGAACAATTTCAGCACCGAAAGCGCCAGAGCCGGCCGGACATTGCCGGAGATACCGAAGCGGCGCAGGCTGAGGCCCATGGCGAACAGCGCCACTGGCCCGGCAGTGTCAGCCAGCGCATCGACCAGCCGTGTGGCAAGGTTCGGCAGCGGCGCGCCGGTTAGGCGCCATGCCAGCCCGGCCAGGATGCCGATGATCAGGGGATTGGTGAACAGTCTTCTCAGAAAGCTCTGGATGATGCGCAGCGGGTGTACGGGCTCGCTGCCACCGCGGCCAAATATCTCGAACATGATGATCGACGCCATCATCATGGTCGGCAGATGCACGGAAACGAGCAGCGACAGCACTTCGAATCCGCTGGACCCGAATACGCCGAGAACGAAGGGAATGCCCAGCAACACCACATTCGAGAAGGACGACGACACTCCACCGACGATACCTGTGCGTGCGTCCCGCCCGAAGATTCGCGTCGTCACCAGATGGCCGGCAGCCCATGTCATTGCAACCGCGGTGAAGTAAGCGCCCCACAGCGACCATGGCGCCACGCCATGGAAATCGGAATTCACCATCGTCCGAAACAGCAGCAGCGGCATCGCCACGTTGATGGCGAATTCGGAGATGCCGTCCCCGCTGGCCGGCTTTAGATAGCCGGTGAGCCCGGTGAGATAGCCGAGCGCGACGAGGCTGAAGACGAAAAGAACGGTTTCGGTGAGCGGCGACATTTTTCAGGGATAGGCGAGCCACGGCCGCGGCGCAATCGCGCCCGAATTTGATCATGCCCTAATTTGATCATGGCCAAATTTGATCATGGTCCATTGGCAGCGTTATAGAGGGCTTGGATCATCAGGGCGGATGCGAACGACAAATGACCTTTGTCGAAACCTCGAAGCTTAATCTTTTGCGGCGGGCATGGCTGACGGCTTTCATCGCCGCACTGCTTTGCCTTGCCGCGACCGCGCTTGCAGTTGCCGAGACAATAAGCCTTAAGGGCGTGGCGCTGATCATCGGCCAGTCGAATTACCTGCACATCGCCGCCCTGCCCAACCCCGCCAACGACGCCCGCGACATGGCCAAGATGCTGACCGACCTTGGCTTCGACGCCCGCAGCGTCACCGACCGCGACGCCACCAAGCTGAAGCGCGACCTGGAGCGGTTCACCGAAGATGCCGACGGCGCCGATGTCGCCTTCATCTACTACTCCGGTCATGGCATCGAGGCCGGCGGCGAAAACTATCTGGTTCCGGTCGATGCCGACGTCCCGTCGCTGAAGGATGCCGGCACCAGCCTTGTGCCGATATCGGCCGTCATGGAGGCATTGAAAAAGACAGTGCCGGTGACGATCATGCTGCTCGACGCCTGCCGCACCAATCCATTCCCCGCGGATGCCATGGTCCGGCGCTCACCGACCGCTTCCGCCTCGCCCATAGGCGCCGGCGGGTTGGAGCCGGTGCGCGGCGCGAAGGCGCTCGGCAATGCGCCGGCGGCCGACGCGAGCCTGGGTACGGTGGTCGGCTTTGCCGCAGAACCGGGTCGTCCAGCGCTCGATGGCGCCGCCGGCGAAAACAGCCCTTATGCGTCCGCTTTGCTGCGCCACCTCGCGGCGATGAAGGGTACCGAGTTCGGCTCGGTCATGCGCATGGTGACCGAGGAGGTCTATCTCGACACAAAGGCAAAGCAGCGCCCCTGGGTCAATGAAAGCTTGCGCCGGCTGCTCTATTTCGGCGTCGCGCCGGCGGAGCCGACCGGCGACGACGGGCTGATCACCGGCGAGCGGCGCCAGCTGCTGCTGACGATTTCCGACCTGCCCGACCCCAAACGGGCGCAGGTGGAACTGGCCTCGCTGCAGGAAGGCGTGCCGCTTGATGCGCTTTATGGCGTGCTGAAAGCGCTCGGCACGGAAAAGATCCCGGAAGATCCGACTGACCTGCAAAAGGTGCTCGACGCCCAGGCCGAGCGCCTGAAGAAGATGATGTCCGAGCGTGCAGCGCTTCGCACCGACGATCCGGAGATCAAACGGCTTGTCGCCTCCGCCGACAAGGCCATCAGCCAGGGCGCCATCGTGACGGCGCGTAAATTCCTCGACGATGCCGTCGGCCGGATCGAAGAGACCAACGACGCGGTCGATCAAGCCGAGGATCTCGTCAAGCAGAAGCGTCTTGCCGATGCCGCGATCTATGCCAGGCGCGCCGATGCCTCTGGCCTGGTCTTCGACTACAAATCCGCCGCAGGCGATTACGCCAAGGCCTTCTCGCTGGCCGAGAAATGGGACGACAAGCTGCGCTGGAACTACAAGAACCAGCAAGCCGAGGCGTTGAACGCCTACGGCTACGCCACCGGCGATCTCGATGCGCTGCAGCACTCCATCGAGGCCTATCGCACCATTCTGAACTTCATCCCCAATGACGAACAGAATCGCGACTGGGCGATCACCCGCAACAACATGGCGGTGGTGCTGCAGACCATCGGCGAGCGAGAGACGGAGACCGCGCGCCTTGAAGAGGCAGCGCGGATCTTTCGCGATTCCCTTGTCGTGTTCGAGCGCGAGAAGGACGATCTTAACTGGGCCGCCGCGCAGAACAATCTGGCCAACGTGCTGTTGAAGATCGGCGAACGTGAGAGCGACCCGAAACGCCTGAACGAGGCGGTGGTGGCGATGCGCGCCACACTCGAAAAACGCCCGCGCGACAAGGTCCCGCTCGACTGGGCCGCTTCGCAGAACAATCTCGGCCTGGCGCTCTATGCGCTTTCCGAGCGCGAGGCCGCCGGCGAACATCTGACGCAAGCCGAGGCGGCCTACCGGCTGGCACTTGAGGAATACACACGCGAAAAGGCGCCGGTTGAATGGGCGATGGTCGAGAACAATCTCGGCAACACGCTGGTGTCGCTCGGCATTCAGCTCAACGACAAGGCGAAGATAAACGAGGCGGCCAACGCGTTCCGTGCCGCGCTTGAAGTGCGAACCCGTGAAACCTTCCCCGTCTCATGGGCGACCAGCAGGCTCAACCTCGGCAACGCGCTGAGCGGTGTCGCCCGTTTCGATATGGGCACCGGCGCGCTCGAAGAGGCCGCGGCCGCCTATGACGATGCACTGACGGTCTTTACCCGGCAGCGTTTCCCGATGGACTGGGCGTCGGCGCAGAACAATCTCGGTTCGATCTACCAGACGCTTGGCCAGCGCACCCGCGACGCGGCCAAGCTGGAGCAGTCGGCCGCGGCCTTCCGGGCGGCCCGGCAGGTCTATGTCAGACGGAAATTCCCTCTCGACTGGGCAATGAGCCACTACAATCTCGGCAACACGCTGCAGCTCCTCGGCGGCGTCACCGACAAGCCGGAACATTATGGTGAAGCCATTGCCGCCTACCGCGATGCGTTGCGCGAGTACAAGCGCGAGACGACCCCCCGCCAATGGGCGCTGGCCCAGGCCGGCCTCGGCTCGACGCTGCACTGGCTGAGCATGAGCAATGCCGACTCCAGGACGCTGCTTGAGTCCATAGCGGCCCGCCGAGCAGCCCTCGAAGTACTCACCGTCGACGCGGCACCAGTCGACTGGGCCAACGCCCAGAACGGCATCGGCATGAGCCTGCTCAACCTCGGCAATCTCGAACGCACCGGCAAATACCTCGGTGATGCCGAGGCCGCCTTCGCGGCCACGCTGAAGGTATTCACCAGGGAAAGCCTGCCCATGCAATGGGCCTTCGCGCAGAACAATCTCGGTGACGTCAGCTGGAACCGAGCCAGCTATGGCGGGGGCAAGGCCGAATATCAAAAGGCGATCGAATTCTTCGAGAACGCCAAGCAGGGCTTTACCGAAGCCGGCTACACAATCCCCATCCCGCTCACCGACCAGAAGATCGATCTGGTGAAGAAGCAGATGGCGAAGAAGTAGGTCTACGCATCCCGCCGACCGCGCCTTGTCTTTCGGCTGGCTTTACCGTCCCTATATGTCCCGTCACCGGAACCCATTGCCGGGAACCGGAGAAGGATAGCGGATGATTCGATTTGCCTTGGCGTTGTTCCTGTTTCTTATTCCCGGCGTGGCCCACGCCACGGATGCAGGCTGGGCGCTGCTGCGCGATGGCGGACATGTCGTGCTGCTGCGCCATGCCATGGTCACCGGCACCACCGACCCGGCCAATTTCGACATCGACAGTTGCGCCACCCAGATGAACCTGTCGGCCCGTGGCAAGCAACAGGCGAGCAAGATCGGCGCTCTGTTTGCCGCCCGTGCGGCACCGATCGAGCGCGTGTTGTCCAGCCGCTATTGCCGCTGCCTCGATACTGCCCGCATCGCCTTCGAGGCCGAGCCGGAGCTGTTTGCTCCGCTCGATCTCCTGAAGGGCGACGAGGCGCAGAAAGCCGCGCAGATCGCGGCGATCCTGAAAGAAATCCGCGCCTATTCCGGCTCCGACAATCTGGTCATGGTCACCCATCTGGAAGACATCGTGGCGCTGACCGGCATCTCGCCGCGCGAAGGCGAGGCCGTGGTCGTGGAGCCGCAGGGCGATAGCCTGCGCGTGCTCGGCCGCGTCACCTTCTGAGCTCCCTGCGCGCGATCGCTGACGTCGAAAGCGGTGTTGCCGAAATGCCACCGCCGCAAGAAGCCGCAAATCCGCCACGACAATGCCGCTTGCGACAACCCGTCGCAGGGGCTATAGGCGCGCTCCCGGTCACGAGAACCGAAGCGAGCACAACGGTTGGAGCTTTCGCCTCCGCCCGTGCAGGCGGCTTTGCCGCCCTGTATACGGCGCCGCTTTGGGGACTGGGATCGCGGATGTAGCTCAGCGGGAGAGCGCCGGATTTGGGTCCGGAGGTCGGGGGTTCAATTCCCTTCATCTGCACCACGGATAGCTCAGTTTGGTTAGAGCATCAGATTGTTAATCTGACTGTCGAAGGTTCGATTCCTTCTCCATTGGCCTGAAAAGCCATCCGAAAAACGGTCAGGGGACTGGAATGCGAAAGACTGAACGGATGGCCCAAGCCCTCGGGCGCGGATCATCCCAAGCGTCTTTCGCCATCGGCTCGCGGCCAGGCCCGCGGTGACGATCAAGGCGCAGTGTCGCCGGCAAAGGAAGCTCGGCCTCCGGCGCCCGCTTCGCTGCCCCGCGATCCGCTCCCGAAGGCCCGCCACGGATTGATGCCACCAGTCCCCGGATCATTCGTGCCCGGACGATGACGCAAGACGACGATGTGAAACGAGAAACGAAAGGAACGATCGACGCATGACTTGACGCCTCGCATGTGGCCATGCCCGACAGGAGTGAAACAATGACAATTCTCGACAAGGTTCTTGGACGCGAGCGCGTCCTCGTAAAGGAAAACGAACGTGCCCTCACCCTCCACAAGGGTGAGATCAAGACTGTCCTGCTGCCGGGCGAACATTGGCTCGCCAACCGGCGCGGCAGCCTTGAAGTGTCCCGGCACGATCTGAAGAACCCGGAATTCGTTTCGGCATACGAGAAGGCGTTGTTCGACAAGCTCCCGGATGTGGCCGCGCGTCATTTCACCGTCGTTCGCACCGGGCGCACGGATGTCGCCATCATCGAGCGTGACGGCAATCTGCACGCCGTTCTGGCGCCGGACCGCAAGCTCGTGCTGTGGACGGATGCCGGTCCGTGGAAGGTGACGCTGATCGACACATCGGTCGATCTCGCCATCGATGCGGCGGTCATGCGCCGGCTCGGCCAGGCCCGGAAGGCGGAATTGATGTCCGTCCACCCGGTCGTCGACGGTCAGGCCGGACTGCTGTTCATCGACGGTGTCCTGGTCAGGACGCTGACGGCGGGCGTGCATGGCTTCTGGAACGTCGGACGCATGGTGCAGATCAAGGTCGTCGACCTCAAGCGCCAGTCGCTCGACGTTGCTGGGCAGGAAGTGCTGACCAAGGATCGCGTGACGATCCGCGTCAACATCGCAGCCGAATACCGGGTCGTCGATCCTGTCAAGGCGGTGAGCATGGTGAAGGACTTCTCCGAAGCCCTTTACCGCGCCCTGCAGTACGCCTTCCGCAAGACCCTTGGCGCGCTGACACTCGATCAGATCCTTGAAAAGAAGGTGACGATCGACGAGGAGGCCGCCGGCAAGGTTCGCGCCGACATGGCCGAGATCGGGGTGGAGGTCAGTGATATCGCGCTCAAGGATGTCATCCTGCCGGGCGAGATGCGCGAGATCCTCAACCAGGTGGTGTCGGCCGAAAAGCAGGCCGAGGCCAACATCATCCGTCGCCGCGAGGAGACGAACGCGACGCGTTCCCTCCTCAACACGGCCAGGGTGATGGCGGAAAACCCGGTGATGCTGCGGTTGAAGGAGCTTGAGGCTCTGGAAACCATCGCCGGCAAGGTCGAGCGGCTGACCGTCCACAACGGAACGGGCGGGCTGCTGAACGACCTGGTCAAGCTCCGCGACAGCTAATGCATGTCGCCCAAAGTGGTTCCGGTTTTGGGGAACGACATGCATCGAGACAAAGGCTGACGTAACGTCAAAGGGAAGGGCCGCCGGTCAGCCGGCGTCCCTTCTTGCCTTTACAGAGCAGGCTTCCCATCTGCGCCCGGCGTATCAGGCCTTTTCCTGCCGGGAAAAACCGATTAGACAGCGCCCAAACAAGATGCGGACAGATTCCGCCCGCAACCGAAGGAAAAGCCCTTGTCCACCACGTTCGACAAAGTCGCCAAGATCATTGCCGACACCAGCGAGATCGATATCGACACCATTACGCCCGAGAGCCACACGATCGACGATCTCGGCATCGACAGCCTCGATTTCCTCGACATCGTCTTTGCCATCGACAAGGAATTCGGCATCAAGGTGCCGCTGGAAAAGTGGACCCAGGAGGTCAATGACGGCAAGGCTTCGACCGACGATTACTTCGTCATGAAGAACCTGTGCGCCAAGATCGACGCACTGGTTGCCGCCAAGACCGCCTGACTTCGGTTGAGCGCGTGATCTTGACGCGCCCTGCCGCCTGACCCACAAAGCCGCTCATGAGCAGCCCCCGCGACGTCGTCATCACTGGTATCGGCCTTGTCTCCTCGCTGGGGGAAGGTCCGGACGCCCATTGGCAGAAGCTCGCGCAGCCGGGCCTGGAACCGGTGCTCGAAGCGGCGCGCTTTGCACCCTATACCGTCCATCCATTGCCGGAGATCGACTGGAACCTGCAGATCGCCAAACGCGGCGATCAGCGCCAGATGGAAACCTGGCAGAGGCTCGGCACCTATGCCGCAGGCCTGGCGCTGGACGACGCCGGCATCAAGGGCAATGACGAACTCTGCACGACCATGGACATGGTTGTGGCCGCAGGCGGCGGCGAACGCGACGAGGCGGTCGATGCCGCCATTCTCGCCGCTTCGGAAAGCCGCAACGACCGCGATGTGCTGCTCAACGAGAAATTGACCACCGAATTGCGGCCGACACTGTTCCTGGCCCAGCTTTCCAATCTGCTCGCCGGCAACATCTCCATCGTCCACAAGGTGACGGGCTCATCCAGAACCTTCATGGGTGAGGAAGGTGCCGGTGTCGCCGCCGTCGAGACGGCAGCCGCGCGCATCCGCTCCGGCCAGTCGACGCACATCCTGGTCGGCGGTGCCTTCCAGACCGAACATTCCGACATGCTGCTCGGCTATGAACTCGCCGGCTATTTGCATCGCGGCCCGTGGAAGCCGGTCTGGCAAAGACAGGGGGCTGAGGGCGGCGGCGTCGTGACTGGATCCGGCGGTGCCTTCCTGGTGCTGGAGCAGCGCGAACACGCGACAAGCCGCGGACGAAAGATTTATGCCGAGCTTGGGCCGGTCGTCTCCGGCCGCGCCAGGCGCCCACGGGGAGAACTCGACACCGAGATCGCCGCACTGCTCAAGCAGGCTGCAATGCCGAACGGCAAATTACTGGCCCTGTCGGGCGCGTCAGGCGCCCATATGGCAACCATCGCCGAGAAAGCAGCGCTCGACGCCAATCCGGCGATTGCCGCGCGCGGCTTCTCGACGCTGACCGGGCACATGAAGGAAGCACAGTTTCCCTTCGCCGTGGCACTGGCGGCGCTGGCCGTCGATCGCAAGGCCGCCTACCCCGTTTTTGATGCCGCAGCCGAGAAGCCGTTCGAAGGGGTTCCCGCAACCGTCCTTGCAACGGCGATCGGCTATCACCAATTCGAGGGCATGGCGCTGATCAACGCCGCCTGAGGCGGTGTTCCACGATCCATGCTGCAACGATAAACGCTCGAGGGCTCCCGCATGGCCAATCTGAACGATCATATGGGCAGGCCGATCGTCGCCGTCACCGGCATCGGCGTGGTGACCTCGCTTGGCGTCGGCAAGGCCGACAATTGGGCGGCGCTGACCTCGGGCAAGTCGGGCATCCACCCGATCACCCGTTTTCCGGTCGATCATCTCAACACCCGCATCTCCGGCATGGTCGACTTCCTGCCATCGAGCTCGAAGGGCTCCAGCCACCTCACCTATGAACTGGCGGAAACCGCCGCGCGTGAGGCCGTGGCCGAATCCGGCCTCGATTCCGGTGATTTCGGTGGTCCTCTCTTCCTCGCTTCACCGCCGGTCGAACTCGACTGGCACGACCGCTTCGCGCTCTACAATTCCGACAAACTGGACTCCGGCGGCGAACGGCTGCTGCGGGTGGCGCGCGGATTGAAGGAACTAGACATTTTCGAGACCACGCAGTTCGGCTCGATCGCCGACCGGCTTGCCGACCGTTTCGGCACACGCGGGCTGCCGATCACGCTGTCGACCGCTTGCGCTTCCGGCGCCACCGCCATCCAGCTCGGTGTCGAGGCGATCCGCCGCGGCGAATGCGACCGGGCGCTGTCGATCGGCGCCGACGGTTCGGCAACCGCCGAGGCGCTGATCCGCTTCTCGCTGCTGTCGGCGCTGTCGACCCACAACGACATTCCCGAAAAGGCGTCAAAACCCTTCTCCAAGGAGCGCGACGGCTTTGTGCTGGCCGAGGGCTCCGGCGCTCTCGTGCTGGAATCGCTGGAAGCCGCGATGGCGCGCGGCGCCACGATTCTTGGCATCCTGCGCGGCTGCGGCGAAAAGGCGGACGATTTCCACCGCACCCGCTCGAAGCCGGACGCTTCGCCGGCGATCGCGGCGGTCCGTGCTGTGCTTGCCGATGCCGGCTTGAGCGAAGACGAGATCGACTACGTGAACGCTCACGGCACTTCGACGCCCGAAAACGACAAGATGGAGCATCTGTCGCTGTCGACGGTGTTCGGCGAGCGGATCGGCTCGATGCCGGTTTCGTCGAACAAGTCGATGATTGGCCACACGCTGTCGGCCGCCGGCGCGGTCGAGGCAGCTTTTTCGCTGATGACGATGCGCGAAAGCGTCATTCCGCCGACCATCAACTATGACAATCCCGACCCCGCGATCGTGCTGGACGTGGTGCCGAACAAGAAGCGCAATGCCGAGGTTCGCACCGTTCTGTCGAACTCCTTCGGCTTCGGCGGCCAGAACACTTGCCTTGTCATGGCGCGGGAACCGGTCTAAGCGACCTTTTTCAGCCAGACCGAAACCGACAGGCCCAATGCGCGCATTGCAACTTATCGAGGACCGCCGTCTTGAAACGGTGGACCTGCCGCCACCCTCACCGCCGGCACTTGGCGAAGTCACGCTGCGCATCAAGGCGGTGGCGCTGAACCATATCGACGTCTGGGGCTGGCGCGGCATGGCCTTCGCCAAGCGCAAGCTGCCGCTGGTCGTCGGCGCCGAAGCCTCCGGCGAGGTCGAGGCGGTGGGCCCCGGCGTTTCCAGCCTGCTGCCCGGACAATTGGTATCGATCTACGGCGCGCGCACCTGCGGCCTCTGCCGAGCCTGCCGCGAAGGCCGCGACAACCTCTGTGAACATGTTTCGGGTGTGCACGGTTTCCATCTCGACGGTTTCGCGCAAGAGAAGATCAACCTGCCGGCTCGCCTGCTGGTCCCTGCCCCGCCCGGCGTGACCGACATCGGCGCGGCGGTCGCGCCCGTCACCTTCGGCACGGTCGAGCACATGCTGTTCGACAACGCCAGGCTACAGCCCGGCGAGACGATCCTTATCCATGCCGGCGGATCCGGCATCGGCTCGGCGGCCATCCAGCTGGCCAAGCGGATGGGCTGCACCATCATCACCACGGTCGGCTCCAACGACAAGATCGACAAGGCCAAGGCGCTCGGCGCCGACCATGTCATCAACTACCGCGACGACCGTTTCGAGGGCGTCGTGCGCAAGCTGACCAAGAAGAAGGGCGTCGATGTCGTCTTCGAACATGTCGGCGCCGACACTTTTGCCGCCTCGATGTTGTGCCTGAAGCGTGGCGGCCGCCTGGTGACCTGCGGTTCGACTTCCGGCGTGTCGACGCAGATCAACCTCATGCAGCTGTTCCAGCAGCAATTGAAACTGCTTGGCTCCTTTGGCTGCCGCATGGAGAACATGGCAAACGCCATGCAGAAAATGGCGGCGGGACAGGTCGCACCTGTCATCGATACCGAAGTCGACTTCGACGGTATAGATGCCGCGCTGAAGCGCATGGAAGGCCGCGACGTGTTCGGCAAGATCATCCTGCGCGTCGGCTAGAGCCTTGACCTCTGTGTTCAAGAAGTTCCGCCGGGATCTAAAATTTCGTTACGGCAGGCAACTGCGCCAGCTCAATTACTGGCTGGTGGCGCGGGCGGCGATGATGATCATCTCGGTCCTGCGCCTGCTGCCGGCCGACAGTGCGCTGAATTTCGCCGACCGCGTCGCACGCATGGTCGGCCCCCGGGTGGGACGCCATCAGGTTGCCGTCGACAATCTGCGCAAGGCCTATCCGGAAAAGAGCGAAGCCGAGATCCAGGCGATCGCCTCCGACATGTGGGGCAACATGGCCCGTCTTGCCGCGGAATACATCTTTCTCGACGCCCTCTTCGACTATGACCCTACAGCCATCAAGCCCGGCCGCATCGAGGTCAAAGGAGCGGACCACTTCGTCGAAATCGCTGGCGAACAGAAGCCGCATATCGTCTTTACCGGTCATCTCGGCAATTTCGAATTGCTGCCGGTGGCGGCGGCGACCTTCGGCATGAACATCACGGCGCTGTTTCGGCCGCCCAACAATCCTTATCTTGCCGACTACATCCTCTCGACGCGCCGCTCGACCATGGGCTCGTTGCTGCCATCGATGGCCGGTGCTTCATTCGCCTTGGCCGGGGTCCTGGAGAACGGCGGCAACATCGGCATCCTTGTCGACCAGAAATTCTCCAATGGACTGGATACGACGTTCTTCGGCCGTCCGTGCCAGAGCAATCGGGTGCTGGCCACCCTTGCCCGTCACTATGACTGCGACGTCTATCCGGCGCGCTGCATCAGGCTGCCAGGCAACCGCTTCCGGCTCGAAATCGAGGACAAGCTGACATTGCCGCGCACCGCTGACGGCAGCGTCGATGTCCACGCCACCACCCAGCGTCTCAACGATGTCGTCGAACGCTGGGTGCGAGAAGATCCCGGCCAGTGGATGTGGTTCCACAAAAGGTGGGAGATCAGCGGCGGGCGTCGAAAGCGGCCCTCGCAGGCAAAAGCGGTCCCAAACGCTTAAACAGAACTGCTGGCGAGGGTGTTAGCCCTGCGCCAGCCGACAACAGCGAACCTGAATCTCTTCAGTTCGTCACGACAATCCGCGTATTGCCGAAGCCGGCTTGCCGAACCATCGCATAGAAGGCGGCGGCGTTGGTCGGGTGCAAGCGCACACAGCCATGCGATGCCGGGCGCCCGAGCTGCCTCACCGCGCCGGTGCCGTGAATGGCATAGCCGCCGCGGAAGAACACGGAATGAGGCATCGGCGACATGTCGTATTTGCGCGAATACCACATCCGCGCCGTCCGTTGCGGCCGATAGCTGCCGCGCGGGGTAATGTAGCCTTTGCGCGCGGTGGAGACGCTCCACCGGTAAACCGACGCACCATATCTGACGGTCATCGTCTGCGACGACACGTCAATATTTGCAACGAGGCTGGCTGCCCAGCCCTGCCCCGAAGCACCGAACAGCATCGCAACAAACACGGCTGCCATGAGAACTGTCTTTTTCATGCGATCAAACCCCTTTGATTGCCCCTAACCTGTCTGCCCTCAAATTGTCTTTCATCTTTTTAATGGCAGATGAACGGGCTAACACACACACCTTGACCAATTCGCCAATCCAAAGCAGCGAATTTGAACGATTTCCCGCAATAGTTGCCGCAACGACACGCCGCCCAGGCTCGATCACCAACGGGCTTGCAAAACCGCTGAGATCGCTGCTCAACTCTGGGTATGAACGAGCGACTCCTCCGGGCAATCGATGACAGGCGCGACGATGTCGTCGCGCTGACCACTGAGCTGATCCGTTTTCCGACCATCAATCCACCCGGCGAGGCCTATCGGCCATGCGCCGAATATCTCGGCGCGCGGCTGAAGAAGAGCGGTTTCGAGACCGAATTCATCCGCGCCGAAGGCACGCCCGGCGACACCGACCGCTACCCGCGCGTCAATGTCGTTGCCCGTTTCGACGGAAGATCGTCAGGCGCCTGCGTCCACTTCAACTCACACATCGACGTGGTCGAAGCTGGCGACGGCTGGACCGTCGATCCTTTTGCCGGCATCGTCAAAGACGGCAAGGTCTACGGCCGCGGCGCCTGCGACATGAAGGGCGGTCTTGCCGCCTCGATCGTCGCAGCCGAAGCCTTCCTGGAAGTCTTCCCCGATTTTCCCGGCGCCATCGAAATATCCGGCACGGTCGACGAGGAGTCCGGTGGTTTCGGCGGCGTCGCCCATCTGGCGAGCCTGGGCTATTTCTCGAAGCCCAGAGTCGACCACGTCATCATACCCGAGCCACTCAACAAGGACCGCATCTGCCTCGGTCATCGCGGTGTCTGGTGGGCGGAGATCGAGACCAAGGGGGAGATCGCGCACGGCTCGATGCCGTTTCTCGGCGACAATGCCGTACGTCACATGGGCGCCGTGCTGAGGGCTTTCGAGGACGAGCTGTTCCCCGCACTCGACCGCAAGATGACGCGCATGCCGGTCGTGCCCGAAGGGGCAAAACGCTCGACCATGAACATCAATTCGATCCATGGCGGCCAGACCGAGGACTTCCGGCCCGGCCTGCCGTCGCCCAACGTGCCCGACTCCTGCCGGCTGACCATCGACCGCCGTTTCCTGCTGGAGGAAGATCTCGACACCGTCAAAGGCGAAGTGACCGGTATTCTCGACCGGCTAAAGCGCGAGCGGACAAAATTCGACTACGAAATCCGCGACCTGATGGAAGTGCTGCCGCTGATGACCGAGCGCGACGCCCCGGTGGTCAAGGCGGTTGCGCAAGGCATCATGGCGATCTTCGACCGCGAACCCGACTATGTCATTTCGCCCGGCACCTACGACCAGAAGCACATTGCGCGCATCGGCCATATCTATGATTGCATCGCCTATGGGCCGGGCATTCTCGACCTCGCCCATCGGCCGGACGAATGGGTCGGCATATCGGACATGGTGGAATCGGCCAAGGTGATGGCAATAGGGCTCAACGTGCTGCTGCGCGGCACAGCCGCGGAATAAGGTGCGCACCGCGACAAGCTTCGACCTGCCGATGCGGTCGCCAGGACAAAAACATTCCCGGCCACGCCAACGGGCAGAACGAAACGCAATTTACTCCGTGGCGAAATCACGCTTCTATCGCCCGGGTTCGAGCACGTGTCTGAACGCATGGGGAGTTGCACGATGAAACTGTGGAAAACCATTCTGGCGGCCGCGGTGCTGTCGCTGGCCGCCGGCATTTCCGCGTTTGCCGCGCGAACCGACCTGGTCATCGGCATTCCGCTCGAACCCCCGCATCTCGATCCGACCGCCGGTGCCGCCGCGGCAATCGACGAGGTTCTCTACGCCAATGTGTTCGAAGGCCTGACGCGCATCGGGCCGAATGGCGAGGTGCTGCCGGATCTGGCCGAAAGCTGGACCATTTCCGATGATGGAAAGGTCTACACCTTCAAGCTGCACACCGGCGTGAAATTCCATGACGGCACCGACTTCGACGCCAGCGACGTGAAATTCTCGCTCGATCGAGCCCGCGCCGAAAATTCCGTCAACGCACAAAAGGGCCTGTTCGCCGCCATCGACAAAGTCGACGTGGTCGACCCGGCAACCGTCAAGGTCACGCTGAAAAACCCGCAGGGCTCGTTCCTCTACAATATGGGCTGGGGCGACGCGGTAATCGTGGCGCCGGAATCTGCCTATACCAACAAGGAGAAACCGATCGGCACCGGCCCGTTCAAATTCCAGAGCTGGGCCAAGGGATCGTCGATCACCTTGGTCAAATCGGATAACTACTGGGGTACGCCGGCGTCCCTCGACAAGGCCGAGTTCCGCATCGTGCCGGATGCAGCCGCCTATGTGCCGGCGCTGCTCTCGGGCGACATCCAGGCTTTCCCGTTCTTCGATGCCGACAGCGTCGCCCAGGTCAAGGACGACCCGCGCTTCAAGGTTGTGATCGGCGCGACCGAGGGTGAGACCATCCTGTCGATCAACAACAAGAAGCCGCCTTTCGACAAGCTGCAGGTAAGACAGGCGATCTCCTACGCGCTCGACCGCAAGGCGATCATCGACGGCGCCTCGGCCGGCCTCGGGCAGCCGATCGGCTCGCATATGTCACCGGCCAACAAGGATTATGTCGACCTCACCGGCCGCTACCCGCATGATGTCGCCAAGGCCAAGGAACTGCTGAAGGAGGCAGGCCTCGAGAACGGCTTCAAGGCGACGCTGAAACTGCCGCCGCCCGCCTATGCGCGGCTCGGCGGCGAGATCATCGCTTCACAACTTCGCGACGTCGGCATCGATCTGGAAATCATTCCGGTCGAATGGGCACAGTGGCTGGATCAGGTGTTCACCAAGAAGGATTACGACCTGACCATCGTCTCCCACACCGAGCCCAACGACATCGATATCTATTCGCGCAAAGACTATTATTTCAACTACGACAATCCAGCCTTCGACAAGGTGATTGCCGACCTCGGTGTCACCTCCGACGAAGCCAAGCGCAAGGAATTGCTGGGGCAAGCGCAGAGGATCCTGGCCGACGACGCCGTGGTCGGCTTCCTCTACGAATTACCGAAGGTCGGCGTCTGGGACGCCAAGCTGCAAGGCCTGTGGGAAAACGCACCGATCCAGGCCAATGATTTGACCAAGGTGAAGTGGTCGGATTGAAGACTCAGGCTGCCTGGCGGAACTTGCGCTCCGTCACACCCCCCTCTGCCCTGCCGGGCATCTCCCCCGCAAGGGGGGAGATCGGCAGTTTGGCCGATGGTGCACCCTTTGCAACCTTCTTGGTCTGCGCACCGTCAACGATTGGCGAAAGCCTCGATGAGAGCACAATCTCCCCCCTTGCGGGGGAGATGTCCGGCAGGACAGAGGGGGGTGTGCGGGAACGCAACCTTTGCCCGGTGGACAAAATAACAGTGCCTCCGCTTCCATGACCGCCTATCTCCTAAAACGCATCGCCGTCGCCATCGCCACGCTGCTGCTGGCTTCCATGGTGGTGTTCGCCGTGCTGGAGATCCTGCCCGGCGATCCGGCACGGCTGATGCTGGGCATGAACGCAAGCGCCGACCAGATCGAACTTCTCCGCAACCAGATGGGCCTCAACGCGCCACTGGCCTTGCGCTATCTGCACTGGGCCGGCGGCCTGCTCAGCCTCGATTTCGGCCGTTCCTACACCTATTCGGTGCCGGTCATCGACCTGGTGAGCGAGCGGCTTGCCGTCTCGCTGCCGCTGGCGCTGATTGCACTTGCGCTCTCCACCATCATCGCGATTCCCGTTGGCCTGTTTTCCGCCAGCCGGCGTGGACGCGCCGGTGATACGATTTCGATGGGTGCCGCACAGCTTGGCGTCGCCGTGCCCAATTTCTGGTTCGCGCTGATGCTGATCTATGTGTTCGCCGTCTGGCTGCGGCTGGTCCCGGCCGGTGGGTTTCCCGGCTGGAGTGCCGGCGTCTGGCCAGCCCTGAAATCGCTGCTGCTGCCGGCGGTCGCACTTGCCTTGCCGCAAGCCGCGATCCTGGCGCGCGTCACCCGCTCGGCGCTGATCGAGGTGCTGAGCGAAGACTACATCCGCACCGCCCGCGCCAAGGGCCTGCCCTATCGCGCAGTCTTGTGGCGGCATGCACTGCGCAACGCCATGATCCCGGTCCTGACCATTCTGGGCCTGCAATTCGCCTTCCTGCTTGCCGGCACCATCATCATCGAGAATGTTTTCTATCTGCCCGGCCTCGGCCGGCTGGTATTCCAGGCGATCACCCAGCGCGATCTGATCGTCGTCGAAAGCGTCGTCATGCTGCTGGTCGCCGCCGTCATCGCCGTCAACCTTCTCGTCGATCTTTCCTATGCGGTTGTCGATCCGCGCCTGAGAAGCCGGCAATGACACTGCACATCGACATCCCAGAGGAGACGTTCGGCAGCATCCTGGCCAAGGCATTCAGGAACACCGCCTTCGTGGCCGGTTTCGTCATCACCCTGCTGATCCTGGCAATGGCAATCGTCTCCTATGCGTGGACGCCCTACGACGTCACCAAACTGGTGATATCGGACAAGACGCAAGCCCCCTCTCTGACGCACTGGTTCGGCACCGATCATTTCGGCCGCGACATCCTGTCGATGGTCATGGTCGGCGCCCGCAATTCGATTGCCGTGGCGCTGGTCGCGGTTGGCATCGGCATGGGGGTCGGCGTGCCGCTCGGCGCCTTTGCCGCGGCACGCGGCGGCCTCGTCGACGAGGCACTGATGCGGCTGAACGATCTCGTCTTCGCCTTCCCGGCTTTGCTGTCGGCGATCATGATCACCGCCATCTTCGGGCCGGGCGCGATCAACGCCATCATCGCCATCGGCATCTTCAACATTCCGGTCTTTGCCCGTGTCGCCCGCGCCGGCGCGCTGGCGATCTGGCCGCGCGAGTTCATTCTGGCCGCGCGCGCCGCCGGCAAGAGCAGCACGCAGATCACAATCGAACATGTGCTGCCCAACATCGCCACGCTGCTCCTGGTGCAGGGCACCATCCAGTTCGCGCTGGGCATCCTGGCCGAGGCCGGGCTTTCCTATCTGGGCCTGGGTGCCCAGCCGCCGATGCCGAGCTGGGGCCGCATGCTGTTCGACGCGCAGACCCGCATGGTGGTGGCGCCATGGATGGCGATCTTTCCGGGCATGGCGATCGTCGTCGCCGTGCTGGGACTGAACCTGCTGGGCGACGGCATTGCCGACATCCTCGATCCGAAATCGCGGCGGCAGCGATGAGCCTGCTCGACATTGAGAACCTGTCGCTGACTATCGGCGACACGCAGATCCTCAGGGGTATGGAGCTTTCCGTCGCGCCCGGTGAGGTAATGGGGCTGGTCGGCGAATCCGGTTCGGGCAAATCGATGACCGCGCTGACGGTGATGCAGCTTCTGCCCCATGCCGCGCGCGCCACCGGACATGTCACATTCGACGGCATCGACATCCTGGCAGCAACCGAGGACCAGATGTGCGCGCTGCGCGGCGACGACATCGGCATGGTCTTCCAGGAGCCGATGACGGCGCTCAACCCGGTCAAGACCATCGGCGAACAGGTTGCCGAAGGCATACGCTGGCACACCAAGGCCAGCCGCGCCGAGGCCGAAGACCGGGCGCGAAAAATGCTCGACCGTGTCGGCTTGCCCTCGGCGAAATTCCCGATGTCGCGCTATCCGCACGAACTGTCCGGCGGCCAGCGCCAGCGCGTCGTCATCGCAATCGCTTGTGCGCTGAAGCCGAAGCTGCTGATCGCCGACGAGCCGACGACGGCGCTCGACGTGGTTCTGCAGGCACAGATCCTCGACCTCTTGCGCGACCTCGTCGCGGAGAGCCGCATGGGTCTGCTCCTGATTTCGCATGATCTTGCCGTCGTGACCGAAATGGCGGACCACATCACCATCCTGCGCCGTGGCGAGGTGATGGAGGCCGGCGACACGGCGCGCACGCTGTCCGAACAGCTTCATCCCTATACGCGCCAGTTGGCGCAAGCCTCGATGCATGTGCCGGCGCGCGCCAAGCCGCATGGTGTCGAGACGAGCCGACCTTTGCTTCAGGTCGAGGGCGTGACCCGCGACTATGCCGGCCGGCGCACTTCGCTGTTCAGGAGGGCGTCTGATATCCGCGCCGTCGACGACGTATCCCTGTCGATGGCGCCGGGCCAATCGGTGGCGCTGGTCGGCCGCTCCGGCTGCGGCAAGTCAACGCTCGCCCGTATGATTCTGGCGCTGGACCGGCCAAGCTCCGGTACGATCCGGTTTCGCGGCGAGACCATCACCGGCAAGAGCGAATCCGAGCTGAAGCCGGCCCGGCGTGACATGCAGGTCGTTTTTCAAGATCCCTACGGATCCTTCGACCCGCGCCAGAAGGTCGAAAAACTGGTCGCGGAGCCATTGCATCTACAGGACAAGAAACCGACGCGCGCCGAGCGCCGCGAGATGGTGGCGCATGCGCTGCACGAAGTCGGTCTCGACCAGCGCGACATGGACAAATATCCGCACGAATTTTCCGGCGGCCAGCGTCAGCGCCTGTCGATCGCCCGCGCCATAATCACCCGCCCGAAGCTGGTCGTCGCCGACGAGCCGGTGTCGGCGCTCGACGTCTCGATCCGCGCCCAGATCCTCGATTTGTTCGCCGAGCTCAACCAGAAGCTCGGTATCGCCTACCTCTTCATCACCCACGATTTGACCGTCGCCCGCGCCATCACGGACGAGGTGCTGGTCATGCATGACGGCAAGATCGTCGAGCGCGGCAAGACCAGCGAGGTGCTCGACCGCCCGCAATCCGAGGCTGCCAAGGCGCTTGTCACCGCCGCCCCTGACTTGCACCGGGCAATCGCGAAGCGGCTGCGAGAGCAAGGCTGATCAGGAGAGAAGGCGGCCCAATCACTCCTGCGGCTTCACCACATCGACCGGGCTGATATCGAGCAGGTCGAGCGTGCGGCGCAGCAGGCGCACCTCGCTCTCGGCCAGTTGCGAATCGGCCTTGGCGATCTCCGCCATATGTTTGGCCAATTGCCGGCGCCGCTCGATGTCGAGATCGCGGAACAGTGCAATCGCCTGCGAGCCGTTGGTCTCGTAGCCGAACTCGTTGAGATATTCGATGACGCTGTCGATGCTGCTTTCCGCAATGCCGAAGGCGTCCTTGCAGATGCGCCGGAAGGCAACCATCTCGCTCTCGCTGACCGACCCGTCGGCCAGGATCATGCGAAACAGCATCAGCAGTTCCGCCGACAGGACCGGATCGTCCGCCACCTTGCGCACACCCGGGTCGCCGTCGAATATCTGACGTATCTGGTCGAGCAATGCGAATGCCATCAGGAGCCTCTTCTCGGGTTAACCACACAAACACAAATCCAAGCGCGATGCGCTTGGATAGAGGTAGCGCGGAATCGACCTTGCGCAAACAGGGCGGTCGTGGTCGAAAGCCCGATATCTCAGCCGGCCGGACCCCTCCATACATCAGATGATCGACCTTAGCATCCAGACCGTCGTTATGCTCGCCTTCGCCGCCTTTGCCGCGGGCTTTGTCGATTCGATCGCCGGCGGCGGCGGGCTGATCACGGTGCCGGCGCTGCTGCTTGCCGGCTTCACGCCGGTCCAGGCGCTCGCCACCAACAAACTGCAAGGCATGTTCGGCTCTGGCTCGGCGACCATCCACTACGCATCGAAGGGTCATGTCGATCTGCGCCGGCAATTGCCGTCGGCGCTTCTGGCCCTTGTCGGAAGCGCCATCGGCGCCTTGCTGGCAACGATCGTGCCGGGTGACATTCTGCGTGCTGCCCTGCCTATTGTGCTGATCGCCATCGCGCTCTACTTCGCGTTTAAGCCCAACATGAACGACATCGACCGCGCCGAGCGGCTGTCGCCCTTCCTGTTCGGACTGATGCTTGTGCCCGCCATCGGCTTCTACGATGGCCTGTTTGGACCGGGCGCAGGCTCCTTCTACATGCTGGCCTTCGTGGCGCTCGCCGGCTATGGCGTGCTCAAGGCGACGGCGCATACCAAGCTGCTCAACTTCGCCTCCAACATCGGCGGCTTCATCGTCTTCGCGGCCTTCGGCGTCGTCTACTGGAAGATCGGCCTGATGATGGGCGTTGCCCAGTTCCTCGGCGCCCGCGTCGGCGCCAGCCTGGCCATGCGCATCGGCGCAAAACTGATCAAGCCGCTGCTGGTGATCGTGTGCCTGGCGCTGGCGGTGAAGCTGCTGGCCGACCCTGCGAACCCGCTGCGGGCCTTGATTGGTGTGTGATCACGCGCCCTGATAGAATGCCGCTGTTCGAATCATGTTGGAGGAGCCACACATGAATCTTAGCGCACCTACGCAGATCGTTTTTATCATTTCCGTTGTTATCGCCATCATCGGCGTCCTCGCCGCGCTTGGCGTTCTTGCGTTCATTCCACTCGCATCGGTGTGGATCGTGCTTATTGCTTTCATCGTGCTTGCCGGCGGCTGCTTGATGCGCGGCGCCTGACACGTTCTCTTGAAGTGGGGACGAGGAGCGCCCGGCCAAAAGCCGGGCGCTTTTGATTCCGGCCAAGGGTCTGCTAGATTTCTTTCTACGGAAGGATGGCCGATGCCAGTCGAGATGCAACCCCGGCAAGAGCAGGACCGATCTGTCGCCGGGCGGTTCGAGATGCGCCGGCGCCTGCCCGATCCTCGACTTCAGGGCATGGTGTCGGACATTTGCGGCTATCGCGAAACAGCGCCCGGCCATCTGCGCAACGTCGAATACGCGTCGCTCACCGTACCGCTGGTCATCAGCTTCGCCGAACCCTTCGCCATCGGCCTCGGCAAGGCGCCCGGCGACAATGACCACTTCGCCAGTTTCGCCGCCGGCCTCTTTGCCGGACCGGTGGTGATCGAATCCTTCGGCGGTGCCTGCTGCGTCCAGGTCAACTTCACGCCGCTTGGCGCACGCCGTTTCTTCCGCCTGCCGATGAGCGAAGTGACAGACAGCATGGTCGTCCTCGACGACGTGCTTGGCGCGCAAGGCTTGGCGCTGCGTGAAAAGCTTGGCAACACGCCGGACTGGACGACGCGTTTCGATATGGCCGAAGCCTTCGTCACCGCCCGTCTCGAGAATGCCAGCGAGACGCCGCTCGAAATAGCCTGGGCCTATGACCGCATCATCACATCCGGCGGCCGGACCCGCATTGGATCGATCGCCGAAAGGCTGGGCTGGAGCCGCAAACATCTCGCCGGCAGTTTTTCCAACGCCATCGGCATCGGCCCCAAGACGCTGTCGCGCATCGTCCGCTTCAACCGGGCGCTCGGCCTGTCGAGACAGCCGGCAGCCGACTGGGCTGGCATAGCCGCCGATTGCGGCTATGCCGACCAGGCGCATCTGGTGCGCGAGTTTCGCGACCTCGCCGGCGAGACGCCAACCGCGCTTTCAATCAGGTAACATTTCTTCAAGACCTTGGGACGGCCTTCGACGACAGTGGGCATCGACCAACCCAACTGAAGGAGTTCCCATGCCCACCACCGCTGAAGCGCCGCGGCTTTACCCCGCTTTGCGCTACAAGAACGCTGCAAAAATGATCGACTGGCTGGGCGAAGCCTTCGGCTTCAGCGTTCGTGCCCGCTATGGCGAAGGCGATGTCGTACACCATGCCGAATTGGTCTTCGGCTCCTCGATGATCATGCTGGGCACGGTGCGCGACGACGACTACGGCAAGATGGTCGGCGAGCCCGGCTCAGGCGGCGGCAAGTCGATCTACATTGCCGTCGACGATGCCGATGCCGCCTATGCCAAGGCCAGGAAGGCCGGCGCCACCATCATCCAGGAATTGACCAACCGCGACTATGGCAGCCGCGAATTCATCTGCCGCGACCCGGAAGGCAATGTCTGGTCCTTCGGCACCTACTGGCCGAAGGCAAGCGAAAGGGCCTGAACGACCATCGCCAGCGCTTGAAGTTGGCGAAAGCGTCCAAACTTCGTCATACCAGGGCGAAGCAGGAGCGAAGCTCCGTCGCGGAGACCCTGGTATCCATGCCGTGACCTCGACCAAAGAGTGCAACGGAGCAGAATTCTGCACCGAAGCAACGCTTCGAAGTCGCGGCATGGATCCTCGGGTCTGCGGCGCGTCGCTACGCTCCTTGCTCCGCCCGTGGATGACGACGTGATGGGCGTTTATCGCTAGTTGCCAAGGTGGTTCGCCAAACGGGCTCTATCGAGCCAGCGCAAAGATCGCGTCGCAGTCGAGATGGGTCTCCAGCTCGGCTGCGACCTCGTCCAAGGCCCGCTCGACCTCGGCCCGATAGTCGATGCCACCGCCCTTGATGCCGAGGCTTTCGAGGAATTTCCCGCGAAAGCCATCGGCGCCAAACAGACCGTGCATATAGGTGCCGATCACCTTGCCATCGGCAGACACTGCGCCGTCATCGACACCATTGATGACTGCCGACGGCCGCAGCGTATCCGGTCCGGTGGTGCGGCCGAGATGGATTTCGTAGCCCTCGAGCGGCAGGTCGAACGGCACCGAGCGGGCGCTGACGTTGCGCACCGTCTTTTCCGGTTCCATCACCGTTTCGACGTCGAGCAGGCCGAGCCCTTCGGCCTCGGTGACGCTGCCTTCGATGCCGTCAGGATCGCGCACCATGCGGCCGAGCATCTGGAAGCCGCCGCAGATACCGACGACATGACCGCCGCGCTTCCGGTGTGCGAGAAGGTCGCGATCCCAACCGTTCTCGCGGAATTTCAGGAGATCGCCGATCGTCGACTTCGAGCCAGGAATGACCACCAGCCCGGCATCGGCGGGCAGCGGCTTTCCCGGCGGCACGAACACCACCTCGACCTGCGGTTCGGCCTTGAGCGGGTCGAGATCGTCGAAATTGGCGATGCGGCCAAGCATCGGCACCGCCACCTTCAGCGCGCGCGCTTCGCCGGACGCCAGCCTTTCCAGCACCACCGAATCTTCCGAGGGCAGGCGTGCCGCCGCCTTCAGCCACGGCACGACGCCAAAACAGCGCCATCCCGTGAATGTCTCGATCGACCTTATGCCGTCGTCGAACAGCGAAACGTCGCCGCGGAACTTGTTGATGAGATAGCCGACGATCATCCGCCGGTCCTCTTCCGGCAGGATCAGATGAGTGCCGGCGACCGAAGCGATGACGCCGCCGCGATCGATGTCACCGACCAGCACCACGGGCACATCAGCGCGCGTGGCAAAGCCCATGTTGGCGATGTCGCGGCTGCGCAGGTTGATCTCGGCCGGCGAGCCGGCGCCCTCGACGATGACCAGATCGGCGCCCTCGCCGACCTTGCCCCAGGAGTCCAGAACGGCATCCATCAGCCGGCCTTTCAGTGCCTGGTAGTCGCGCGCCCGCGCTTCGCCGAACACCTTGCCCTGCACGATGACCTGCGCGCCGACATCGGTCTGCGGCTTGAGCAGCACCGGGTTCATGTGGACCGATGGCGCGACGCCGCAAGCGATCGCCTGCAGCCATTGCGCGCGGCCGATCTCACCGCCGCCGGCTTTATCGCCGGGGATATCGGCAACGGCGGCGTTGTTTGACATGTTCTGCGGCTTGAACGGCCGCACCTTCAGACCACGGTTCTTTGCCGCGCGGCAGAGGCCGGCGACCAGCACCGTCTTGCCGACATCGGAACCCGTGCCTTGCAGCATGATCGCTCTGGCCATCAGCCCCTGCCCTGCGCCACGGTTCCAGTGATGTTCGATTTTGCCGCCAGCGGCCCGCCGCGCCAGATGTAGAGCGCTAGCAATGGCTCCTTGCCGGTGCGCATGGCATGATTGACGTTGGACGCGTGGTGGACGACCTCGCCGGCCGTGCGCATGCAAAAGCCGCTCTCGCCCATGCGCCATTCGGTGCCGCCGGTCAGCGGAATGTAGATTTCCTCGGCAACGTGATGGTGGTCGGGATAGACGATATCCGGCCCAAGGATCAGCAGGCCGGCGGCGACCGCGTCATTGGCGAAATGGCCTCGGGTGCCAAACACTTCCAGCCAGCCGTAATTGTCGATGAACTCTTTTCCGAAATCGGCCTCGCCATAAGTCTGCCCCCAGCGAAAATCATTGCGACGCTCGGCAAGCAGTTGCACCAGCGGCTTGGCATCCGGCGGCGCCAGCTCGGCCGCGCGCTCGAGATGGCGCTGGCAGGCAAGCGGATGTGGCTCCAGCGTGCGGGCCGGCATGTCCCAGCCAATGCGCGCCACGGCTTCGCGCACCAAGGCGTGATCCACGGACGCAAGGTATGCGTGGAACCGGCCCAGCAGTTCATCGAATTTTGTCGTCACATTGTGCTCCGGACATGCATTGATGCACAGCCGCTCCCCAACCGGTTGATAGGCTCGGGTTGCGCGGCGGCATCATTGGTCTAGATTGGTGCGCGCGCAAAGCCAAAAACGACAGGCCAACAGGTCGAAGATTAGGAGCACGCCATGGACGCCGCGGTCGATGCGAGCACCAGCCAGTTCGAACTTAACGAGGAGCAGCGCGCCATCCAGGAGATGGCGCAGGCCTTCGCCGCAGACCGTGTCGCGCCGAATGCGTTAGACTGGGACCGCAACAAGCATTTCCCGGCCGACGTGATCCGCGAGACCGGGCCGCTCGGCCTTGGTGGCATCTATATCAGCGATGACGTCGGTGGTTCCGCGCTCGGCCGGCTCGATGCCGTACTGATCTTCGAGGCGCTTGCGCACGCCGATCCGGCCTTCTCGTCCTTCATCTCGATCCACAACATGGTGGCCTCGATGATCGACCGTTTCGGCAATGACGAGCAGCGCCAGCGCTTCCTGCCCAAGCTCACGTCGATGGAATGGCTGGCGAGCTACTGCCTGACCGAGCCCGGCTCCGGCTCCGATGCCGCGGCGCTCAAGACCCGTGCGGTCAGGAGCGGCGACGACTATGTCCTCAACGGCACCAAGCAGTTCATCTCCGGCGCTGGCGACAGCGATGTCTACGCCGTCATGGTGCGCACCGGTGCCGAGGGGCCGAAAGGCGTTTCCACCATCATCGTGCCGAAAGACGCGCCAGGCCTCTCCTTCGGCGCCAACGAGCACAAGATGGGCTGGCACATGCAGTCGACCCGCCAGGTGATTTTCGAGGATTGCAAGGTGCCGGCGGAAAACCTTTTGTCCGGCGAAGGCGCGGGCTTCGGCATCGCCATGGCCGGGCTCGACGGCGGCCGGCTGAACATATCAGCCTGTTCGCTGGGCGGCGCGCAGTCGGCGCTCGACAAGGCGCTTTCCTACACCGCCGAGCGCAAGGCCTTCGGCTCGAAGATCAACCAGTTCCAGGCGCTGCAGTTCAGACTGGCCGACATGGAGACCGAGCTGCAGGCGGCGCGTATTTTCCTTTATGCCGCCGCCTCGAAGCTCGACAGCAAGGCGCCGGATGCCGGCAAATGGTCGGCGATGGCCAAGCGCTTCGTCACCGATACCGGCTTCAACGTCGCCAACGACGCACTGCAGCTGCTCGGCGGCTATGGCTACCTGCATGACTACGGCATCGAGAAGCTGGTGCGGGACCTGCGGGTACACCAGATCCTGGAAGGCACGAACGAGATCATGCGCGTCATCATCGCGCGGGCGCTGATTGGTAGGCAGTAGGCAGTAGGCAGTAGGCAGTAGGCAGTAGGCAGTAGGCAGTAGGCAGTGAGATGACCGGCAAGATCAGTTCGTACAAGGATCTTATCGTGTGGCAGCAGGCGATGGATCTGGCTGTCGCCACCTATTCTTTGACCAAGGCATGGCCCAAGGAAGAATTGTACGGGTTGACCAGCCAAATCCGCCGTTCAGCGACCTCTATCCCTGCAAACATCGCCGAAGGTTATGGTCGAGACAACAGAGGCTCTTATCAGCAATTTCTCCGGATCGCCCAAGGCTCGCTGAAGGAGTTCGAGACACACCTCCAGATCGCCGAACGCATTGGCCTTGCCACGCATGATCAAGCTGATCACTTGCTGATATCGACCGAGGGCATCGGCAAAATGCTTCGCCAACTCATTGTCAGACTTACACCGGAATAGACATGCCTACTGCCTACTGCCTACTGCCTACTGCCTACTGCCTACTGCCTACTGCCTACTGCCTACTGCCTACTGCCTACTGCCTAGCCCAAATCACGGAGCACCATTATGAGCACCATTGCCTTCATCGGCCTAGGGAACATGGGTAATCCGATGGCCGCTAACCTGGTCAAGGCGGGGCATGCGGTGAATGGTTTCGACCTTGTGCCGGAAAGCCTCACCGTCGCCCGAGAGCATGGCGTGACTGTGATGGCCAATGCCGTTGCCGCAGCGAAGGATGCCGATGTGGTGATTACGATGCTTCCCGCTGGCAAGCATGTGCTCTCCGTCTACGAAGACATCGCGCCCAAGGCGAAAAAGGGGGCGCTGTTCATCGATTCCTCCACCATCGATGTGGAGTCGGCGCGCAAGGTGCACGCCATAGCCGCCAAACACGGCCTGCTATCCATCGATGCGCCCGTCTCAGGCGGCACCGGCGGTGCCGCAGCCGGCACGCTGACCTTCATGGCCGGAGGCTCCGATGACGCCTTTGCAACCGCGGAGCCGATCCTGAAGCCGATGGCCGGCCGCATCGTCCATTGCGGCGGCGACGGCGCCGGCCAGGCGGCAAAGATCTGCAACAACATGATCCTCGGCATTTCGATGATCGGTGTCGCCGAAGCCTTCGTGCTGGCGGAAAAGCTCGGCCTGTCACACCAGGCGCTGTTCGACGTCGCCTCAACCTCGTCGGGGCAATGCTGGTCCTTGACCACCTATTGCCCGGTGCCCGGCCCGGTGCCGACTTCGCCCGCAAACAGGGACTACAACCCAGGATTTGCAGCAGCACTGATGCTGAAAGACCTGAAATTGTCCCAGGAAGCCGCGCAAAGTGCGGGTGCTGTAACGCCGCTTGGTGCCGAAGCAGCCCAGCTCTATGCCTTGTTCAACGCCCAGGGACATGGCGGCGTCGATTTCTCCGGCATAATTAATTTTCTCAGGGGTAACCCAGCGTAACCCTTGGATTTGGCGGGTTTTTCCGGTTTCCTTCGGTGGAAAAAATGCAAATTTAGATTTGCTTAAGCTCTCGATAACTCCGCGGTAACGATGTCCCTATAAAACGGACTGCGAGGCGGACATATCTCATCCGCCCGGCGCTCCGGATCAGGTCTCGCGTACCGGAGCCCGTAAGTTTCGACAAGTGCCATAAGTTTCGCAAAGTGTTTGCGTAGCGAAGCGCCATGCGTATCTGGCAAAGCCGCGTTCCTGATGGAGCGCGGTTTTTGCGTTTTGCCCTGCAGCACGTTTTGAGACATCGATAACCCGGAAACTGTACTCCGGGATGCCTCACATGCGCCCGCGGGCGCCTTCCGGATCATAGGGCGAGTCCGCGATCACCTTGGCCGCGCGGCGCTCGCCGAGGATGGACACCTCGAGCTCGATACCGGGCGACACAAGTTCCAGGGGCAACAGCGCAAGTGCGATGTCGTGACCGAAAGTGTAGGAGTAGCCCGCAGAGGTGATGTGGCCAACGAGCTCGCCTTCGCGGTAGACGCCCTCGAAGGCGAACGCGCTCGCACCGTCCGTATCGATCGACAGCGTGGCGATCCGGCGTGCCGCCCCCTGCTTCTGTTTTGCGACCAGTGCCGCGCGGCCGATGAAGTCCCCTTTGTCGAGGCTCATGAATCGGTCGAGGCCGCTCTCCCAGGCCGACAGTTCGAGATTCATGTCGCGATACATGGCGCGGTAGGATTTATCGAGACGAAGCGATTCCAGCGCTTGAAGTCCGACCAGCCTCAGTCCGTGCGCCTCCCCCGAGGCCAGGAGCGCATCCAGCAAATGCCGCTGATAGCAGAGCGGATGATAGAGCTCCCATCCCAATTCGCCCGAATAGTTGACGCGCAGCAGTCGCACGTCGCTGGCCATGCCGACAGTGCCGGACTGCACGCTGAACCAGGGGAAGGCCTCGTTGGAGAGATCTATTTCCGTCAGCGGCTGCAATATGTCGCGCGCCTTCGGCCCAACCACCGTGAAGCTGCCGCGATCCTCCGTGACGTTGCGCAGATGCACGCTGCCGTCCTTCGGCAACAGCCGGCGGAGATCGTCAAGGTTACAGCGCTCTGCGCGCGGCGTCGATATGAGATAGAACAGGTCGCTCTGCAGCCGCGCCACCACATACTCGGCCCGCACGCCGCCGGCCGGCGTCAGGTGATGGGCAAGAGCGACGCGACCGGGACGCGGCAGTCTGTTGGCCAGGATTCCGTCGAGCCAGTCCCTTGCGCCCGGTCCGCTGACCTCGAACTTGGTCATTGGTGTCATCTCGACCAGGCCAGCGGTCTGGCGGACAGCCTGGACCTCCGCGGCGACGTGGTTCCCTTTGGGGGTCCAGCGCCAGCTGTAGACGTTGCGCGCTTCGACACCGGCAGGCGCAAACCAGCTCGGCATCTCCCAGCCGTTCAACACATCCCACACCGCGCCGAGCTGGCTTAGACGGTCATAGGAAGGGGCCGTTTTCTGCGGTCGTGCCGCCGGCATGTCCTGGCCTGGATAGTGCTGTGCGGCGTGGGTGCCCCAGGCTTCCCGGACCTTTGCCCGGGTCCAGTTCTTGTTGGCATATTGGCCGAACCGACGGGGATCCAGCTCCGCCGTGTCGATGCTGTTGCCACCCTCCACGATCCGTTCGGAGAGGTAGTAGCCAATCGCACCGCCCCAAAGGATGCCCCCCGGCACCCCTTCGGCGAGCCAGACATTCTCCAGGCCCCACGCCTGCCCCATCAGCGGCAGTTCATCGGCCGTCATCTGGAAAGGCCCTCGCACATTCCGCTTGATGCCGGCGCGGCCTAGTGCGGGGACCAGTTCGGTCGCGCGCTCCCAGTTCCAGGAAACGGCGTCGAAATCTTCATCGAGCAGATCGGCGCCGAACCATTCCGGGACGCCGTTTTCGGCGAACAGCTTGAGCTGCTCGGTACGCTCATAGGGGCCGAACATCAGCCCGTCCCCCTCTTCGCGCAGATAGCCCTCGTAACCCTCGTCCCTGAGGATCGGCATCTCCGGAAGACCAAGCCGTTTGCGTTCCACCACCTCGGGAACCGACTCGGTGATCCAGTACTGATGCAGGATCGGGATCGCGGGAATGTCCAGGCCCAGCATGGCGCCTGTCTGGCGTGCGTAATTGCCGGTCGCAAGGATGACATGTTCGCAAACGATGTCACCGCGCGAGGTCTTGACCCTCCACTCGCCGCTCGGCATCCGCTCGAAACCCACGACCTCGGTATCAAGATGGATCTTCGCGCCGAGGTCGCGTGCACCCTTGGCCATGGCCTGGGTGACATCGGCGGGTGCAATGTGGCCGTCATCGGGATGGTAGAGGGCGCCCAGCATGCTGTTGTTGTCGAGCAGCGGCCAGATCTCTCGCGCCTCCGCGGGCGATACGATCCGGGCCCGCACACCCTGGACCTCGGCAACGTCCATGTAGCTTCTGTACTCGTCCAGCCTGTCGCGCGTGTTGGCAATGCGCAGCTGGCCGCATTTGTGCCAGCCGACGTTCTGGCCCGTCTCCGCCTCCAGCCCCTCATAGATTTCGATCGACCTGGCGATCATGCGGCCGACATTGCGGCTGCGCGCGTAAGAGGGGATGAGCCCCGCGGCATGCCATGTCGACCCGGCCGTAAGCTGCGTTCGCTCCAACAATGCCACATCGGTCCAGCCGCGCTTTGCCAGGCCGTAGAGAATGCCGGCACCCACACAGCCGCCACCGACCACGACCGCACGAAAGGAACTCACCATATGCGCGTGCCCTTGTATGAAATTGCCACCGGCCCACATGAACGCATGCGCATACTGTCAGACAGCATCCGGCTTTTCAGCATATTTCCTTGTCTGGAACGCAGCAGTGGTGACCCGATTGTTGGGCCACAAAGCCGACCGAACTGTCAGCCTTCGCGCCCGTGTTTAGGCTGCTTTTTTTGCGTTTTGCCCAGCTATATTCCGATTGCAGCATTCGGGATCGGGACATGATCTTCGTTGATCAGCACGATCGGCGCATTGGTTCCCTCGACCCTGACGACCAGCAGGCGCAAGCTCCATGTGCCGGCTGTCCGGACAGCGGTCGAATAGGCCGTGCCCTTGCCCTTGGCGCCGTGGACCGGAATGCCGAACTGGGCGTCGCCGGCCCCATTTGCATTGACGTTGAGATGGCCGCCGACCCAGAAACTGTCGGTCAAATCATCACCCAACGCCGCCTTGACGCGGTCGTCGGCGCGAAGCCTGTCTATCGTCATGTGATAGGCATCGCTGCCTTTCAGGACGTAGGGAATGCTGCCCACCATCGTCGCGCAGCCGCCAATCCCGACAACCCAGACGGCAAGGCCGGCGATTGCCCAGTTGCGCTGCGTCTTGCGAAACTGTTCCGCGTCACGCCAGGCGCGGTTCTGCCAAGCCCAGCGGCTGCCGCGCGCGCCCAGGACGATGATCATGATGATGTTGACGACAGGGATCAGCGCCAGCAACGCGATGAAAGTGCTGTTGCCGATGCCCCAGATCCAGTTGAGGAAGAAGGCGCCCCAGTTCCAGCGGTCGAGTTCGGCTGGAATTTCAGCCGGCTGGTTGAGCGGTTGTCCGGCCATCGTGTCCCCCATCGGTGACGTACCGACTGATTCTAGCGCATGCGCCCGTCAATGCGCAAAATCAAAGTTCTGCAACTTCTGTCAGGTCTTGTTGGACAGCCGGCGAAAATTCGCTTTCACGGCACGGCTTGCCGGCTTCAGCGCGGCGCTGATCGAGCGCTCCGCCGCGACCCCGTTGAACAGCGACGGCGTGCGGCCGGAAAAGATTTCCGGCCAGAACCGCGATGCCGATTGCAGGAAGGACATTTGCGCCGCAAACACGCCTTCGGCCATAGCGGCGGTCTTCTCGTTTACCGCACGCGCGGTCTCCGTGCTCCATGGCTGGCTGCTCCCGCCATCCATGGTCATCAACGGCAGCCGCATCATCGCCACCAGCGGCGCCAGCATCAGGTCGCCGCCGATGCTGGCCGCTTCTTGCGTCCGTCGGCTCTTGCCGGTCTTTCTCATGGAAACAAAACCCCTTGTCGCGGCCGAATCAGCCGCAGCCCCACACACTACGCGCTTGTGGTGGAATTCGTTCGCTCCCCGCGTCAGCATGGCCTCAAGGCTGGGCGCTCCCGCCGAGGAGCGCCCAGCCGAGGGGTCGAGTTCTACCGCTTGCGCAGATCGGCTTGCGCCAGATCCAGCGCCTTCGAGATGCGATCGCAGGCCATATCGATCGTATCGCGGGTCCAGATCAGCGGCGGCGACAGGATCATCGTGTCGCCGGTAGCGCGCAGCATCATGCCGTGCGCGATGGCATGATCGCGCACGGTCACCGCCGCACTTCCAGCCGGCAGGAACCGCTCCTTGGTCGCCTTGTCCTTGACGATCTCGATCGCGCCCATCAGTCCGATCGAACGCACCTCGCCGACCAGATCATGTCCGGCAATGCGCTCCTGCAACGCCTTGGCGAAATAAGGACCGGTGTCGTTCCTGACGCGGTCGACCAGCCCTTCGCGCTCGATGATCTCGAGGTTCTTCAGCGCCACGGCGCAGGCCACCGGGTGGCCGGAATAGGTGTAGCCATGGTTGAACTCGCCGCCCTTCTCGACCAGCGTCGAGGCGATGCGGTCGCCAACCAGCAATGCCGACAGCGGTTGATAGCCCGAGGTCAGAGCCTTGGCGGTGGTGATCGTGTCGGGCTCGATGCCGAGCGTCTGGGCGGCGAACCATTCGCCGGTGCGGCCATAACCGGTGATGACTTCGTCCAGCATCAACAGGACATCGTATTTGCGGCAGATGCGCTGCACTTCCGGCCAGTAGCTTGCCGGCGGTATCTTCACGCCGCCCGCCCCCATGACCGGCTCGCCGATAAACGCGGCAACCTTGTCGGCGCCGGCTTCGAGGATCGCCTCCTCGACAGCCCCGGCCGCGCGCAGGCCGAAATCATGATCGCTCTCGCCAGGCAGCGCCAGTTCATAGGCGTAGGGCATCATCACATGGACGATGTTGGGCACCGCACCGTTGAGCTGCTTGTGCATACCATCCATGCCACCGAGCGAGGTGCCGGCAACGGTCGAGCCGTGATAGGCCATCTTGCGCGAGATGATGCGGTTCTTCTCCGGCTGGCCTTCCAGCACCCAATAGTGGCGCACGAGGCGCAGGGCCGTGTCGTTGGCCTCCGAGCCCGACGAGCCATAGAACACCTGGTTGACGTGCTTCGGCGCGATCTCCGCCAGCTTCTTGGACAGCAGCACTGGCGTCGGCGTCGAGCATTTGAAGAAGGAGTTGTAATAAGGCAGTTCCTTCATCTGGGCATAGGCGGCGTCGGCCAGCTCGTCACGGCCATAGCCGATGTTGACGCACCACAGCCCGGCCATGCCGTCGAGGATTTCAGCCCCTTCGGAATCGTAGATGAAAGGGCCGTTGGCATGGGTGATGATGCGCGACCCGGCCCCGCGCATTTCCTTGTGGTCGGTGAACGGATGCAGATGATGCGCGGCGTCGATCTGCTGAAGCTGCTTCAGCGAATAATTCTGATAGGTCATGTCTGATCTTTCCTCTGGATTCTATCCGGCAAGCCGGGGCGAATGCTTCAGAGGCAGAGAGGTGGCGAATAGCCGATGCGGGCGCACAGCCGCAAAAGCTCGGCGCGCAGCGTACGCGGTGACGGCGTCACCGCGACCCGCAATGCGCGAGCCTCAAATGCGTCAATCAACATCCTGACGAGAGCCATGGAAGCCATCTTAGAGCAAAGGCTGGTCGAGGAGAACCACCCTTTGCTTGGCCCATAACGGAATGAGTCTAGGCCTTGGCTGTCAGCGCCCTCTGCAGGAAGACATATTTCATCGCCGTCTGCGCCGCCTGCGGCCGGCGGTCGCCACGCCCGCCATGGCCGCCCTCGGTCTCCTCGAAGAACAGCGTCCTGGCATGGCCGGCTTCCTGCAGGCGGGCGGCCATCTTGCGCGCATGGCCGGGATGGACCCGATCGTCAGCGGTCGATGTGGTCAGCAGCACCGGCGGATAGGCGGCAGCGGCGTCGACATGCTGGTAGGGCGAGTAGGCTGAAAGCCACTTCGCGTCTTCGGGTTTCGACGGATCGCCGTATTCGGCCATCCACGAGGCGCCGGGCGGCAATTCGGCGTAACGCAGCATGTCGAGCAGCGGCACCTCGATAATGACGGCGCCGAAAAGCTCGGGATGCTGCGTCAAGGAAACGCCGGTCAGCAAGCCGCCATTCGAACCACCCTGGATGCCGAGTGAGCTTGCTGTCGCGATGCCGCGCTTGACGACGTCCTGCGCGACCGCTGCGAAATCATCGAATCCGTTTTGGCGATTGCCCTTGAGCGCCGCTTGATGCCAGGCCGGGCCGAACTCGCCGCCGCCACGGATGCAGGCCTGCACATAGGCATTGCCCTTTTCCAGCCATAGCCTGCCGCGCACGCCGGCATAGCCGGGCAGCAGCGGCACTTCGAAACCGCCATAGCCGTAAAGCAGCGTCGGCACCGGCCCCTTCTGATCGCGCCGCCTGACGACGAAATAAGGGATCATCGTGCCGTCCTTGGAGCGCGCCTCGAACTGTTCCGAGATCAGCGGCGAGGCATCGAAACGCGCCGGCTGCGACTTCACGGTTTCTAGCGTCTCGCCATTGTCGTCAGACCAGATGATCGAACTCGGCGTCAGGAAATCGGTGAAGGAGAAGGACACGCTCGAGCCGAACTGCTCGGCATGGCTGATGCCGACATTGCCATTTTCGGGCAGCGCCACCGGTTTCAGCGACCAGTTGCCATCCTTGCGCTCGCAGACGACGACCTTGCCGCGCACATTGTCCATCAGGCTGATGAACAGCCGGTCCCGCGTGCGGGCAACGCCGGCTATGGAAACGCGATATGCCGGCTCGAACAAGGTTTCGACAGGTCCGAGCGCGCCGATCTTGACCCAGTGCGCGAGATCCAGCGAATAGAGGCCGTCGGGCTTGCAAACCGTGCCGTCGGGCGCCGTCCATGGACTGCGTACGCCGAACACGAGCTGATCCCTGAATATTGCCGTATCGGTCATGTCGTCCGGTAGCGGCAGTTGTTTGTTTTCGCCGGAAGGCAGCCGAAGGAAGATGTGCGAAGCGAAGAAATTCAGCGTTCGAGCCAGGACCAGATAACGTCTGTCACCGTCGTACTCGACAGCGGCACCAACGGCGAGATCCTCTTTCTGCGCCTCGAAGATCGGCGTCGCGTCTTCCAGCTTGGTACCGCGCTTCCACAGCTTTATGACTCGCGGATAGCCGGACTCGGTCTTGTCGGCCTCGTCGAAAGCGGCCGAAACAATCACGGTGTCCTTATCCAGCCAGCTGAAGCCCGACTTGGAAGCGGGTGCACGAAACCCACCCTCGACAAACGACTTGGTCGCGATGTCGAATTCGCGCATCTCGCTGGCGTCGCCGCCATCCGGCGACATACTCACCAGGCAACGGTTGAAGTCCGGATAGAGTCGGCTTGCGCCGCCAAAAACCCATTTTACCCCCTCCTTCGCCGCAAGCTGGTCGAAGTCGATGATCGTTTCCCAGTCGGGCTTCTCGGTCTTGTAGGAAGCGACGGTCGTGCGGCGCCAGAGGCCGAGCACATTGGTCTTGTCCTGCCAGAAATTGTAGACATGGCCGGCTTTTGCCGCGCCGACCGCGATGTTGTCCTCGGCCGTCATCAGGTCGAGCGCGGTCTGGAACGACGCCTGATAGGACGGATCGCCCTGCAATTCGCCAACCGTGACCTCGTTCTGGCGATGTACCCAGTCCAGTGACTGCTTGGCCGTCCTGTCCTCCAGCCAGAGGAAGGGATCGTCGGTCGAGGGGGTGGAATTCGGCGTCTGGGTGGCAGGCTTGGTCATGAGGTCTCCGATAAACGCGTTGCTTTGAAAAGGCCAACGCCGACAGGCTGTATCGATATTCTCAGCGCACGATTGAGGCTTTCCGCCGACCAGCGAGGCTAGCAATAGCCAGCGCCAGGCACAGCAGCCCAAGCGTGATCGGCAGCCCGCCGGCACCCAGAATATCCATGGCGCCGCCCGCCAGCGGCGGCACGGCGATACCGCCGACGCCCCACATCAAGGAAAAGGCCGCGTTACCGGCAACCAGTGCGGAGCCGGTGAAGCGTTCGCCGAGCTCGATGATCGACATCGTGTAGATGCCGTAGGAAACCGCGCCCCAGATAAAGACCATTGGCCAGATGAGCGGCGACTCGATGAGAAGCGGAAGCAGGACGCAGCCGAGCACCGTGATCGCGACGCAGGCGAGCCGTACCAGGAGCGCGGAAAGCCTTTCCGCCAAAAGGCCGAGCGGCACCTGCATGGCGATGTTGCCGGCAATCATCACCGACAGCAGCGCCGACATGCGGGTTTCGGTGATGCCGTGATGGGTGCCATAGACCGGCAGCAACGCCAGCGCGCCCTGTTCGAAGCCGGCGGCGACTATGACGGCAAACAAAATCAGCCACGCCAGCGGCACGAAACCCAGGACGGAAACCTGATGCCCGGCCTCGTCGACCTTGGGCAAACGCGGCAGCACCAAGCCCAGGCAGATGCCGCACAGCACGAAGGCGGAGATACCGACGAGGAAGGGCGGCCAGCCCTCGGTGCCGACTGCAAGCAGGCACAGTGGCCCGGCCGCGAAACCGGCCGAGATGATCGTCGAATAGACACCCATGACGCGCCCTCGCCGGGCCGGCGGCGCCAGCGCGATGACCCAGATCTCGCTCAGCACATAGAGCGGGTTGCTCACCACACCGATCAGGAAGCGCAGGGGAAACCACAAATAGACATTTTGCGTCCAGCCGATCAGCGCCAGCACGACAGCCGAAAGGGCCGCACAGGTAAGCGCCGTGCGCCCTGCCCCGAACCGCCGCGCCAGCGCCGGGATCAATGGCGACGACAGGATGAAACCGATCGGCGTCATGGCCGCCGACAAGCCGATCATCGCTGGCGAAACGCCCTGGCGCTGCAGGATGAAACTCAGCAGCGGATAGGACAACCCTTGCGCGACGGCGAACACCGAGACGGTCGCGATCACACCGGTGATGCCAGCCCATTGCATCGTCTCGTCCTTGTTCGATTCAACCAAATTCATGTGCGCACCGCTATCGAGGCTGCAGGATTAGCGATTGAGCAACGTGGTGGTAAGCCCCTGGCAGGCGAAAACAGTTTGCTCCAGACAATGCCTGTCAGGAGGCTGGGCCTGTCAGGAGGCTGGGCCTGTCAGGAGGCTGGGCCTGTCAGGAGATTGGGCTTGTCAGGAAGCTCGGCGCACGGACGACCGATACAGCGCGAACATCACCAGCACCGCGTCGAGGCCGGCGATCACGACCGGCAGCCCGAGCGGGCCGATGCCTTGCATGAGCAGGCCGGCACCGGGTGGGCCGACGATGCCACCGACGCCCCACATCAGTGCAAAGGCAGCGTTGCCGGCGACCAGCACAGAGCCCTTGAACCGGCTGCCGAGTTCGACCAATGCCATGGTGTAGACGCCGTAACCGACCGCGCCCATCACCAGCAGCACGACCCAGATCAACGGCGTTGCGATCAGCAGAGGCAGCAAAAGCGCGCAAACGGTTGTTGCCAGCGCGCAGACGATGATCATGGCGCGTGCGCCAAAACGCTCCGCCAGAAGACCGAGTGGTATCTGCAGCAGGATGTTTCCGAGGGAAAGCGCCATCACCAGCGAGGCCAGAACGGCTTCGGCCAGGCCGTAGCTGGCGCCGAAGACCGGGACCAGCGCATAGGTGCTCTGCTGGACCGCCGCCGAGACAAGCACGGCAAGCAGCAGCGCCGGCGCCATCCTGGCAAAGCCGACGAGGCCGCTGGCAGGCTGGCCGTCATCCTCGAAACCGGTGAGCTTAGACGAGACCGCGTGCAGGATCACCGCGCAGAGCGCGAAACCGGCGACGCCGACCATGAAGGGCGCCCAGCCCGACGTACCGAGCAGGGTCAGCGCGAATGGTCCGGCGGCGTAACCGGCGCCCATCAGCGTGTTGAACACGCCCATCACCCTGCCGCGCCGCGATGGCGGCGCCAGCGACAGTGCCCACACCTCGCCGAGAATGTAGAGCGGGTTGATGACGACGCCGATGATAAAGCGGATGACGAACCAAGCCACCCAGTCCTGCAGATAGCCGATGCCCAGGAAGCAGAGCGCGCCGATCAGCGAGCAGCCGACCGCCAGGTTGCGCCCACCGACCAGCCGCACCGCGGCCGGCACGAAGGAAGCCGAAAGGATCAGCCCGAGCGGCATCATCGCCGCCGACAAGCCGATCAGCGCCGGCGACATGCCCTGTTTCTGCATCAGCAGCGTGAACAGCGGCGAGCTCAACCCCTGCGCAGCGCCGAACATGGCAAGTGCCGCGGTGACGCCGGCAAGCGCTGCCCATTGCGTTCCTGCTTCGCCTTCGCTCGAGCCGGTCGCGACCATGCTGCCATCCAAATGAACTGCTGGCCATCCGGCCGGCAAGCCGAGTAGCTATCGGTTCGATCCCGGGAAAGGAAGGGCCGGCCGCCGAAATCCGCTTAAGCCAACGAGGCGGCGGGATCAGGCCGATGTCGTGGCCGCGCAACTGCCGTTCCGGCATGTCGCTTCCCTCGCCCTAGTGGTCGCCGCCTCCGCAATGGCTGGGCAGCCGCCGGTCCATTATGCCGCCCGCTATCGCATCCTACGAGGACCATCATGACCGCCGCCCTACAACCCTTGGAACCGGCATTGGCCACTGACCGCGCCCGTCGCGGCGGCCGCGCCGGAAAGCGCGCCGGCGGCTCGGCCGCGTTCGAGCAGCCGGCTTTTCGCCAGCTGAAGAACCCGCTGGCGCCAACCAGGCTGGTCTCCGACGACGAGCTGGAATCGATCCACCTCGCTTCCCTGCGCGTGCTGCGGGAAATCGGCGTCGACGTGCTGCACGACGAGGCCCGCAGCATCATGAAGGCGCATGGCGCCGATGTGCGCGACGGCAGCGAACGGGTGCGCTTCGACAGCGACATGATCCTGGAACTGGTGTCGCACTGCCCGTCGGAGTTCACCATCCATGCCCGCAATCCCGCTCACAATGTGCGCTTTGGCGGCAACAATGTGATCATCTCGATGATGGCGTCGGCGCCCAATTGCTCCGACATCGATCGCGGCCGCCGGCCCGGCAACCAGCAGGACTACCGCAACTTCCTCAAGCTTGCGCAGATGCACAACATCCTGAACTGCACGGGCGGCTACCCGGTCGAGCCGACCGATATCCATCCGTCCGTCCGCCACCTCGAATGTATCCGCGATCTCAGCGTGCTGACCGACAAGGTGTTCCACATCTATTCGCTCGGCAAGGAGCGCAATGTCGACGGCATCGAGATCGCCAGGATCGCGCGCGGCATCAGCCACGAGCAGATGCTGGAAGAGCCGTCCGTCTTCACCATCATCAACACCAATTCGCCGCTCAAGCTCGATGTGCCGATGATGGAAGGCATCATCCAGATGTCGAGCAAGGGCCAGGTCGTCGTCGTCACGCCGTTCACCCTGTCGGGGGCCATGGCGCCTGTCACCATCGCCGGCGCACTGGTGCAGCAGAACGCCGAGGCGCTTGCCGGCATCGCCTTCGCCCAGATGGTGCGCAAGGGCGCGCCCGTCGGCTATGGCGGCTTCACCTCCAATGTCGACATGAAGTCCGGTTCGCCGGCGTTCGGCACGCCGGAATACATGAAGGCGCAGCTTGTCGGCGGCCAGCTTGCCCGCCGCTACAACATCCCCTACCGCACCTCCAACACTTGCGCCGCCAACACGGTCGACGCGCAGGCGGCTTATGAAAGCGTGTTCTCGCTGTGGGGCGCCATCCAGGGCGGCGGCAATCTGATGATGCATGCCGCCGGCTGGCTCGAGGGCGGCCTGCGCTGCTCCTACGAGAAGACCATTCTGGACATCGACCTGCTGCAGATGGTCGCCGAATTCCTGACCCCTCTCGATCTTTCCGAAGAGGCACTCGGCTTCGACGCCATCCAGTCGGTCGGTCCTGGCGGCCATTTCTTCGGCACCCAGCACACGCAGGACCGCTACAAGACCGCCTTCTACTCGCCGATCCTCTCCGACTGGCGCAATTACGAGACCTGGGCGGAAGCCGGCTCGCCGACGGCGCTCGAAAAGGCCAACAAGGTCTGGAAGGAGCGGCTGGCGTCCTATGAGGAGCCTTACATGGACCCGGCCATCCGCGAGGAACTCAACGCCTTCGTCGCCAAGCGGCGGTCCGAAGGCGGCGCGCCGACCGATTTTTGATCGGCCGTGTTGTTGATGAACAGTCGACCCCCACTCCGTCGAGCTGCGCTCGACACCTCTCCCCCGATCGACGGGGGAGAGGAAAGGCGCGAGCTTATACAGGCTGGCTCCGTTCCTCTCCCTCCGGAGGGGGGAGAGGTGGCGTCGCGAAGCGGCGACGGAGTGGGGGAAGCCGTTCCTGAAACGCGCAGCCGCCGCAAAATTGGTACAACGAAGATAGCGCGTAACCTACGGCAAGCGGGCAACCAGGTGGAAGCATTGCTTTGATGAACAGTCGACCCCCACTCCGTCGAGCTACGCTCGACACCTCTCCCCCGATCGACGGGGTAGAGGAAAGGTGCGAGCTTATACAGGCTGGCTCCCTTCCTCTCCCTCCGGAGGGGGGAGAGGTGGCGCCGCGAAGCGGCGACGGAGTGGGGGAAGCCGTTCATGAAACGCGCAGCCGCCGAAAAACAGGCACAACTCGGCGAGCGAGAAAACTCAGGCAAGGCGACAATCAAGCCGAAGCGCTGCTTTGGCTTGAGTTAAAAGCCCGCAAGCTTGGCGGTTACAAGTTCACGCGACAGTTCTCTATCGAACCATACTACGCTGACTTCGCTTGCCGCGAAAATTGGCTTGTCGTGGAAATCGACGGGCACCAACACGCCGGCAGTTCATATGACCGCCACCGCGACGACTTCATGCGCGCTCAAGGCTATTCGATCCTGCGTGTTTGGAACCATGACGTCCTGAAACATCGCACGTCGGTCTGTGAAACCATCCTCGCCGCGCTTGATGGCAGGCTGGCCGAGAACATCGCTGCATCCGATCTCCGCTTTGTCTTCACACCCCGCTCACCCAATTCAATCTCTTCAAAAACGGACTTATCTAGATGAAATCTCACGTAAAAGCGGTTGTCATCGGCGGCGGCGTCGTCGGCTGCTCGGTTCTCTACCACCTGGCCAAGGCCGGCTGGACCGACATCATGCTGATCGAGCGCTCGGAGCTCACCTCCGGCTCGTCCTGGCATGCGGCGGGAGGCTTCCACACGCTGAACGGCGACCCCAACGTCGCCAAGCTGCAGGCCTATACGGTGCAGCTCTACAAGGAGATCGAGGAGATATCCGGCCAGTCCTGCTCGCTGCACCTGACCGGCGGCGTGATGATGGCTGATACGCCAGAGCGCATGGATTTCCTGCGGCTGGCCCACGCCAAGGGCCGCTATCTCGGCATGGACACAGAGCTGATCACCCCGTCCGAAGCCAAGGCGATGTTTCCGCTGATGGACGAGACCAATTTCGTCGGCGCCATGTGGGATCCGGTGGAAGGCCATCTCGATCCGTCGGGCACCACCATCGCCTACTCCAAGGCGGCAAAAAAACTCGGCGCCGAGATCGTGCTGCGCAACCGCGTTGTGGAACTGACACAGGAGGTCGACGGCACCTGGAACGTCGTCACCGAACAGGGCACGGTGAAGGCCGAGCATGTCGTCAACTGCGGCGGCCTGTGGGCGCGCGAGATCGGCCGCATGGTCGGCGTCGAGCTGCCGGTTCTGGCCATGGAGCACATGTATCTCTTGACCGAGCCGATGCCGGAGGTCGAGGAGTTCAACAAGTCGACCGGCCGCGAAATGATCGGCGTGCTCGACTTCAAGGGCGAGATCTACACCCGCCAGGAGCGCAACGGCATCCTGCTCGGCACCTATGAGAAGGCCTGCAAGCCGTGGTCGCCGGTCAACACGCCGTGGGATTTCGGCCATGAATTGCTGCCGCCCGACCTCGACCGCATCGCGCCGTCGCTGGAAATCGGCTTCAAGCATTTCCCCGGCATCGAGAAGGCCGGCATCAAGCAGATCATCAACGGCCCCTTCACCTTCGCGCTCGACGGCAACCCGCTGGTCGGCCCGGTGCAGGGCCTGACCAATTTTTGGTGCGCCTGCGCCGTGATGGCCGGCTTCAGCCAGGGCGGCGGCGTCGGCTTGGCGCTGTCGAACTGGATGGTCCATGGCGATCCCGGCTTCGACGTCTGGGGCATGGATGTCACCCGCTTCGGCGAATGGGCCGGCCTGCGCTACACCAACGCCAAGGTGCGCGAAAACTATTCGCGCCGCTTCTCCATCCGCTTCCCCAATGAGGAACTCCCGGCGGCACGCCCGGCGCAGACGACCCCGCTCTACGACACGATGCTGGCCAACAACGCCGTCATGGGCGACAGCTGGGGACTTGAGACACCGCTCTGGTTCGCACCTGAAGGCAAGGAACCCAGGGATATCGTCTCCTTCCACCGCTCCAACGATTTTGGGCCGATCGGCGAGGAAGTGCGCGCCACGCGTGAGCGTGTCGGTGTCACCGAGATCGCCAATTTTGCCAAATACGAAGTCTCGGGACCCGCGGCCGAGGATTTCCTCAACCGGCTGATGACCAACCGCATGCCGAAGACCCGCCGCATCGTGTTGACGCCGATGCTCAACGAATTCGGCAAGCTGATCGGCGACTTCACCATCGCCAAGGCGGCAGAAGACCGCTTCATGATCTGGGGCTCGTCGGCGGCGCAGAAATACCACATGCGCTGGTTCGAGAAGCACCTGCCGAAGGACGGAACGGTGCGCATCCACCGCTTCGACCAGACCCTGGTCGGCCTGTCGATCGCCGGGCCGAAATCACGGGACTTGCTGCAGAAACTGGTCGATGTCGACGTCTCGACAAAAGCCTTCCGCTTCATGGATTTCCGCGAGATGGCGGTCGGCGGGGCGCCCTGCATGGTCAACCGCATCACCTACACCGGCGACCTCGGCTATGAAATCTGGATGGCGCCGGCCTACGAGCGCCTGGTTTACAAAGCGATCAAGGACGCCGGCGAGGAATTCGGCCTTGTCGATTTCGGCATGCGCGCGCTGCTCTCCATGCGCCTCGAAAAGAATTTTCCGACCTGGTTCCGCGAGTTGCGGCCGATCTACGGCCCGTTCGAAGGGGCGATGGACCGCTTCATCAAACTGGAGAAGAACGACTTCATCGGCCGCGAGGCTGCCGCCAAGGAACAGGTCGAGGGTCCGAAGCTGCGCCGCGTCTCCTTCATCGTCGATGCCGCCGACGCCGACGTCATGGGCGACGAACCGATCTGGGCCAAGGTCAGCAAGGACTACGGCACGGTGGAAAAGCCGCATGGCTATGGCGCGCCACGCTTCGACAAGGGCGGCAAGGAAATACGCGGCTCCAAGGCTGCCGAAGGCGCGTCCGCCGTGCGCGGCATCGTCGACGGCGACTGGCGCGTGGTTGGCTGGGTCACGTCGGGCGGCTATGCGCATTATGTGCAGAAGTCGATGGCGCAAGGCTATGTGCCGGCGGCTCTTGCCGAGGACGAAAGCGCGGGCCTGTTCGAGATCGAGATCCTCGGACACCGCCGGCCGGCCCGCATCAACGTCGAAGCGCCTTTCGACCCGAGCGGCGAGAAGATGCGGACCTGAGGTTCGACCATGGACAGCGCGGGGCCGAAGGGCAGCTTTGGCCGCCATCGCAAGATCATGCCGTTCGAGCCAGGCTCGATCGAGGCCCTCCGCGACGCCTCCCGCCGGAAGGCGGCTTCGCTCAACCAGCATGTGCTGGGCTATGGCGCGCAGGCCGAAGCTGAATGGGCCGCGGCAGGCATTGCCGCGCCCGATCTGCCTGCCATGCGTCAATACCGGCTGGAGCGTATCCGCGCCGAGCTGAAGCGGCGCGGCTATGCCGGCGCCCTGCTCTACGACCCCGTCAACATCCGCTACGCCACCGACTCGACCAACATGCAGCTGTGGGTGGCGCACAACCCGACGCGGCATTGCTTTGTCGCCACCGACGGCCCGGTGGTGCTGTTCGACTATTTTTCCTGCGAGCACCTGTCCGATCATTCCGGCGTCGTCGACGAGGTGCGGCCGGCGGTGTCGTGGATGTACCTCTATAGCGGCGAGTTGACCGAGCAAAAAGTCCGCCGCTGGGCCGCCGGGATCGCCGATCTGGTGAAAGAGCATGGCGGCGGCAACAGCCGCATCGCCGTCGATCACATCAACCCGGAAGGCGTCGAGGAACTGGCGCGGCTTGGTATCTCCATCGGCAATGGCGAAGCGGTGATGGAAAATGCGCGGCTGATCAAGTCGCCTGACGAAATCCTCGCCATGCGCCGCGCCATCGTCGCCTGCGAGGCGGCGATGGGCGAAATGGAACAGGCGCTGAAGCCTGGCATTTCCGAAAATGAGTTGTGGGCGGAACTGCATCGCGGCAACATCGCGCGCGGCGGCGAATGGATCGAGACCCGGCTGCTGACGTCAGGTCCGCGCACCAACCCATGGTTCCAGGAATGCTCGTCACGCAAGATTGTATCAGGCGACCTCGTCGCCTTCGACACCGACCTTATCGGCCCCTACGGCTTCTGCGCCGACCTGTCGCGGACATGGCTGTGCGGCGATGCAAAGCCGACCAATGAACAGCGCGACCTGTTCCGTATCGCCGCCGATCAGATCGAGCACAACACGGCACTGATGCAGCCGGGCATCTCGTTTCGCGACCTCGTCGAGCGCTCGGCCGTGCCACCGGGAGACTGCTTCCCGACGCGATACGGCGTGCTCTATCATGGCGTCGGCCTGGCCGACGAGTATCCGACACTACCGCATGCCAGCGACTGGACATCGGACACGCCGGACGGCGTGCTGGAACCGGGCATGGTGCTGTGCGTGGAAAGCTATATCGGCCGGCTTGGCGGGCGCGAAGGCGTCAAGATCGAGGAACAGATCCTGATTACCGAGACCGGCAACGAACAGCTCTCAACCTACCCGTTGGATGCGAGGCTGCTCGGCTAGCCCGGCAAGGGCCTCGCGCAACGCCCCAACCGTCTTTTCCGGTGTCACCGCGGCGGTGATGTAAGGCAGGCCTTTGCGCCGCCCGGTCCAGCCGATGACCACCACCTTTTTCGCCGCCGGCTCGAAACGCTGCGCCAGTGCCCAGCTCTCGCAGTCGATGGCCGCTATATCGGCCTTGCCCTCGGCAATTGCCACGATCGAGGAACGGTGCCCACCGCTTTCGCTGCGCGAGGCAAAGAGGTCAAGGCTCTCGCCCATCGCCTCCAGGTCGCGCGTCAAACCGAGGAACCCCGACATCGAATCGAGGCTGTTGAAGGTGAAGCGCTTGCCACGGATGCGATCGAGTGGGACCAGCGGGCTGCCGTCATTGGGCGAGGCAACCGACGGCGCGCCATCCGCCAGCATGACGATAGCGCTGGAATAGAGCTCGCCCTGCCCGCCTTCGTAGGCGTCGTAGCTTGGCTGGGCGACCACCTGCACATGCCTGGATAGGCCGAGTTCCATCGGCCCCCAGCAGGTCTGCGCGAACAGCAGCGCCGGGTGCAGCCACAGTCTGTGAAAATCGAGTTCGTCCGGCGGCAATGTCGCTGGATCGGGTGCGATCAATGCACCGGCAGCATCACGAATTCCGCCCGGCACCGGCGGCAGGTCACCATTGCGACGCGCGATGGTTTCCGGCGCGTCAATGCCCTTTCCCCGGAAAGCACCGCGCAGCAGCACCCATTGCGCGTCGACCTCGCCGCGCACTTCGGGCCAATCATACATCGGCAACGCCGCAACCAATTCACTCATGCCGATATCAAATCATCATGTCGGGAAAAAGGATCGCAAAAACGCGGCGTCCAATCAGAATTGGCCGACACGGACCCCCGGATAGGCCGGATTATTCCTTGGGCGGCTCGGCGGGAACCGGCGCACTGCCAAGCCCGCTGATGCTGCGCGCCCTGATGCGCGGCTTGAAGGCCCTGCCCGGCTCGGCTTGACGCCGCAGCACCGGGTGCACGATCGGCTCTTTTGCCTTGAAGGCGTAAGCCTTGATCAGCGCGAAATAGTTCGGATAGGCATAGCCATTGTTCATCCGCAGCCATTCCTCACGGCGGTCACGAAACAGCTTGGGTAGCTTGTACCAGGCCACGGTCGGGGTCTTGTGGTGGACGAAGTGCAGATTGTTGTTGAGGAACAGGAACGACAGCGGCGAACGCTCGACGATCACCGTGCGACCTTCCGGATGTTCCGACCATTGATGCTCGGCGAACGTGCGGATCGAGATCAGCGACTGGCCGAGCCAGACCGGCACGAGAATGTAAAGCCACAGCGGGATGCCGAAGCCGAACTGGACGATCGGCAGCACGACGGCAAGGCCGATCGCGTGCAGCAGCCACGCCTTGCGGATCGCCTTGTCGCCGGCGAACATCTGCTTGGCGTCGTCGATGAAGAAGCCGACGCAGGACAGCCACGGGCCGAGCACGAAGCGGCCGGCCATGGTGTTGTTGATTTTGAGCAGGAATTTCATCGTCGGCGGCAGCTCGTCATGCTGCCAGAGCGCCTGGTAATAACTCTCTGGATCGTCCAACGGGTCGGTCAGCCGCTCGTCGGCGTGGTGGCGCAGATGGATGGTCTTGAAGCGGCGGAATGGCCAGACCAGACCGATCGGCAGGAACACGAAGGCTTCGTTGACCCGTGCATTGCGTGTCGGATGCCCGTGCAGCACTTCGTGCATGATCGACGATTGCAGTGCGGCGGTCAAAGCCAGGATGGCGAGCGCCAGGACGGGGTAGGATGGCCAGAGCAGGAAACCGGTGGCGAGCCAAGTTGCGTAACAGAAAAAGGCGAGTACCACGGTCGGCCACTCGATGGCCGGTGCGCTGTGTCGCCTGATGCTCTTGCTCGTCATGCTATCGACCACTGTCCCTCAGTCGCCGGAAACCCCAATTGGCTCCTGACAGCATAGTGTCAGGAGAAATGATTCCACTCAACGAGACAAAGTGCACAAACTGTTGCGATTGCGCATTTTCGGCCGCACATGTTATACATTGTAAACAAACTTAGGGATTCATTTACGCCTGAGGCGCGCTCGGAAGCGATTCGGCGCAAATTTTTCCTCAATCGAGGTGGAGCCCGCACATGGACAAGCGCGACCTGTCGACGATCTTCCGCGAACGCCTGAAAATGCTCTTGACACGCTCCGACCTGAACCAGTCGGCCTTCGCGACCGCGGTCGGCATCGACCGCTCGGCGCTATCGCAGCTGCTGTCCGGCGCCTCGACCCGCCTGCCCCGCGCCGAAACGCTGCTCAACATCGCCGCCGAGTTCAAAGTGTCGCTGGACTGGCTACTCGGTCTCAGCCAGGACGAGGGCCTCACCGGCGAAATCCGCGAGAGCCTGGAGATCGAGGAGGCACCCGACGGCTTCGACCGCACCCTGCTGGCCAAATGGCATGCCGAGGCGGCCGGCACCAAGATCCGCTACGTGCCTGCCGGCATTCCCGATCTTCTGCGCACCGAAGCGCTGGTCGACTACGAAGCCGGCATCACCAACAAGAGCCGCCTGGCGCAGGCCGGAGAAACGCAATACCGCATCGACTACAACAGGCGCCCGGAAACCGACATGGAAGTCTGCATGCCGCGCCACACGCTGGAGATCTTCGCCCGCGGGCTGGGTGTCTGGGACCGTTTCCCCGAAGCCGACCGGCGCGCCCAGTTGCTGCACATGGCGACGCTGCTCGACGACCTCTACCCGACCTTCCGGCTGTTTCTCTATGATGGGCGGATGCGCTATTCGATCCCCTACACCATCTTCGGCCCCTATCGTGCCGCCATCTATGTCGGCGACATGTATCTGGTGCTCAACGCCACCCAGCCGATCCAGACGCTGATCCAGCATTTCGACAATCTGATCCGGGCTGCCGACATCAATGCGCACGAGGCGTCCGGCTTTGCGCACAGGCTGGCCGGCATGTCGTTCCCAACAGGCACTGTCTGATTTCGGCAGCCAAGATCACCACCGCGCCATGGCTCAAGGCGCCGCATGGGCGAACTCCGTCCTAGCTATTCATTGACTACACATAAAGACTTCTTTATATCCTTATCCGACTTCGAACATGAAAGCCAATCCGATGACGACCACCAACCCGATCGATGCGCTGCTGGCTGAAAAGGGCGTGCTGCTGGCCGATGGCGCCACCGGCACCAATCTATTCGCCATGGGTCTGGAGGCCGGCGAGGCGCCCGAACTGCTGAACGAGACGGCGCCCGACACCATCACCAGCCTGCACCAGAATTTCGTCGATGCCGGCGCAGACATCATCCTCACCAATTCGTTCGGCGGCACCCGTCACCGTTTGAAGCTTCACCATGCGCAGGACCGCGCGCATGCGCTGAACAAGCGCGCCGCCGAGCTTGCTCGTGCCGTCGCCGACAGAGCCGGCCGCAAGGTGATCGTCGCCGGTTCGGTCGGCCCGACCGGCGAATTGCTGGTGCCGCTGGGCGCCATGACCTATCACGAGGCGGTCGACGCCTTCGCCGAACAGATCGAGGGTCTCAAGGCCGGCGGCGCCGAAGTTGCCTGGATCGAGACGATGTCGGCTCCCGACGAGATCCGCGCCGCCGCCGAGGCGGCCATCCGCGTCGGCTTGCCCTACACCTACACCGGTTCCTTCGACACCGCCGGCCGCACCATGATGGGTCTGCTGCCGAAGGATATCCACGGCGTCACCGACGGGCTGTCGCAGGCGCCGCTCGGCGTTGGCGCCAATTGCGGCGTCGGCGCCTCCGACATCCTGGCCTCGCTGCTCGACATGACCGAGGCGAAGCCGGAAGCGACGGTGATCGTCAAGGGGAATTGCGGCATTCCCGAATTCCGCGGCACCGAGATCCATTATTCCGGCACACCCGAACTGATGGCCGACTATGTCAGGCTCGCCGTCGATGGCGGCGCCAAAATTATCGGCGGCTGCTGCGGCACCTCGTTCCAGCACCTCGCCGCCATGCGCAAGGCGCTCGACGCGCACACCAGGGCGGATCGTCCGACGGTTGCCGCGATCGTCGAACGCATCGGTCCGATGCGCAACAAGGTGGCGACGGAAAACACCGCCGAGACCAGCGAAGCCCGCCGCGAGCGCCGCCGCAGCCGGGCCTGACCCATCGGTTTTCGACTATTCGCTGTTGTCGGCGTAGCTCGACTGCGCCGACTTGAAGTCGACCACATTGTCGCCGCGCATCGTCATCAGCGCGCCTGAAGCGCTGGGGTCGGTGATCTGTTCCAGCATGATGCGGAACCGGTCGTTGGTCAGTGCCGACAGGGCGGTATGGCGCGCCTGCGCGACATCGTCACTGATACGCCTGGATTCCGATGATGGGGCCGATGAAACCGCCGAGGCGTCTGGCGCTGGGGGTATCGAGTTGGCGATAGTCCTGATCTGCAATTTCGGCTCCCTCAAGCCCAGTACACCTGTCCTGCGTAACAAGGAGAGGGTTGCCATCCAGTACCGGAAATGCCGCGCAATTTAACGACCCGGAAAATCCGCGAAAAAAGGCCGGCAAGATTTCCCTCGCCGGCCTGCCTCACCCGCCCGTAGGTCGGTTTCCCCTGTCAGAACGATCCCATCTGAAAGAAACCGGCCGTCATCACCACTACCGGTTACCGCCCAGCGCCGAGGCAAGGCGCACAAGTGAAAGGAACTCGGACCTGTACCCAAACGGGTCGGCTCCTCGAGCGGCAGTGGCGATCTCCATGATCTTGTCGTAGCCAAACTTCGCGGTCGCATCCTCGTCGCGCAGCTTCTGGCCGAAGGCGGCAACCGCGACGGAGAAGCGCTGATCGGCGCTGGCCTGGTCGAAGGACGAAATCTCGTTGGCCGAGGTCACCGGCGTGGTGATCAGCTTCGAGACGTCTTCATTCGGCAGCTTGTAGCGGATCTTGACGAAGGCATATTCGTCCGCGTTGGCGACGCCGCCATTGTCCACCGACGCCTGGCCGTAGCGCAGCGGATCGATCTGCTCGCCGCCGCTGCCCTTTGGCGTGATTTCATAGATCGCGGTAACGGAATGGCCCGAACCAATGTCGCCGGCATCGACGCGGTCATTGTTGAAATCCTCGCGGTTCAAGGCGCGGGTCTCGTAGCCGATCAGGCGATATTCCGAGACCTTGTTCGGGTTGAACTCGACCTGGATCTTCACGTCCTTTGCGATAGTGAACAACGTCGACGAAGCATCCTCGACCAGCACCTTTTCGGCCTCGGCCAGCGTATCGATATAGGCGGCGGTGCCGTTGCCGTTCTGCGCGATGGTCTGCATCATCTGGTCGTTCAGATTGCCGCGGCCGAAGCCGAACACCGACAGGAAGACACCGCTCTTGCGCTCGCTTTCGATCAGCCGCTTAAGGTCGTCGTCATCGGTCTGGCCGACATTGAAGTCGCCGTCGGTGGCGAGCATCACCCGGTTGACGCCGTCCTTGACGAAGGATTTTTGCGCCAGCCTGTAGGCTTCCTTGATGCCCGCCTCACCGGCCGTGCTGCCGCCGGGCGTCAGATTGTCGATGGCGCTGAGGATCTTGTCCTTTTCGGACGCCTTGGTCGGCTCCAGGACTGTGCCGGCGTCGCCGGCATAGGTGACGATCGAAATGGTGTCGTCGGCCTTCAGCTTGCTGACCAGCAGCCGGAAGGCCGATTTGAGCAGCGGCAGCTTGTCCGGCTCGTCCATCGAGCCCGAGACATCGATCAGGAACACCAGATTGGCCTTCGGCTGCTCGGTCGGCTTGACGTCAAAACCCTTGATGGCGACATGCATCAGCCTGGTCTGCGTGTTCCACGGCGTCGGCATGACGCTGACGGTCGAGTTGAACGGCGTCGCGGCGGAGTCCGGCCCCTTCCAGTCATAGGGGAAGTAATTGATCATCTCCTCGACGCGAACAGTATCGGCTTGCGGCAGAGTGCCTTGCTTCAGCGAACTGCGCACGAAGGAATAGGACGCCGTGTCGACGTCGATCGAGAAGGTCGAGACCGGGTCCTCGAGTGCCGCATGCACCGGATTGGTCTTGAAATCCTCGATACGGTCGCGATTTTCCTCCTGCGGCAGCATCTGGTCGGCCGGCGCCATAGCCGGCTGCTGCGGCGCCATCAGCTTCGACTCCGCCGCCATGCGGGCTCGCGAGGTGCTGGGTACACTTGCAGCGCCATCCAGTGCGAATTCACCTGTCGGTGCCGGTGGCGCAGGCTCGGCCAGCACACCGCGCTCCAGCGCATTTTGTTGTGCAGCGCCCCCAGCAACGGTCGATTCGGATTTCTGCGGCGAGGCCGGCGCCACAAGCGCATCGGTGGCGTCGCGGCTTTCCACATCGGCGTCCGCCTTCTTGTCCTTCTCCAACTCGCCGCGAGCCGGCTTCGGCTCGGCGGTCGTCGGCTTCACCGTCGTCGGCTTGTCGGCCAGCGTCTCGCTGATCTTCTCGTCGCCGCCGAATTTGGGCGGCTGTTCCCTCAGCAAATGGAAGGTGGCGTATCCGGCGATCGGCAGGGCGACGAGCCCGGCAAGGGCCGGCGTGGCAATAAGTTTCTTTTGCATGATCTCGCTCCAGAGCTTTTGTGCTCGCTCTGTGAGACGAAGCCCGCCAACCGATCCTTGGGAGACCGCAGAAATATTTTCCTGATCATAGGCGCGCAGGGCGGCCTCGAAGGCACGTGCCTTGGCATCCTTGGCGGGCGCCGGCGCTGCGATATCGCGCAGTCTGTTGAGTTCATTGTCGTCGACCATGGTCACACTTCCCCGGCCGCGCGCATCAGCGTCTTCAGCCGTTTCTTCGCTTCATGGATGTGCCAGGAAACCGTCGTCTCCGAGATCGCCATCGCCTCGGCGGCGGCCGCGTGGCTCAATCCTTCGCCATAGACCAAAAGCACGGCGTCGCGCTGCTTGTCCGGCAATTGCCGCACCGCGGCCCATAGCGCTTCGGCGGGGTCTTCCGGTTCGATCGACGCCTCGCCCGAGATCAGTGCATGGACGCCATAGGCCTCTGTCGTGACTGTCTCGCGGGCGGATTTGCGCATCATGTCGCGCGCGGCGTTCAGGGTCACGGAATAGAGCCATGTGGTGAAGGCGCCGCCGCCGCGATAGTCGCGGATCGCTTTGCCCAGCCTGACGCAGACTTCCTGGGCTATGTCTTCGGCATCGGCCTTCCTGCCGCACCAGCGATAGGCAGCGCGATAGACGAAGTCATAGTGCCTTTCCAGCAATGTGCTGAAGGCCCCCCTGTCTCCGCCCTTCGCCCGCCCGATCAGTTCGGCGTCGGAGGCTTCGCTCTCATCCAGCATCATCGCCATCATTGCCTGTTGGACGAAGGCTAATGGCTAATCCTTGGGGCAATGGAAAGATTTTTTTTGGAAACCGCCGGATCGTGACCGCCGGCACCCCGCTTGACACATCCATATCTCGGCGGTTATACGTCAATCAATAGTCACCGGGTTATCGATCCAAAATGAACAACGCTCACGATGTCCTCTTCAGAACGCTCTCCGATCCGACGCGTCGTGCGATCTTCGAGCGCCTGTGCCGGCAAGGCGAGCAGACGGTCGGTGCCCTGACGGCTCAGTCGGGGGTCTCGCAGCCGGCGGTGTCGAAGCATCTCGGCGTGCTCAGGCAGGCCGGGCTCGTGCGTGACCGCCATCAAGGACGGCAGACCCATTACAGCGCCCAGCTCGCAGCACTTTCCCCGCTGACCGACTGGACGAACCAGATGAATGCGTTCTGGCAGAGCCGGTTCGATGATCTCGAAAATTTGCTCAAAAGAATGGACCAATGACCAACATCGCGACCGAAACGCGCTCCGTCATCGTCGAACGTGAGATCCCCTATCCGCCGGAGAAAATCTGGCGCGCGCTGACCCAGCCGCATCTCATCGAGGAATGGCTGATGAAGAACGACTTCCAGCCAGTCGTGGACCACCGTTTCAAGCTGCGAAAGGAACCGCAACCTGACGTGAGCATCGTTGTCGACTGTCAGGTAACAGCCGTCGAGCTGAACAAGACACTGTCCTACACGTGGCAGGCCTATGGCCTTGAGAGTGTCGTCACCTGGACTCTCCTGCCGACCAGCACGGGCACCCGGTTGCGCATGGAACAGTCCGGCTTCCGGCCGGATCAGGAGCAGGCGTATCGGGGCGCGACGAGCGGGTGGCGGCAGTACTTTACGAATCTGAGTCAAGTCCTGGCGCGGATAGATTGAAACCTGCCGGTGCGGATCGGTGGTCCGCGTCGGCTGTTTTGACAGGAGGAACTATTGGACTGGAACATGTGGGTTCGGCAAATTCATCGCTGGCTGTCGATCATCTTTACGCTGACCGTCATCGCCAACTTCGCCACCATGGCATTCGGGCAGCCTCCCGCCTGGGTGGTCTACTCGCCGCTCTTGCCGCTCCTCCTGCTGCTGTCCAGCGGTCTGTACATGTTCGTGCTGCCCTATGCCGCCAAGGGACGCGGCGCGCAGCGTGCGCGCGGATAGGAGTAGGCAGAATGGTCAAGACACAGGGTCAGTCGACCAAGGCCAAGGCTGCGCCAGTGCTGCTCTCGGGCGGCAACCCGCAAATCGCCAAGGGCGATGGTGACGCCCCGGTGCAGGCCTATATCGCTGCGATGCCGGGTTGGAAGCGCGGCCTGGGCGAACGCCTCGACGCGCTCATCGAGCGCAACGTGCCGGACGTCCGCAAAGCCGTGCGATGGAACTCGCCCTTCTACGGCATCGAAGGCCAGGGCTGGTTCGTGAGTTTCCATGTCTTCACCCACTATTTGAAGGTAACTTTCTTCAGTGGCATCTCATTGCAGCCGATCCCACCTGGCGGCACGGCCAAGAGCAAGGATGTGCGCTGGATCGACATCCGCGAAGACGATCAGTTCGATGAGGCGAGGATGGTGGAATGGATCAAGCAGGCCGCGGCCCTGCCCGGCTGGATCCCGTAATGACCGACTATGACAGAGGAAAATGAGCGATGAAGATCAAGCTGACCAGCGTGTATGTGGACAACCAGGAAAACGCACTGCGCTTCTACACCGACGTGCTGGGCTTCACCAAAAAGGCCGATTTCAGCAATGGGCCTTATCGCTGGCTGACCGTGGCCTCGGCCGAAGAGCCTGATGGGACCGAACTGCAGCTCGCGCTCAACGACAACCCGGCCGCCAAGGCCTATCAAGAAGCCATTTTCAAGCAGGGTCAGCCCGCGATCATGTTCTTCACCGACGACGTCAAGGGCGACTACGAGCGCATCAAGGCGAAGGGCGGCGCGTTCACCATGCCGCCGACCGAAGTGACCGGTTCGACCATCGTCCAGATGAACGACAGCTGCGGCAATCTCGTTCAGATCACCCAACTGACGCGCTGGTGACAGGCAGCGGTTGAACGTATCGAGGCACAGGAAGGCACCCAATGACCCCCTCGCAACAAATCGACCAATTGATCGCCGGCCTCTCGGACTGGCGCGGCGAGACGCTCGCCCGCATCCGCAAGACCATCCTTGCAGCCGACCCGGACATCGTCGAGGAGTGGAAGTGGATGGGCAGCCCGGTATGGTGTCTCGACGGCAACATCGTGGTCGGCAACGCCCACAAGGACAAGGTGAAGCTGACCTTTTCCCATGGCGCCAGCCTGCCGGACCCCGACAAGCTGTTCAACAACGGTTTCGGCGGCAAGGTGTGGCGGGCAATCGATATCCTTGAGGGCGATAGGCTCGATGAGCGTGCTTTGAAAGACCTCGTCCGCGCAGCGATCGATTACAACCAGGCCAAAAAGAAGAAGAAGGCGACTGCTGGGACGAAGCCACGGACGTAAGTCTAGGCCGCCTGCCCCGCCACCCAGCCCGATGACCATGCCCACTGGAAATTATAGCCGCCCAGCCAACCCGTGACATCGACGACTTCGCCGATGAAAAACAGGCCCGGCACGGATTTCGCCTGCATCGTCTTCTGGTCCAGCCCGTTGGTGTCGACTCCGCCCAGCGTCACTTCGGCGGTGCGGTAGCCCTCCGAGCCGGCAGGCTTGATGCGCCAGTCATTGACTGCGGCAGTTATGGTTTTCATCTGGGCGTCGGAAAGATCGGCAAGGTTGCCGTCGATCCCGGTGCGCTCGGCGATCGACTGCGCAAGCCGCTTCGGCAGATGATTTGCCAGCACCGTCTGTACCGCTTGCCGCCCATTGCTTCGCTTGGCCACCCGAATGAGGTCCGCCACGTCAACTCCCGGCAGCATGGCGATGCGGATTTCATCGCCCTCGCGCCAATAGGAAGAGATCTGCAGGATGGACGGTCCGCTGACGCCGCGATGCGTAAACAGCATCGCTTCGGAAAACCGCGTCTTGCCGCAGGCGACTTCCGCGTCGACGGCGTTGCCGGCCAGCGGCGCCAGCCGTTCGAGCGTGTTTGCGTCGAAGGTCAGCGGAACCAGCGCCGGCCGCGTTTCGACAACAGCAAGGCCGAACCGCTCGGCAAGCTCATAGCCGAAGCCGGTCGCCCCCATCTTGGGGATCGACTTGCCGCCGCAGGCCACGACCAGCGACTGGAAAGTGACCAAGCCTGTGGAGAGGGTGAGCGCAAACCCCTCCACGGTTTTGCGGACATCCTCAACGCTGGCCGAGAGCGCCAGCTCCACGCCCCTGCCCTGCATTTCCGAGACCAGCATGTCGATGATCTGGCGTGCGGAGCCATCGCAGAACAGCTGCCCAAGTGTCTTCTCGTGATAGGCAATGCGGTGGCGTTCGACGAGGGCGATGAAATCGCGCTGCGTGTAGCGGCTGAGCGCCGAAATGCAGAAATGCGGATTGCCCGACAGAAAATTCTTCGGGCTGGCATGGATGTTGGTGAAATTGCACCGGCCGCCGCCGGAGATGCGGATCTTTTCGCCAGGCATTGCCGCATGATCGAGGATCAGCACCGAACGGCCGCGCTTGGCCGCCTCCACGGCGCACATCATTCCAGCGGCACCCGCGCCGATGATCACGACATCATAGGATTGCATCAGGCTATTCGTTCCCGCTCGACCCACTCACATGGGGCCGCGCCACTTGTGCTGCCTGATACCGCGAACGGGACGGGCAGCCAACAGGCAAGAACAGCCGCGGAAGGCTTAGATCAGCGTCTCGGCGAACAACGTCGTCAGCCGCTTCCAGTGGCGTTCGGCGCCGGCGGCATTGAAAACGCTATGATCGGGTACGCACCAGCCATGCGCCATCCCGGCATAGTTCTCGATGACATGATCGACTTCAGCGACCCGCAGCGCTTCGGCCAGCCGCGCCGACTGTTCCGGCGGGAAACTCCTGTCGACGCCGGATGTGCCGACATAGACGCGCCCCTTGATTGAGGCTGCCTTGCGATGCGGGCTGTCGGCGGCGTCGCTGGCCAGATTGCCGCCATGGAAGCTTGCGGCCGCTTTTATCCGTTCGGGATAGGTTGCAGCCGCATTCAATGATCGACCGCCGCCCATGCAATAGCCGACGGTGCCGATCGGCCCGGTGATGCCCTCGGCAGCAAGCGCATCGAGGAACGCACCGCTGTCGCTGATGGTCATGTCCTGCGTCGTGCCGGTGACCAGCGCCATCAGCGGGATTTTGGTCTTTTCCTCGGCGAAGGCGGTCTTGGCGTCGAACGGCCCGTAGGGCGCATTGCGGTAGAATAGGTCGGGCACCAGTACCGCATAGCCTTCATTCGCCAGCCGGTTGGCCATACTGTCGAGCGCCGGCCGCGGACCGAAGGCGTCCTGATAGAGAATGACGCCGGCCTTGGCAGGAGATGCGTTTGCCGAGCGGAAAAGCCCAGCATTGGCAACACCATCCCTGGTCTTGATCTGAAGGTCGTGTTTCGTCATCGCCCGCTCCGTTCGACTGATGCGCGATACATATCCGCGCGAGGCCATACGGCAAGGCATTCCCCCGGGCATGGCAGTCAACATTTCGTGCAGGATTGCGTGACGCTATTGCTCGCCCTCGCGCACGGTCCGCGCGCCGACATGCAGCGCACGGCCGGCACCGAGCCCCATGATGGCTACGCCAAGCCCGAGCGCGACGAACAGGAACGCCGTCCCCGAAAAACTGCCGGTCCAATCGCGGATCAGGCCCACCAGCAGCGGGCCGAATGCCGCCAGTACATAACCGACGCCTTGCGCCATGCCTGAAAGATGCGCGGCGACATGCGAATCCGGCGAACGCAGCACGATCAAGCTCATGGCAGCCGCGATCAGGCCACCCTGCCCGATGCCTTGCAGGACCGCCCAGAACAGCACCGTCGACGTCGGCGCAAAGAGAATGCCGAGCAGCGCGATCACCGCTATGGCAACGAGCGCCACATTGATGCCGCGCTGGTCCTTCAGCCGCATCGCAAAGGATGGCACGGCGAGGCACGTGATGACCTGCGCCATCACCGACACCGAAACCATCGCGCCGGCGGTGGCCGCGTCAAAGCCGCGCTCGCGCAGGATCGGCGCCAGCCAGCCGAAGATGCAATAGGCAAGTGCCGACTGCAGCCCCATGAACAGCGTCACCTGCCAAGCCAGGCGATCGCGCCAAAGCCCGACGACGTGAAAGCCGCGATGACTGACCTGCCGACGGCTGCCCAGCGCCTGCGGGATCCAGATCAGCAGCACGACCAGCGTCGGCACCGCCCAGGCAGCGAGCGCTCCCGACCATGAAC